>DATJIX010000532.1:0-9939 GCA_035492865.1 Mycobacterium sp. | reverse complement strand
CGGGCCGGGTAGTGGGGGCGCCCCACCACACCGGCATCCACACGGACCGGCCTTCGGCTACGTGCTCGAGGGCGAGATGCTGTTCGAGTTGGAGGGCGAGGCGCCGCGCGTCATCCGCGCCGGAGAGGCGTTCTGGGAGCCTGGCGGCGACGTCATCCACTACTCCGACGCCAATAATCGCGACGACGTCAAGCTTCGTTACCTGGTAACGATGCTGTGCGTACCTGGCAAGCCCATGCTCGTGCTCGTCGACGACGAGGAACTCGAGGCGCGCAAGCACTTGCGGGTGCCTGCCGAGTCGAGTACGAAATCCGTTGCGGGCAGGTGATTTCCGATGTCACGAATACTGCTGCAAACGACGATCGCCGCCAGTCCCGACGACTGGGATATCACCCGGTTCTCGCTGTTGGCCGACGAACTGCGGGCCTCCGGCCACGAGGTGGTCGCCCGCAACCGAGCGAACCGGGCCGGCGACGACCTGGTGCTGAGTCATCTCGATGAGCTGAACTTCGACCAGCTGTGGCTTATGGCCGTCGACCTGGGCGACGGCCTCACCGCCGCTGAGGCGTACGCCATCCGGCGATTCCGGGAGAACGGGGGCGGCGTGCTCACGGCGCGCGATCACCAAGACCTGGGCTGCTGTATCAGCCGACTGGGCTCACTGGGCGTGGTCAACGAGTTTCACGACAAGACCGTCGACCCGAGCACGATGTGCGACGACCAGGACACCCCCAGCATCTCCTGGCCCAACTACCACTCCGGCGCCAACGGCGACTATCAGCCGGTCCTGGTCGACGGGTCGGTGCACGAACTGCTGCGCACAGACCGGACCGCAAGTGGGCGGATCGAATGGTTCCCCGCCCATCCGCACGAGGGCATGGTAACGGCGACCGGGCCGTTCGCCACCGCGATCGCGCAGGGCCGCAGCACCACGACGGGCAGGCACTTCAACCTTGCCGTGGTGCTCGACGGAGAGTTGGCGCCCGACGGCAGGCCGATAGGTCGGGCCGTCGCCGAGTCGACATTCCACCACTTCGCCGATTACAACTGGGATCTCGATCGCGGTGCGCCCTCGTTCGTCACCGAGGTGCCCGGCCATCAGATCAAGGCCGATCTGTCGCGACTGGATGTCTTCAAGGATTACGTCCGCAACCTCGCGACGTGGCTGCCGGGTCAGTCAACGACGACGACCATCTTCCCGCCCGCTTCACCGGCCTCCATGACGCGATGAGCGTCGTGGATCTCGTCGAACGAAAAGACATGTGACGGAGCGGCGTTGAGGCGTCCGCTGGCTACCTGGCCTGCGATGTCCTGCAGCGGCACATCCGACAGTGGGAAGCCGGGCGTGCCAAACACGAAGCTGCCGAAGAAGTTCAGGTTGACGCCGCTGGCCATGCGCGCAAGCGGGTTGAAGTCACCGATCGGGTCGAGTCCGCCGAGCCATCCTGCGAGGCATGCGCTGCCGCCGCGGCGCAGCATGTCGAGCGAGTCGAGGATGGTGCTGTTGCCGACGAGATCGAGAACGGCGTCCAGCTGCTTCGACTCGGCGAGGTGGGCCGCCAGATCCCGCGCTTCCAACTCGACACGCACGACGCCGAGCTCTTCGAGGATGGCGAAGCGCTCGCGGGTGCGCGTGGTGGCAATGACCCGAGCGCCTGCTGCGACGCTCATCTTGACCGCGGCCTGGCCGAACGAGGAGGTGGCGCCGCGTATCAGGATGGTGTGTCCCGCAGCGAGATTCAGGTTGCGGAACAAGCATGTCCACGCGGTGGCATACGTCTCTGGCAGCGCGGCGAGCTGCGACCACGGCAGATCGGATTCGATGAGGGCGACATTGGCGGCGCGTACCCGCGTGTATTCGGCGTAGCTGCCGTTGATGGTCCGCCCGAGCCCGCCCATGAGTGCGGCCACCTTGGCGCCCACCGGAAACTCTCCGCCGGGGCAGGCGTCGACGGTGCCGACGCATTCGATCCCGCTGACTTCTGCGGCCTCCGCCCATTCGCCGCGGCGCATGTGCATCTCGGCGTGGTTGAGACCGAATCCCCTGACCTTGATGACGACTTCGCCGGCCTTCGGGAGCGGTTTGGGGATCTCGGTATAGACCAGGCTGTCGAGTCCGCCGAACTTCGCCAGGATGATCGCGCGCATGCTGTCGCCACCCGGTCGTTCCCTCACGACCGCTGGTGCGGAGGGCAGTGCTACTGAACTCGACATCTGTCGCCCCTTGGCATGTGTTGGCTGATTGGGTTGTACGACCCAGAATACGCCGCGGTGGCATGCTGGCTGGATGGGGCTGCTGTTGGTCCGGCTAGTCGAGTTGCTGATCGTGCTTGTGCCGGTGATCGGTGTGGGGTTCGCCGGCTACAAGGCGCTGTCGGCCGCGCGGGGACGCCAGGCACAGGGCGACGACGGAACTGTGACAGCCAAGGGCCGGGCGGCCAACAGCCAGGCCGCCCTTTGGCGATCCATCTCTCGCACGGTCGCCGAACACGATCGAACCGACACCCGATGGCTGGATTACGAACTCGACATCGGCAAGCTGCTCGATTTTCCGCTGATGACCGACATGCGCAATCCGCTGACCGAGCGCTTCCATCGGGCGAAGCTGCGGGCCGATCTGCTCCGCCCTGCCAAGGCCGAAGAGCTTCTCGAGGACCCCGAAGCCGCGCGGCAGTACCTCGACGCGGTCGAGAACTACGTGACAGCGTTCGACGTCGCCGAAAGCGAGGCCATTCGCAGGCGACGTAGCGACTTCACCAAAGAGCAGCAGCAGCGCATCACCCGGGCACGAAGTGCGCTGCGCGTCGCGGTCGACGCCGCCGCGACCCCACAGGAACGAGACCAGGCCTACGCGCTGGCGTGCCGGGAACTCGATGGGTTGGTTGTGCTGCCCGAACGTGCCCGAGCGGCCATCGAGCGGGGGATCGCCGGTGAGCTCGGAGGCCCGGCCTGAGTCACCACCGACCGCGATGAACGACCTCATCGAACGGCCTGCGATCCGGCTTGACGATCGGCTTGAGTGGGCGATCCGCCGGATAGCCGAGGCCGAGAAGGTAGGCCACGATGCGGTCGTCGGGCACACCAAGGATCGCCCGGGCCCGCTCCTGGTCACCCACCGACGAATGGCCGGTGCCGATGCCGAGGTCGGTGGCCGCGATCGTCATGGCCATCGTCGCCTGGCCCAGGTCGTACTGATCGACGAGTTTGCGGCGCTCGTCGGGTGGCACCGGGGCAACCAGGACGATCGCCGCAGCGGCGGAGGCGATGTGCCGCGCGCCCTGCCAAACCGTGGACAACTCCTGCAACTGATCGGGATCGGTGACGATCACGAAATCCCATGGCTGGCGGTTCTTCGCCGACGGCGCTCGCCACGCCGCTTCGACGATGCGCTGCAGATCGCTATCGGGCACCGGTTCCGGCCGATAGCTTCTGACGTTCCGTCGGGCCCGAATCGCATCCCAGGTATCCACGCGTAGCTCAACGCACAGACGCCCGTCGATATTCGGCAGGCGCTACGTCGACGTCCCGTTCGACGCCAGATGATGCGCAGCGAAGTCGGCGGCCTGGTTCGTCATCCCGTTGTCCACGTACAGGTTGTGGGCGCCGAAGTCGCTCCCTGTTGGTGAGCACACGGAATCCTCCAGGATGCACAGGTCAGTGGTCTTGCCTGTGTAGAGGTGGCCGACCGTGATCGGCGGCGCCCCGTTCTGGAACATCTGCATGAACCCGCTCGACGGCTTTCCGAAGAGCGCGACCGCGGCGACATGCTTGGCCACCTCCGGCGCCATCGGGCCGGTGATTCCGGCAGGCAGCTGGTAACCGTTGGGGATCGAGTCCACCGTGGTGTACGCGACGACCGCCGCACCTTGCGAGAAGCCGCCGACCACCATCTTTGTGTTCGGGCAGCGGCTGGCCGTGTCGCGGATCTTGTTGGAGGCGTCCACGACTCCGTCGGCGGCCGTCGCGAAATCCAATGACGCGGGGTAGTTCACCGGATAGACGTCAACCGATTTGCTGCCGAGCCGATCGCGCAGCGCATCGACGAACGCCTGCCCTACGCCGCCGACGCCAGGAGCCTCGAATGTGCCGCGTGCGAACACCACCTCGACATCGGGGCACGGATCCGCGGACGCGACGGGCACGTTGACCGCTCCACCGACCGACGCCGCCGCTGCCACCGCCGCAGCACCAACGAATCGACACAACTTTCTCATGAAAACCTCACCGTCCCTTTAATTCCCGACCCGGTGACGGCCCCTGCGCCGTTCCGAATATGCGTGGTTTTTACCCGACGATATGCGCGCTCAAACCGGCTATCTATACGGCGGGCAAGTGATCCCGGTTACTCGGCAGCCAGGTATGCGTCGGCCCACGCGCCGATGATGCGAGCGGCGCGGCGCGCCTGGCCGGGCCCGGTGAGCAAGTGCTCGGACCCCTCGAGGGATACAAAGCTTCGCGGGTGGCGCGCGGTGCGGAAGATCTCGCTGGCGTTCGCGATGCCGACGGTGTTGTCGGTCGGAGAGTGCAGGATCAGCAGCGGCAGCTTCAGGGCGCGGATCTTGTCGTGAAGGGCGGCCGCACGGACGTCCTCGACGAACGCCCGTTTGAGGGTGAGGCAGCGCCCGCCGACCATCCACTCGGCACTGCCTTCGGACAGCACGCGATCGACCACCGCGTCATAGTGCTGCTCGGCGTGGGAGGGATCGACCGGCGCCCCGACCGTGGCGACCGCCCCCACGCCGGGTGACTGTCGGGCCGCCGCGATCACCGCTGCGCCCCCGAACGAATGCCCGACCAGGATGTCGGCTGGCGTGCCCAGCTCGGTCATGAACTCGCATGCCCGGATGACGTCGTTGACCTTGACGGTGAACGAACCGTCGCCCCAGTCGCCCTCCGAGTCGCCCAACCCGAGCGCGTCGAAGCGCAGCATGCCGATGCCGTCCTCGGCGAGCTGCTTGCAGATGCGGGCGGCGGCAGGTGAGTCCTTGCCGAGCGTGAAGCCGTGCGAGAAGACGCCCCAGCCGCGGGGCGTTCCGACGGGGCGGTCGATGATCCCCGCCAGAGTCGGACCTGTCGAGCTGGGAAACGTGATGCGCTCGGCCATGCCGGAGGTTTACCACCTTGCACCGGCCAATTGCCAGGTCGCTACCGTTTAGGCATGTCTGAACAGGTCACCACCGACGCGCCCGATCCGGCCGACATCGGTTCGCGCATCGACCCGGTTCTCGCGAGGAGCTGGCTGCTGGTCAACGGCGCACAGGCCGACAGGTTCCAGGCCGCCTCACACTCGCGCGCCGACATCGTCGTGCTGGACATCGAGGATGCGGTCGCGCCCAAGGACAAGGCCGCGGCTCGCGACAACGTGGTGCGCTGGCTCGACGCCGGCAATTCCGACTGGGTACGCATCAACGGGTTCGGCACCCCGTGGTGGGCCGACGACCTCAAGACTCTGGCAGAGACGTCCATCGGCGGCGTGATGCTGGCGATGGTCGAATCCGTCGACCACGTCACCGAAACCGCCAAACGACTGCCCAACAAGCCGATCGTGGCGCTTGTCGAGACGGCCCGCGGGCTGGAACGCATCACCGAGATCGCGTCGGCCAAGGGCACCTTCCGGCTCGCCTTCGGCATCGGCGACTTCCGGCGCGACACCGGCTTCGGAGACGATCCCGCCACTCTCGCGTACACCCGCTCCCGGTTCACGATCGCCGCCAAGGCGGCCCACCTGCCGAGCGCGATCGACGGGCCGACCATCGGCTCGAACCCGCTCAAGCTGATCGAGGCCACCGCGGTGTCGGTGGAGTTCGGCATGACCGGCAAGATCTGCCTGAACCCGGATCAGTGTGCCGTCGTCAACGAGGGCCTGTCCCCGTCGCAGGACGAAATCGCTTGGGCGAAAGAATTTTTCGCCGAGTTCGAGCGCGACGGCGGGGAGATCCGCAACGGCTCGGATCTGCCGCGCATCGCCCGGGCCACCAAGATCCTCGAACTGGCCCGCTCCTACGGCATCGAGGTGTCGCACTTCGACGACGAGCCGGTGCACATGCCCGCCCCGTCGGACACCTACCACTACTGACCATCCGCCGAACGTTCCTTACCGCTCGAAATTTTGCCGATTTTTCGAGCGGTAAGGAACGTTCGCGCCTAGGTGCCGCAGAACGTCCGGTACCCGCCGAAATCATCCGGCGCGGGTTCGGCGTAGCGCTCGAGGCCGGGCCGTTCGTCGTACGGCGCGGTCACGGCGGCAAGCAGTTGCGAGAGCGGAGTCAGATCGCCAGCGGTCGCCGCGGCGAGCGCCTCCTCGACCAGGTGATTGCGCGGGATGTACAGCGGGTTGACCCGATCCATCGCATCCGCGTCGGGCGCAAGCGAACGCCAGCGGGTCAGCCAGCCGTCGAACGCCGCGAGGTCGACGAACAGCCCGCGGACGGGCTCGACGTCACCCCGCGCCGCCCGGGCGAGCAGCCGGTAGAACGACGTGTGGTCCACGTGGCTCTGCTCGAGGTGGCCCAGCAGTTCTGGCATCAGCGGGGCCGCGTCGGCGCTGTCGCCGAGCCCGAGCTTGGCGCGCATACCCGCGGAATACGCGTCCACATACCGGGCGCGGAACCCGTCGAGCGACGCCTGCGCGAGGACCAGCGCCTGATCGAGGTCGTCGGCGAACAACGGAAGCAGCGTCTCGGCGAACCGGGCCAGGTTCCACGCCGCGATCGCCGGTTGTTGTGCATAGGCGTAGCGGCCCCCGGCGTCGATCGAGCTGAACACCGTCGCCGGGTCGTAGGCCTCCATGAAGGCGCATGGCCCGTAATCGATGGTCTCGCCGGAAATGGTCATGTTGTCGGTGTTCATCACGCCGTGCACGAACCCGACGAGCATCCACTGCGCCACCAGCGCCGCCTGCGCGGCGACGACCGCCTCGAACAGGGCACGATACGGATTCTCCGACTCCGCAGCCCTCGGATGGTGACGGGCGATGGCATGGTCGGCGAGCCGACGGACCAGGTCGACGTCACCCGCGGTCGCGGCGAACTGGAAACTGCCGACCCGAAGGTGGCTGCTGGCCACGCGGGCCAGCACGGCGCCGGGCAACGGCGTATCGCGGATGACGGTGCGGCCGGTGGCCGTCACGGCGAGGGATCGGGTGGTGGGGATGCCGAGCGCATGCATGGCCTCGCTGACGAGGTATTCGCGCAGCATCGGGCCGACGGCCGCCAGGCCGTCCCCGCCCCGCGCGAACGGTGTGCGCCCCGAACCCTTGAGATGGATGTCGCGGACTGCGCCGTCGGCGCCTGCGATCTCGCCGAGCAGCAGCGCCCGTCCGTCGCCGAGGCGCGGGACGAACCCGCCGAATTGATGGCCGGCGTACGCCTGCGCGACTGGATTGGCGCCGTCGGGCACCGCGGCGCCGACCAGAAACCGCAAGCCGTCGCTGCTCCGCAACCAGTCGACGGGCAGGCCCAGGTCGGCGGCGAGTAGCTCGTTGAGCACGAGGAGCCGCGGTTCGGCCGGGGGCTCCACCTTCCAGCGCACCGCCATTTCCGGCAGTTCGCGGGCAAACCGGTCGTCGAGGACGACTGTGGCGCCCGATGCAATGCTCACTTGACCCAGATTACGGATGGGGCATTCCCACCGCACTTACACTGGGCCGATGCGACGGCTTGTGATCGCGGCCTTGTCCGCACTGGCACTGACGGTGGCGATGACATCGGCCGTGACCGCGCCGCAGGCAACCAACACGGCGTGCGCCGACGGCGAGACCGCGGCCGCCACCACGTGCGCGCCCTTCTGCCTACCGGGCAGATACTTCGACTACGCGAATACCGGCCTGTGTCTGCCCGACGCACCCCCGCCCCCGCCGCCGCCCAATAACGTTGTGATGCAGTAAGTTCCGCGCTACCGACGCGCAGAGCCCGTCAGCGGTCCACCGTTCGCCGCCTGAAGCAGGCAGATGACCGTGCTCGGCAGGGGGTTGGCCGACGTGCGGTCCTGGTTGGAGTCGATCAGGTACGTCATCGCCAACGGACCGGCTGCCGCCTGCCCGGAGTACTGAGTCAGCCCGGCGCCGCAGCGTTGATCGGCGACGTCGGCGATCGCCGCATTGACCTCGACGTCGGTGCGCAGGTACACCTCCGCCGCATGCGGTATCGCGCAGTCGACCACGGAAACCTCAACCACACTGGGGTCGGTGGGTGGCGGGTCGGCCAGGCATTCACCGACCTGAAGGTCGATCCACTTCGCCGTCCGCGGTCCTTGCACCGCAGGCGGAACGGCCGCGGGCGTGGATGCGGGCACGGCGGCGGTCGAGGCCGCACTGGCCTGCGGCGCGGCCGAATTGGTCGAACCCGCGTCGCAAGCGGTCAGCAGTCCCAGCAGGGCCACGCACCCGGCCCCGCACCGCCAAGAATTTTCCAAGCCCCACATCGGATGCTGCCAATTGTGCCTCAGCCCACGCGAATAAAGGCCGCGACGCTCACGGCTGTCGTCGCCGTGACCTGTGCCGCTTGCGGTTGGACCACCGCCGGATCGGCAGGCCTGGTCGCGCCGGTCAGTATCGACTGCGGCCTGCAGGCCCCTCGTCCCGGCGGCTTCGCCGAGATCCCCGGCTTCACCGTCACCGAGATCTGCCCGGCCGACGTCGACCCCGACTTCGCCAGCCAGGAGTTCGACGGCCTGGAAGCCGGCGTCGTCAGCCAGAATGGCAACCCGGTGCTGAGAGTGCTTGCGGGCCAACTCAAATCGGGCGTCGGCGACACGTTTGTGCGCGACTATGTCGGGCACCTGGCCGAGCAGATGCCGACTGGAGTCGGGGTTCCGAGCGAACCGGTGGAGCTGGACGAGCACCTCGCGCAGCATTTCAACATCCCGCTCGTCACCGACGGCTACACCTACGCCGACGGGCGCACGGTCGTGATCGCCTACGTAGCGTCCGGCTCTCCGCCTGCGACCGTGGAAGACGCGCTCACCAAGATCCTGGACAACGTCTAGCGACTCAGTGTTGCGACGACACCCCGTAGGGCACGTAAGGGTCGACGCCGTATGGGGTGTACGGATTGGCGCCGCCGGTGGTCGTCCACGGGTACACGGGGGCGGGCGCGGGCACATTCGAACCGCTGCCTGCATCCGCCACGGCCGGGCCCGCAAGACCGACAGCCAATGCGACAAGTGCGCTCGAGACCACTGTGGCAAAGGTGAGATTCTTCATGGGAAGTGGCTCCTCTCGCTAGCGTGTCGGTTGGCTCGCGAACCGTGCTTTCCGATCTATTGGGTTAAACACGCAGGTAGATGCGCGTCATCCCGATGGCAGGATCTGTATCGGGCGTGGCAGGATCGGATCGGGAAATCAATAGCCGCCAAGCGGCGATGCGGCCGCCGCCCATCGGCTACCGGCTAGTCGCTAATCTCGATCGCAACAGATGAGAATCTGGTCCTGCCCGGCGGTCAGTGTCGCCTCCCGGACGGAGCGGACCGTCATGCAATGAGGAGCAACCTCTTGACCCTCAACACCGTCGCGTTCGAGCTGGTGCCGCCGAATGCCGACCTCGGACCCGAACAGGCCGTGGAGGAAGCGCGCAAAGTGCTGCGATTCTCCAAGGAAACCGGCATCGAGGGCCGGATCCGCCACGTCATGATCCCGGGCATGATCGAGGAGGACGAGGACCGTCCCGTCGAGATGAAGCCGCGGCTGGACGTGTTGGATTTCTGGAACATGATCAGGCCCGAACTGCCGGGCATGAATGGGTTGTGCACTCAGGTCACCGCGTTCATGGACGAGGACGCACTGGGTCGCCGGCTGACCGATCTGCGGGACGCGGGCTTCGACGGCATCGCCTTCGTCGGTGTGCCGCGCACCATGAACGACGGTGAGGGTGCAGGCGTCGCACCGACCGATGCCCTGTCGCTCTATGACCAGCTCGTGCCCAACCGCGGCGCGATCCTGAT
>DATJIX010000531.1:0-6876 GCA_035492865.1 Mycobacterium sp. | reverse complement strand
CGCAGCGCTGGTCTACCAGTTGGCGGTCAGTGGCGCGGTGAAGCTGATTGTCACTGTCGCACCGAACGGTGTTGTGGCCGAGGAGATTTCGGCGCTGTGGCGAGACGACCTGCTGGCGCGAGTAGGCGTCGAACCGCCCGGCCACGACGACAGCAGACAGGCCACCCTTGTCGAGCAGTTCGTCGCGGCCTTGCCGGGCGTCGCTCACCAAGTACTGGAGTATCTGGCCGTCGCGGATCCGCTGCCGCTGGCTGACATCTCGGCCCTGGCGGGCCGCGACACCGTGACCGACGCCGAGTCAGCTGGCGCCGTCGTCATCGACGGCGAGCTCGTCCGCCCCGGACACCCGCTATTCGTCGACGCGGTGCGCGACGCGCTTGGCGGACCCGAGCTGCGTCGGCTGCGCACAGACGTGGTGCACCGGCTGCAGGAGTCGTCGCCGGGCGGTGTGGTGGATCGGTTGCGGCTCGCGGTGCTCGCGCTGGACAGCGACAGTCCGCAGCCGGTTGCCGACCTGGCGGCGGCCGCCGAGGACGCGCTGCGGCTTGGCGATCTCGAGCTCAGCGAGCGTCTGGGGCGGGCTGCGGTGGAGCGCGCGCCGTCGCTGGCGACGCGCCAAACCCTGGCCTACGCGCTGGCCTGGCAGGGCCGCGGCCGCGAGGCCGACGACGTGCTCGCCAAGGTGGATCCGTCGACGCTGTCCGAAACCGAGCTGATGGCGTGGGCGCTGCCGCGGGCGGCCAACCAGTTCTGGATGCTTTCCGAGCCAGAGCGCGCGACCGCCTTCTTGCGGACGACGCGTGGGCGGGTGTCGACGCCTGCCGCGCAGACCACCCTCGATGCGCTGTCCGCGACGTTCGCGATGAACGCGGGCAGCCCCAACCGCGCCAAGCAGATCGCCGACGAGGTGCTGGCGTCGCCTGCCGCCGACGACACCGCGGTCGGGTGGGCGGCGGCGGCAGCGGCGCTGAGCTCGGCGCGGATGGGCCGGTTCGGTGAGGTGGACGCACTGGCCGAGCGCGCGATCGCCGCCGGACATCCCGGCCTGTTGCGGTTCACCAGTGGCTTCGGCCAGACGACCGCGTTGGTGATGGCCGGCGAGCTGGACCGCGCCCAGGCGCTGGGCCAGCAGCTCACCGACTTCGCCCAGATGCAGCAGCCGGGCCGCGCGATCGGTGAGGTGTTGGTGGCCGACGTGTTGATCGCGAAGGGCGAACTCGAGTCGGCGGTGTCGTTGTTGCGCGGCGCAGCGACGGCGCTGGCGCCGACGGGCTATTCGTGGGGGCCGCTGGCGTGGATGCTGTTGGCGCAGGCGCTTGGCCAGTTGGGCGAGACCGTCGAAGCCGGAAAGGTGTTGACGCGCGCGGAATCTCGGCACGGCTTGAAGTCGATGCTGTTCGCGCCGGAACTGTCGTTGGCGCGCGCGTGGACGCTCTGGGCTCGGCGCGACGAGCATGGCGCGGTGGCGGCGGCGCGTGACGCGGCCAAGGCGGCCGAACGCGGTGGCCAGACGGCGGTCGCACTCCGCGCGTTGCTTGACGCGACGCGCCTTGGCGACATCCTGGCGGCCGACAACATCACGCGGCTCACCGGCGATGTCGATTGCGTGCTTGGCCAGTTGGCGCTTGCGCACGCGCGGGCGGTGGTAGCCAAGGACGCCGCCGCGCTCAACGACGTGTCCGCGCGGTTCGATGAGATCGGCATGAAGCGCGCAGCTGCGGCCGCCGCCGCGCAAGCCGACAGTGCCTGACGGGAAATCGGTGCCGACCGCCGGGGTTTGCCCTCGATAGAATTCCGAGAATGAGCGATCCGCTGTACGTGCAGCCCGACGGCGTGCGGTCGTACTCGCAGATCCACGACGAGGTAGTGGCGGGGCTGTCGCAGTTGATGGGAGCGGCCGCACCCGAAGCCGCAGGTGTGCAGAGCAGCCACGGGGCCATCGCCTCGGCAGTCAGCAGCGCGCTGAGCCAGGTACTCGGCGGCCGTCAGGGCACCATGCAGGCCACATCGTCATCGGCACAGACCATTTCGGAGCTCCTTCAGAAGGCCGCGCAGATGTACGAGCACGGCGACCAGAAGGGCGCCGCGACGTTGCGGGCCGCGGCCGAGGCGCTCGAAGGTTCCCAGGGTTCGGGTGCAGCAGGGTCTCCTGCGGGTGCGTCCGGTGCGGGCGGTGGCGCCGACACGATGGGCCAGATGGTCAGTCAGGTCGGTCAACAGGTAGGACAGATGGCGCAGTCCGTCGCACAGCCGCTGCAGGGCATTGCCCAAGGGCTGCAACAGGTTCCGCAACAGGTCATGCAGGGCGCACAACAGATCGCGCAACAGGTGTCACAGGCCGCGGGCTCGGCGGGCGAGAAGACACCGGACGCGAAAGCGTCCACCGACGACGATCGAGCCGCCGCGGGTAAAACCGCCGAGGCAGGCAGGGCACCCGACCAACCTCCGACCGAACGCGCGAAGCAGGCGCAGACCCGCCCGCAGTCGGACTGAGCCGTCACATCCTGCGGCCGAGATCCTCGTCGCCGCGGTGGTGTTCAGGCGACTTCACGGGGGCATGGCCCTGCCCGCTGTCAGTCGGTCCTGCCAAGGTGCGGTCATTCGTTTCGGCGCGCTGCAACGGTTCGCGCTCGTGATGCTGCGGCTCTTGACGGTGCTCGGTGGGCCGATCCTCGACCGCACCTGCTTCGTCACGCGGCTGCTGCGGTTGCGGTTGCGCGGCTGCGGCCGGACCCGCGACGCCCGCCGCCCCGGCGCCGCCTCCGGCATCCTGGCCGCCGAATGACTGATCACCGCCGCCGCCCTTGGCCCCCTGCATGGCCTGTTGCATCAGCGATCCGAACATCCCTGTCTGCCCACCGATGGCCTGCATGGGCGCGCCCGCCATCTGCCCCATCTGGCCGGCCTGCTGGCCGACCTGTCCGAGCATGCCGACGATTTGGCCGACGGACTGCGAGCCTGCGTCGTCGGAATTTTGATACGCCGCCTGCGCCACGCCGAGCTTTCCCGCGAACATGCCCTCCTTCGCCTGCAGCGTCGCGACATTGGCGGCCAGTGGGGCGGCCAATGTCGGAAGCACCGCCGAGATGGTCGAACTCAAGGCGTCCTGGCCCGCGGGCAGCATCGGTATCTCGGGTAGCTCGACGGAGGCCGGGTCCCAGGAGATGCCGTCGGGCTTCTTCAGCGGATCGGTCATCGGGCATCACCATTCATCGTCGTCGTCGCCTTCGTCGAGATCATGTTCCAGCGGCGCGGGCACCGCGAGGCTGGCAGCAGTGCCACCGCTTTCACCGCGGTGTCCCATCATCGGCGCCATGCCGCCCATTCCGGCGCCCGCGGCCGCTGGGGCGACGCCGCCCGTCACGGTCGAGCCGGCCATCGCGCCCTCGGCAGGCGCGGTGCTGACCGCCTTGGTGCCCACCAGCTTCGACATCTGCGCCGTCTGCAGCGGCGTCCCACCGGAGCCGGGCAACGACGCCGCCTTCACCATGCCCGAGCCACCGCCCGCACCCGAGCCGCCCGCCAGCGGATGGTTCGAGAAGGACGAGAACGGCAGTCCCCCGGCACCCAGTGCGTCGGCCTTGCCACCCGAGCCGAACATCGAGGTGAGCTGTTGCAGCGGCTGCGACAGCTGCTGCAGCTGCTGGCCCATCTGCTGAGGCACCGCCATCACCGCCTGGCCGAGCTGCATGGGCAGCTGTGCGGCCATGGACCCCATCTGACTCATCATCTGCATGGCCTGCTGGGATCCGCCACCGGCCTGTTTCGCGGCTTCCTCGGCGGTGTCTTTCGTTTCCTTCCCGCCGGGCACAGACGGGGCGGCACCGGCGAACGGGATGCTCGGCGGCACGCCCAGAGTGTTGGCCAGTTCCGTGGTGTGGGTCGTGATGTTGGCGATGTTCTGGGACAACCCCATCTTGATCCGGCTCTGCACCAACTCCTGGGTGTTGCTGAACGGCATCGCCGAAAGGGCCTCACACTCGTGCTGAACCTCTTGGGCGATCGTGTTCGCCAACATCTTGGCCTTGACCACGGTGGCCTCCATGGCGTGCAGCTTGAGCGCGATCGCGGCCGCATGCGCGGCGTTGGCCTCGTGGCCGCCGATGATCGTGGTGGCCTCACCCGTCGCGGCCAGGGCTCCGGCGCCCTCCCAGGCGTCCGCGAGCTTCATCAGCTGGCCCTGCTGCAATGGCACGATCGAGCCGGTGATCTTCGCGGCAAGCTGCTCATACTTCGCCGCCGTCTCGGCCAGCATCTCCTCGTCGACGTTCGGCCAGCCGGGACCCGTCACCGTCTGCGAGCCGTACGGGCTCGAATCGGGGGGTATCGCCATGACATCCGAATTTACCGTGCCTGCGATAGCTGTCGGTCCGCTAATCGTGGGGCGCCAACCGGCCCTCCGATAGCCGGAGTCGGCGCTGCACCCCGATCTCGGCGAGGAATCGCGCATCGTGGCTGACGACGACGAACGCGCCCTGGTACGCGTTGAGCGCCGCCTCGAGCTGACCGACGCTGACCAGGTCCAGGTTGTTGGTCGGCTCGTCGAGCAGCAGCAGCTGAGGTGCCGGTTCGGCGAAGAGCACGCACGCCAACGTCGCGCGCAGCCGCTCCCCTCCCGACAGTGCACCCACTGGAAGGTGAATTCGATTGCCGCTGAACAGGAACTGCGCGAGCAGATGCATGCGACGGGTATGGCTCAGGCTCGGCGCGAACGCGGCGAGGTTCTCCGCGACGGTGCGCTCGGTATCGAGCAGATCCAGCCGCTGCGACAGGTAGGCGATGCGGCCGTCGGCGCGCGCGATCGTGCCCGCGTCCGGTGGCAGGTCGCCGTCGACGACACGCAGCAGCGTCGACTTGCCCGCACCGTTGGGGCCCGTCAACGCGACGCGTTCGGGGCCGCGGATGGTCAGGTCAACACCAGCGAACAGGTGACCGATCTGCAAGTCATTGGCGACCAACAAAGTTCGGCCTGCGGGCACATTGGTGTCGGGCAGGTCGAGCACGATTGTGTCCTCGTCGCGAAGCGCGCGCTCGGCCTCGTCGAGCTGAGTTCGCGCCTCTGCCAATCGTTTGGCGTGCACATCATCGGCCTTGCCTGCCGACTCCTGGGCGCTGCGCTTCATGGCTCCCGCAATGATCTTCGGCAGACCGGCGTCCTTGATGTTGCGCGCCGCGGTGCTCGACCGCCGGGCGGCGCGCTCACGAGCCTCCTGCCGCTGACGCTTCTCGCGCTTCAGTTGCTGCTCGGCGTTGCGCAGGTTGGCCTCCGCGGCCTGCTGGGAATCCTGCACCGACTGCTGATACATGGTGAAATTGCCGCCATAGAAAAGCATTTCGCCGTGATGCAGCTCGGCGATGCGGTCCATCCTGTCGAGCAGCACACGGTCGTGGCTGACCAGCAGCAGGCATCCCGGATAGTCGTCCAGCGCGCCGTAGAGCCGTTGCCGCGCATCGACGTCGAGGTTATTGGTCGGCTCGTCGAGCAACAACACGTCCGGACGCTTCACCAGCTGCGCGGCCAACCCGAGCGAGACCACTTCCCCGCCGGACAATGATCCCAGCCGTCGGTCAAATGCGATGTGGCCCAAACCGAGACGGTCGAGCTGTGCGTGGGTGCGCTCCTCGATGTCCCAGTCGTCGCCGATCGCGGCGAAGACCTCCTCGCGTGCGTCGCCGGCGTCCAACGCCCGGAGTGCATCGAGGACGGCGGCCACCCCGAGCACATCGGCGACGCTGCGGTCCGCCACGAACGGCAGCGTCTGCGGCAGGTAGCCGAGCGTGCCGTCGACGGTGATCGCCCCCGCCGTTGGCCGGTATTCGCAGGCAATCAGCTTGAGCAGCGTGCTCTTTCCGGCGCCGTTTGGCGCGACCAGCCCGGTGCGGCCGTCACCGACCGTGAACGACAGGTCGGTGAACAGCGGTGTGTCGTCGGGCCACGCGAACGACAGATTGGAACAAACGATGGAAGACATGTGAGATCTCTCGTGGTGTGCACGGAATGGACGGTTGGGCGCCGTCGTCGACTCACATGCCTTCAGAGTATCTACCGGGTCAACCGGTTAAATATCTCCGCAGCATGTCGGTGGCCGCGGTGATCGCGGCGACGTCGACGCGTTCGTCGGCGCGATGCGCGAGGTTGGGGTCGCCCGGTCCGTAGTTGACCGCCGGAATGCCCAGCGCCGCGAAGCGCGCGACGTCCGTCCAGCCGTACTTGGCGCGCACCTGCCCGCCCGCCGCGTCGACGAGGGCGGCCGCAGCCGGCTTGGTCAGCCCTGGCAGCGCACCCGACGCGGAGTCGGTGAGTTCGATCGCGACCTCCAGCCCGTCGAGCACCTCTTCGACGTGCTGCAGCGCCTGTTCGACGCTGCGGTCGGGGGCGAACCGGAAGTTCACGGTGACCGACGCCGCATCGGGGATGACGTTTCCCGCGATGCCGCCGTCGATGCGCACGGCCGACAGCCCCTCGCGATAGGTGCAACCGTCGATGTCGACGCTGCGGGCCTGATATGCCTTCAGCCGGGCCAGCACGTCGCCGAGTTTGTGAATTGCGTTGTCCCCCAACCAGGACCGCGCGGAGTGCGCACGGGTGCCCGCCGCACTGACGACGACGCGCAATGTGCCCTGGCACCCGGCTTCGATGAATCCGCCCGACGGTTCGCCGAGAATCGCGACGTCGGCGTGCAGCCAGTCAGGCAGCTCGCGTTCGATGCGGCCAAGCCCGTTGGCGGCCGAGTCGATCTCCTCGCAGTCGTACATCACCAGCGTGAGGTCGTGTTTCGGGTCGGCGACCGTCGCCGCCAGGTGCAGGAACACCGCGTCGCCGGACTTCATATCGGAGGTGCCGCAGCCGTGCAGCTCGCCGCCGTCGAGCCTGCT
>DATJIX010000530.1:0-5555 GCA_035492865.1 Mycobacterium sp. | reverse complement strand
CCGAGACGCCGCGCCGGGCACTCCAGCAGACCGGCCGGTGCAGCGGCTGCTGGCTGCGGGCCTGCTGCGTCAGGTCGACAACGACACCGTGATCCTGCCGCGGCTGGTCGGTCAGGTGATGCGCGGCGAGCAGCCGGGGCCTGCGCTGCTGACGCAACCCGATCCGACGGTGACCACCACCACCGCCGCCGACGTCGACGCGGTAGCCGCGGGTGCGGTCATCGATCTGCTGCGCGAGGTCGAGCTGCTCATCGAAACCCTGGGCGCCACACCGGTTCCCGAACTTCGCAGCGGCGGGCTGGGCGTTCGCGACGTCAAGCGGCTGACCAAGCTCACCGGCATCGACGAGACGCGGCTGGGGCTGATCCTCGAGGTGTCAGCGGCCGCCGGGTTGATCGCGGCGGGGATGCCGGAACCAGATCCGCGCGACGGCGTCGGCCCGTACTGGGCGCCGACGGTGGCCGCCGACCGGTTCGTCGAATCCCCGACGGGCGCCAAATGGCACCTGCTCGCGTCGACGTGGCTGGATCTGCCCGGCAGGCCCAACCTGGTCGGCAGCCGCGGGCCCGACGGCAAACCCTATGCGGCGCTGTCGGATTCGCTGTTTTCAACCGCGGCGCCTCTGGACCGCCGACTCCTTCTGGACGTGCTGTCCGGCCTCCCGGCGGGATCAGGCGTCGACGCCGCCTCCGCGTCACGCGCGATGACCTGGCGGCGCCCGCGGTGGGCAGCGCGCCTGCAGCCCGACCCCGTCGGCCACCTGCTGACCGAGGCGCACGCGGTGGGGCTGGTCGGACGCGGTGCGATCGCCACCCCTGCCCGCAAGATGCTGGCCGACGAACCGGCCGACGCTGTCATCGCGGCGATGGACAAGGTGCTGCCCGCGCCGATCGATCACTTCCTGCTGCAGGCCGACCTGACGGTCATCGTGCCGGGACCATTGCAACGAGACCTTGCCGACCAACTGGCGTCGGTGGCGACGGTGGAGTCGGCAGGCGCTGCGATGGTGTATCGCATCAGCGAGGCCTCGATCCGGCGCGCCCTTGACACAGGGCGCACCGCTAGCGAACTGCACGCGTTGTTCAGCAAGCATTCGAAAACGCCTGTGCCACAAGGGCTCACATACTTGATCGATGACGTTGCGCGCCGCCACGGGCAGTTGCGGGTCGGCATGGCCCAGTCGTTCGTGCGGTGTGAGGATCCGGCGCTGCTCGCACAGGCCGTCGGAGCGCCCGCCGCCGAGCAGCTGGAGATGCGGCTGCTCGCGCCGACGGTCGCGGTGTCCCAGGCGCCGATCTCCGAGGTGCTCACCGGGCTGCGCGAAGCCGGATTCGCGCCCGCGGCCGAGGACTCCACCGGCACGATCGTCGACATCCGCGCCCGCGGCGCCCGCGTGCCAACGCCGCCGGGCCGGCGCCGTCTGCACCGTCCGCAGACTCCCACCAGCCAGACGCTCGGCGCGATCGTCGCGGTGCTGCGCAAGGTCGCGTCCGCATCGTTCGGGAACATGCGGCTGGACCCCGCCGTCGCGATCTCACAGCTGCAGGAGGCCGCCCATCTGCAGTCGTCGGTGTTGATCGGCTACGTCGACCCGGCAGGCGTGGCGACGCAGCGGGTGGTGGCCCCGATCAACGTCCGGGGCGGGCAGCTGACGGCCTACGATCCGGCGTCCGGCCGGGTGCGCGAATTCGCGATCCACCGCGTCACGTCGGTGGTCGCGGCCGACGCCGGATAGTTAGCTCCGCCACAGCCAGTTCACAGCACCGTTGGTGAACATGTCTGTGTGACAACAGCGTTAAGCGCGGCCGCTCAAGCGAATGCCGGGTACCGCGGTGGGCTATCCCTGCTGCACGGCTGGCTGCCACCGACGATATGGGCTGTCGCCGCGGTGGCGCTGGTGGTGGCGATCGGCTGGCGCTCGCGACGCTGGCGGCTGGTCTGGCTGCCGGTCGCACTCGCAGTCGGTCTGATCCTGGCGGCCTGGGCGCACTGGTATGTCGATTCGCAGGGGCTCGCCGGAGATCCCGCGCCGTCGTCGCTGTGGATCTGGGTGGGCCTGACGGGCATCGCGTTGGCCGTCGCGGTGCTCGGCTGGCGCGGCAGCCAGTGGTGGCGTCGTTCGGTGTCACTGCTGGCGGTGCTCCTGTGCCTGCTGAGCGCGGGCGTATCGCTGAATCTGTGGGTCGGCTACTTCCGCACCGTCCAGGCGGCGTGGAGCGAGTTGACCGCCGGACCGCTGCCCGACGAGACGGATCTGAACACCGTGATAGCGATGCGCGGCAAGGGCGCTCCCACCCACGGGGCGCTGGTGCCGGTGACCATTCCCGCCGACGCATCGGGCTTCAAACACCGGACGGAGTTGGTGTATCTGCCGCCCGCCTGGTTCGCCGCGAATGCCCCGAAGCTGCCGGTGGTGATGATGATCGCCGGCGAGTTCAACACCCCTTCGGACTGGCCGCGCACCGGCGACGCGATCACGCCCATCGACAAGTTCGCCGAGGCCCACAACGGCAACGCGCCGATATTCGTCTTCGTCGACGTGGGCGGCTCCTTCAACAACGACACCGAGTGCGTCGACGGGCCGCGCGGCAATGTCGCCGACCACCTCACCAAGGACGTACCGCCTTACGTGTCAAATACTTTCGGCGTCCAGAGCGCCAACTGGGGCGTCGTCGGCTGGTCGATGGGCGGCACGTGCGCGGTAGACCTGACCGTGATGCATCCGGAGTTGTTCAGCACGTTCGTCGATATCGCCGGGGACATGGGCCCCAATGCGGGCACCAAGGATCAGACCATCGCCCGCCTCTACGGCGGGAACGCCGCGGCGTGGGCCACCTACGACCCCACCACGGTGATCAACAAGCACGGCCCCTACAAAGGGGTCTCGGGGTGGTTCGCGATCTCGTCCGACGCGCCGCAAAAGCCCAAAGGCGGCTTCGGCAACCCGAGCGGGACCGGGCTCGGTGGACAGGATGCCGCGGGGATGCAGACCGACCAGACCGATGCCGCCAACTCGCTGTGCAAGCTCGGCCGCGCCAACGGCATCACCTGCGCCGTCATCGCGCACCCGGGCCGCCATGACTGGCCGCTGGCCGCCGACGTGTTCACCTCGGCGCTGCCCTGGCTGGCCGGTCAGATCGGAACCCCGGGCGTGCCGAAGATCGCGCTGCCCGGCCAGGGCGGCGGCCCGTCGGGCGCTCCCCTACAGGCCGCCACCCACTGACAGCTCCTCGTACATCGGGGTCGCGAGGGCGGTGAAGCCACCGCCGTCGTCCCGCTTGCAGGTGAGCTCCCAGTACTCGTCGGGCCGCACCAACCAGGATGCGGTGCCGTGCTCGGCGCGGACAACGCCGAGGCTTACGGTGGGCGGGTTCTCCTCGCCGACGAGCATTTCCACCGGGTTGGTGCGGCCGCCCTCGAAACGGACGGTCACGAAAGTGAACCCGACCGCCTGATATACCTCGTTGAACAGCGGCGCGTAGCGCGGTTCAAAGTTCGCTGGGGACGTCACCCAGGCATCCTAAAAATCAGGGTGTCCGCCGGGTCGGGATAATGGACAGAATGACCGACGGCCCCCTGATCGTGCAGTCCGACAAGACAGTGCTACTCGAAGTCGACCATGAGCAGGCCGGGGCCGCGCGCGCCGCGATCGCCCCGTTCGCCGAACTGGAGCGCGCACCCGAGCACATCCACACCTACCGCATCACTCCGTTGGCGCTGTGGAACGCCCGCGCCGCCGGCCACGACGCCGAGCAGGTCGTCGACGCCCTGGTGAACTTCTCGCGCTACGCGGTGCCACAGCCGCTGCTCGTCGACATCGTCGACGTGATGGCCCGGTACGGGCGGCTGCAGTTGGTGAAGCATCCCGCGCACGGCCTGACGCTGGTGAGCCTCGACCGCGCCGTGCTCGAAGAGGTGCTGCGCAACAAGAAGATCGCCCCGATGCTCGGCGCCCGCATCGACGACGACACCGTCATCGTGCACAACAGCGAGCGCGGCCGCGTCAAGCAGATGTTACTCAAAATCGGTTGGCCCGCAGAGGATTTGGCGGGCTACGTCGATGGCGAAAAACATCCGATCAGCCTCGACCAGGAGAACTGGCACCTGCGCGATTACCAGGAGATGGCCGCGGACTCGTTCTGGGAGGGCGGCTCCGGCGTGGTGGTGCTGCCGTGCGGCGCGGGCAAGACGCTCGTCGGCGCGGCGGCGATGGCAAAGGCAGGCGCCACCACCCTGATCCTGGTGACCAACACCGTGGCAGGCAGGCAGTGGAAACGCGAGCTGATCAGTCGTACCTCGCTCACCGAGGAGGAGATCGGCGAGTACTCGGGCGAGAAGAAGGAGATCCGGCCGGTCACCATCGCCACCTATCAGGTGATCACCCGCCGGACCAAGGGCGAATACCGTCACCTCGAGCTGTTCGACAGCCGCGACTGGGGCCTGATCATCTACGACGAGGTGCACCTGCTGCCCGCGCCGGTGTTCCGGATGACCGCGGACCTGCAGTCCCGGCGGCGGCTCGGGCTGACCGCGACGCTGATCCGGGAGGACGGCCGCGAGGGCGACGTGTTCTCGTTGATCGGACCGAAGCGCTATGACGCGCCGTGGAAGGACATCGAGGCGCAAGGCTGGATCGCCCCCGCCGAATGCATCGAGGTGCGGGTGACGATGACCGACAACGAGCGCATGCTGTACGCGGTCGCCGAACCCGAGGAGCGCTACAAGCTGTGCTCGACGGTGCACAGCAAGATCGCGGTGGTGAAGTCGATCCTGGAAAAGCACGCGGGTGACCAGACGTTGGTCATCGGCGCGTACCTCGATCAGCTCGACGAGTTGGGCCAGGAGCTGAACGCCCCTGTCATTCAAGGGTCGACGAAGACCGCCGAACGCGAGGCGCTGTTCGACGAGTTCCGCCGCGGCGAGATATCGACTCTGGTGGTGTCGAAGGTGGCCAATTTCTCCATCGACCTGCCGGAAGCCAATGTCGCGGTGCAGGTTTCGGGAACGTTCGGCTCCCGCCAGGAGGAAGCGCAGCGGCTTGGCCGGCTGTTGCGGCCCAAACACGACGGCGGCGGCGCGATCTTTTATTCGGTGGTGTCGCGCGACAGCCTCGACGCCGAGTACGCCGCGCACCGGCAGCGCTTCCTGGCCGAGCAGGGCTACGGCTACGTCATCAAGGACGCCGACGATCTGCTGGGCCCCGCCGTATGACGGTCAAACGCGTGATGCCCGTCCAAACCGTGCCGGACTTGGAGGCGGCCCACGCTTACGCGGCGGTGCTGGGTCTGGGCGAGGTGATGAACCTGGGCTGGATCGTCACACTGGCCGACGACGAGCTGCGCCACCAGATCAGCCTCATGACAAGAGACAAGACAGCTCCGGTCAATCCGAACGTCTCGATCGAGGTCGACGACGTGGACGCCGCCTATGAAGTCGCCGTTGACGCCGGGCTGCGGATCGTGCATCCGCTCAGCGATGAGGAGTGGGGTGTACGGCGCTTCTTTTTCGCCGACGCCGCAGGCAATGTCGTCAACGTGCTGACACATCAGGCCGAT
>DATJIX010000529.1:0-23306 GCA_035492865.1 Mycobacterium sp. | reverse complement strand
GGGCCGCTGATCGCCTCGCTGCCGCGCTTCCAAATCCCCGTGATCATCGGTGAGCTGGTGGCCGGGCTGGTGGTCGGCCGGACCGGGTTCGGCATTGTGGACCACACCGATCCGACGTTCACGCTGCTGGCCAACATCGGGTTCGCGTTGGTGATGTTCGTGGTGGGCACGCATGTGCCGGTGCGAGACAACACGCTGCGTGCACAGATCCCCAAGGCGTTGCTTCGGGTGGTCGCCATCGGAGCTGTGGCGGCGGTGCTCGCAGTGGTGCTGGCGGCGGTGTTCAGCACCGGGCACGCGGCGGTCTACGCCGTGCTGATGGCGTCGTCTTCAGCGGCGCTGGCGCTGCCGGTGATCGACTCGCTGAGGCTGACCGGCCCTCCGGTGCTGTCGCTGACCACGCAGATCGCGATCGCAGATGCGACGTCGATTGTGTTGCTGCCCTTGGTGATCAATCCGGGGCAGGCACCACGCGCCGCGTTGGGCGCGCTCGCGATAGCCGGGTGTGCCGCGGTGTTTTTCGTCGCGCTGCGCATCGGCAGCAAGCGTGGCTGGCGTCGGCGGTTGCACCACTACTCACGTAAGCGGCGGCTGGCCTTGGAGCTGCGCATCAACCTGATCATCCTGTTCGGTCTCTGCGCGCTGGCCATCACCACTCACGTGTCGATCATGCTGGCGGGTTTCGCTCTGGGTCTTGTGGTTTCGGCGATCGGTGAACCGCGGCGGCTCGCCCGTCAGCTGTTCGGCATCACCGAGGGGTTCTTCGGGCCGCTGTTCTTCGTCTGGCTCGGCGCATCGTTGGAAGTCCGCGAGCTGGGCGAGCATCCCGAGCTGATCCTGCTCGGCCTCGGGCTCGGCGTGGGTGCGTTGCTTGCCCACGGCGTCGGCCGGTTTTTTGGTCAGCCGCTGGGGCTGGCGGTGTTGTCGGCCGCACAGCTTGGCGTGCCGGTGGCCGCCGCGACGCTGGGCACCGAACAGCATCTGCTGGCCCCTGGCGAACCCTCCGCCTTGATGCTCGGCGCTCTGATAACCGTGGCGAGCACGTCGATCGCAGGCGCGGTGGCGGCGCGTCGTCAGAGTGCCGAGGAGTCCACGGCCCCTTCGGGATAGCCGGCGGTGGCGCGATATGTGTTCGGGCTGACGCCGTAGGCGCGCTTGAACGCGCTGCTCAACGCGAACGGAGTGCTGTAGCCGACCTGTCGGGCGACCGCCGCGATGGTGGACTGGCTGGACCGCAGCAGATCCGCGGCCAGGGCGAGTCGCCAATTGGTGAGGAATGCGATCGGCGGTTCGCCGACCTGCTCGGTGAACCGGCTGGCGAATACTGCGCGCGAACTACCCACGGCCGCAGCGAGATTCGCCACCGTCCACGGGTGGTCAGGATTGTTGTAGATCAGCTTCAGTGCCGGACCGACCACCGGGTCGTGTTCGGCATGCCACCAGGTCGGTGCGTTCTCGTCGCGGTCGAACCAGGTACGCAGCACCGCGATCAACAGCAGGTCGAGCAGTCGGTCGAGATACGCCTCCTGCCCAGGGCCTTCGTGGCCGGCTTCGGCGGTGAGCAGCTCAACCAGCGGGGTGTCCCATTCGTCGGCGCGTAAGACCAACACGGTGGGCAACGCGTCGAGCAGACGCGTGCTGACCTCACTGCGGCCCTCGTACGCACAGATCACCGATCGTGTCGCACCCGATGGGCTGTTGCCCCACGTGCGGACCCCGAGCGACATTTCGAACTTCAGGCTTTCGCCGCTCAACGTGGTGCAGCGGTTCCCGGGATGGATGACGAGCATCGGCTTGGTATCCGGATTGTCGGCGAACACGTAGTGCTCGGTGCCGCGGGTCAGGGCGACGTCGCCGGCGCCCAGCCATACCGTCCCGCTGCTTTCGCCGACGATCGCAGCGCGGCCGTGCGTCTGACAGATCAGCGTCAGCGGCGCATCGTCCTTGATGCTCATCGACCACGGCGGATCCATCATCATTCGCAACACGAATGCGCCTCGTGCTCGCACACCGTCGAGCAGGCCGACCACGGCGTCCACGCGGGGAGCCTATCCCGTGCCTGCGTGATAAGCGGCGAGAAAAACCCGCACGCCGGCGCGCACGTGGGACTCGACGTCGACAGCGGCCAGCACCTGCGGACCGCCGCAGAACAACGCCTGGTCGATGCATCGGCCGACCACGAGAAACGCGAAATGCTCTGCGGCGACGGCAGGTTCGGGGGCCCGCAGCAGGCCGCGGTCGTGCAGCGCGGCAAAGCACTCGGAGAAAGCGGCCAGGGTGCGTGCGGGCGCCTGTGCGTAGTAGAGCTGGGCCAATTCGGGCACCCGGTTGGCCTCGCCGACCACCAGCCGTCGCAGTTGAACGACCGGCTCCTGCAGGACGGCACGCAGGTAGTCGGTGGCCAGCGCGGTCAGGTCGGCCTGCAGGTCGGCGGTGCCTGCCAGGGCCCGGATCCTCTCAAGGAACGGCGTGACGGTGCCCGTCAACGCGTTGTCCACGATTGCCAGCAGCAATTCGTGTTTGTCGCCGAAGTGCTTGTAGACCGTCTGCTTGGAGACCGCGGCCGAGGCGGCGATCTGGTCGACGCTGGTGCCCTGGTAGCCATTGCTCAAGAACAGCTCCTGGCCCGCCGACAGGATGGTCAGACGCTTGCGCGCCGAACGGCCCAGTGCAGGCTCCGTCATGCGGCCTCCCTAATCAGTACTGGACAGTCTAGTTCCAGGCGGCTTAGAGTACTGTACCGTCCAGTTTGATTCCGACCCGGAGGCGCGCCATGACCACGGTCGATTGCCCACCATTGCCGACCCGCATCACCAAGTCGTTGCTCGGCTACGGCGTCATCGCCGGGCCCGTCTACGTCCTCGCGGTCGGACTCCAAATGGCGACCCGCGACGGTTTCGACCCGACCCGGCACGCCGCCAGCCAGCTCGCGAACGGGGACCTTGGCTGGATCCAGATCGCCACCTTCGTCATCACCGGGGCGATGACGATCGCGGCCGCCGTCGGGGTGCGGCGCGCCCTTGGTGCTGGGCGCCTGTCTGCTTGGGCATCGGCCCTTCTCGGCGGTTACGGGGTCGGACTCGTCGTAGCGGGCGTCTTCAGGGCCGATCCGTCGGACGGTTTCCCGCCGGGCACCCCGCCCGGTATGGGTGAGGTCAGCTGGCACGGTCTTACCCATCTGGCGGTGGCGACCCTCGGCTTCGCCTGCCTGGTCGCGGCCTGTTTTGTGCTGGGGGCCTGGTTCGCCCGCGCCGGGCAGCCGTCGTGGGCGTGGTTCTCCCGCTTCACCGGCGTGGTGTTCGCGGGCAGCTTCGTGGCGCTGGCGTCCGGAACCGGCGGAGCCGCAACGATTCTGGTCTTCACTGCGGCCGTGGTGCTCGTCTGGGCGTGGCTGACCGCGGTGTCGGTCAACCTCTACCGCGGCGCCGGGCCCGCATAGACGCGCGCGTATGCGTTCGGGACGGTCAACGATGGAGCGCGGGCACGGTTCTCGGTTGACTTCTGGTCATGAATACAAGCCCTTTTGTCATCCTGACCTCCCTCGCCGCGCTGTTTTCGGCAGCCGCGGGCGGAATGATGTACGTGTTCTCGACATTCGTGATGCGCGGCCTGGACCGCACCGGTCCCGTCGACGCCCTCACCGCGATGCGGGGCATCAACGCCGAGGCGAACGCCAACCCGGTGTTTCTCCTCGGCTACTTCGGGGCGACGATCCTGGCGTTGATCGTCGGTGTGATCGCAGTGGTCCAGCTGCGGCAGCCCGGCAGCTGGCTGGTGCTGGTCGGCGCCGTCGTCGCCATCCTCGGCGCCGTGATCACGATGGCCTTCAACGTGCCGCTGAACAACCACCTCGACACGGTCGATCCCAGCGGGCTGTCCGTGGCTGACGCCGCCCGCGAATGGCAGGCCTACTTCTCGACGTGGACCGCGTGGAATCACGCCCGCACGGTTACCGCCTTCGTCGCTTCCCTGCTGCTGTTGGCGGGACTGCGCTACCGCTAGCTCGGCGGCGTGAAACCGCCTGAGTCCGGCGGGAACGGCGCGATCGGCGGCGCGGGCGGCTGGTATGCGGGCTGGGCCTGCCACTGCGGCGGGGACGTGACCGGAGTCGGTGGCTGCAGCCGCGCCAGCTCTCTGCGGTGCCGCTCGGCCAGCACCGCCGCCAGTATCAGTTGCGGCGGCACCCCCGGCGGGGGCGGCGGTGAGATCTGGGCGACCACGTCACTGGTGATTCGGTACGCCATCTGTTCGCGCACCGCCGGATCCAATTGCGATGCACGGGAAAGGAACTGGCGGGCGAGCTCGGCCTGTTCGGAACCAAGACCCGACAACTGCAGCGACGATGCCCACCACGCCAGTTGCGGCGGCATCGACGGCGGCGGGCTCAGCCGCGGCGCCCGTTCGCTGATCACTACAGTGCCTGCGAAGATGTCGCCGATGCGTTTTCCCTTGGGCGACAGCAAGCTACAGATCACCGCGGGGCCGCCGAAGAGCACCCAGATCTCGATCACACCCGCCATCGCGCGAAACAGGGCTTGGCGGAACCGTTCCGGGCCGCCGTCGTCGGACACCACCCGAAGTCCGAGCGCCATCTTGCCAAGCGACCGGCCCCTGGTCGCGGTCTCGAACGCGATTGGATAGCCCACCAAGGACAGCACGGTGAAGATGATCAGCACCGCCGCCGACAGCGCGTCGTCGAACTGCGTCAGCGTGGCCGCCCACAGCAACACGCCGATGATGTAGGCGATGAACACCACGGTGATGTCGATCATCGCCGACAGTGCCCGCACCGGCAGCTGGGCGATCTGAACTTCCAGGATCACCGCGTCCCCGGTCACCACTGGCTCTTGTGGGCGGACCATAACGAACCACGCTACTAGGATTTGCCACGTGGATGTCGACGCGTTCGTGCTGGCGCATCGCCCGACGTGGGACCGGCTCGAGACGCTGGTCAAGCGGCGGCGGCGATTGACCGGCGCCGAGGTCGACGAGTTGGTCGATCTCTATCAGCGGGTTTCGACCCACCTGTCGATGGTGCGGAGCGCGTCGACGGATGCACTGCTCATCGGGCGGTTGTCGGGCCTGGTGGCGCAGGCACGTTCGGCGGTGACGGGCGCCCACGCGCCGCTGTGGAGTGAGTTCATCCGGTTCTGGACGGTGTCGTTCCCTGTCGTCGCATACCGGTCATGGCGGTGGTGGCTCGGCACGGCGGTGGTGTTCTTCTTCGTCGTTGCGCTGGTCGCGCTGTGGCTGTCGGGCAACCACGAAGCCCAGGCCAGTCTCAAAACCCCAAGCGAGATCGAGGAATTGGTCAACCACGACTTCGCGTCCTACTACAGCGAGCACCCCGCCGGATCGTTCGCGTTGCACGTGTGGGTGAACAATTCGTGGGTCACCTATCAGTGCATCGGCTTTGCGATCCTGCTCGGGATCCCAATTCCGTGGCTGTTGCTGCAGAACGCCCTCAATCTCGGTGTGATCGCGGCGTTCATGTTCGACGCAGGCAAGGGCGATGTCTTCTTCGGGTTGTTGACTCCCCACGGTCTTCTCGAACTGACGGCGATCTTCCTGGCGGGCGCGGTAGGCATGCGGCTGGGCTGGTCGGTGGTCTCGCCGGGCAACCGGCCGCGCGGCCAGGTGCTCGCCGAGCAGGGCCGAGCGGTGGTGGCCGTCGCCGTCGGACTGATCGCTGTGCTGCTCGTTTCGGGGCTGATCGAGGCTTTCGTCACGCCGTCGCCGCTACCGACCGTTGTCCGCATCGGCATCGGAGTGGCGGCCGAAATTGCTTTCCTCGCTTACATTTTCCACTTCGGCCGCAAGGCAGCACGGGCCGGCGAGACCGGCGACGTCGACGACGCGCCCGACGTCGTTCCGACCGGCTAGAGCCGTCCGCTGGCCTTCATCGCCAGATAGTGGTCGGCGAGTTCGGGGGCCAGTTCTTCTGGGGCGGCGTCTACCACGTCGACGCCGGAGCGTCGCAAGCGTGACGCGATCGCGCGCCGGTCGTTGCGCGCGCGTTCGGCTGCGGCGGCGTCGTAGATCTGCGCCGCATCGGCGCGCCCCGCAGCGAGCTGCTCGACGCGCGGGTCGGCAACGGCCGCGATCAACACCTGATGTTTGGCCGACAACTGCGGCAGCACGGCCATCAACCCCTCGTCGAGCGCCGATGCGTTGAGGTCCGTCATCAGCACCACGAGCGCCCGACGCCGGATCCGCCGCTGCACCGCGGCGACCATCGCCCGCGCATCCGATTCGACGAGCGCGGGTTGCAGCGGCGCCATCGCGTCCACCAACTGTGCGAGAAGTTCGGTGCGGGACGCGTTGTAGACCCCGCTGCGGGTCACCCGGTCGTGCGCGATGAAGTCGACGTGGTCGCCCGCGCGCGCCGCAAGCGCGGCCAGCAGCAGCGCGGCGTCCATCGACCAGTCCAGCCGTGGCCAGCCACCGGGATCACTCGCGGTCGGGTCCACCCCGACGCGGCCCGCCGAGGTGCGGCCGGTGTCGAGCACGATGACCACCCGACGGTCGCGCTCGGGCCGCCACGTCCGCACCACCACATCCCCGCGCCTGGCGGTGGCGCGCCAGTCGATGGAGCGGACGTCGTCGCCGATGACGTACTCGCGCAGGGAATCGAACTCGGTGCCCTGCCCGCGGATCAGCACCGGCGTCATGCCCTCGAGTTCACGCAGCTTCGCCAGCCGCGACGGCAGATGCTTCCGGGACAGGAACGGCGGCAGGATACGGATCTGCCACGGCACCCGATGCGAGCCCTGTCGGCCGGCCAGACCGAGCGGTCCGATCGCGCGCGCCGTGACGAGTGCGGAGCACTGGTCGCCGCGGCGAACCGGCCGCAGTTGGGTGGAAAGCCGAACTTGTTGGCCCGCAGCAATATCGACTGGATGGGTGCGCGGTCCGGCACGGGCGCTGGGTGCCCAGGCGTCGCGGATCTGGCCGCGAAAACGCCTGCTTCCGCCGTTCTCCACCACCAACATCGAGTCGACGGGCTGGCCAAGCCGCGCCGCGGTCTCGCCGAGTCTGCTGAGACCCAACCGGCGGGGGCTCGCGGCCAGCGCAATGTCTGCGATGACCGCCACGACCAGGGCCGCCAGCAGCACGCCGAAAACAATTGCGGGCCATGGCGAAAACGCGATTGGGATCACGCAGATCAGCGCGATCAGGCCGACGCGGCCGGTCAGGATCACTAGCGCGGTACCGGCACGGCCGCAAGTATGCCGTCGAGCACGCCGTCGGGGCTGGCTCCTTCGAGTTCGGCCTCCGGGCGAAGCGACACCCGGTGCCGCAGCGTCGGCCTTGCCATCGCCTTGACGTCGTCCGGGGTGACGTAGCTGCGGCCGGACAGCCACGCCCACGACCGCGCAGTGGCCAACAGGGCCGTCGCGCCGCGCGGCGACACGCCAAGCTGGAGCGACGGTGAGTGCCGCGTCGCACCGACGATGTCGACGATGTACCCGAGCACCTCGTCGGCCACCAGGACCTCGCGCACCGCTGCCCGGCCTGCCGCCAACTCCGAAGGGCCCGCAACGGGTTTCACCGCGGACAGGTCGCGAGGGTCGAAGCCGCGCGCGTGCCGGTCCAGGATCGCGATCTCCTGATCGCGCGGTGGCAGCGGCACATTGAGCTTCAGCAGAAACCGGTCCAGCTGGGCTTCGGGGAGTTGGTAGGTGCCCTCGTATTCGATCGGGTTCTGGGTCGCGGCGACGATGAACGGATCAGGCAGCGGGCGCGGTTCCCCCTCAACGCTGACCTGACGCTCCTCCATCGCCTCAAGCAGGGCGGCCTGTGTCTTGGGCGGAGTTCGGTTGATCTCGTCGGCTAGCAACAGGTTGGTGAAAACCGGGCCGGAATGAAACTCGAATTCCGCTGTGCGGGCGTCATATACGAGCGAGCCCGTGACATCGCCTGGCATCAGATCGGGCGTGAACTGCACGCGCTTGAAGTCGAGCTGCAGCGCCGCCGCGAGGGTGCGCACCAGCAGTGTCTTGGCCACCCCTGGCACGCCTTCCAGCAGCACGTGGCCACGACACAACAGTGCGATCACCAATCCGCTGACGACGGCTTCCTGTCCGACCACCGCCTTGGCGATCTCACCGCGCAACGCCAGCAGGGCATTTCGCGCCGAGTCGGATGTCGCCGTGTTCTGTGCTATTGGCTGAGTCACGATTGAGCGACCTGCCTTTCGATGTTGTCGAGTTCATGAGCGAGACTGACCAGATCGGGGTCATTGGCCGGCGGCGGACCGAATAGTATGTGCCCCAACGACTGTGGGGACAACCCGCACCGCTCCGCGACCGCTGCCACGATCGCGGGTGGCTCGGCGTCGTGTCCGAGACCGATGCGCGGCATCATCCGTTGCAGCGCCGCGGTCCGCAGCGCCTCGGCCGCGCGGTCACGGGCCCGCCGCGACCGGTACAGGCGTCCGCGGCCCTCGACGGTCTCCGAAGCCCGGACGACGACGGGCAGCTGCTCGGCGACCAGTGGGCCTACACGTCGCCCCTTCCACAGCGCCAACGCCGCGACGACCAGGCACAGCTGCAGCAACACCCATCCGACTTGGTCGGGGATCAGGTCGGTAAGCCCCGCATGGCCGCCGGACTTCGCGCCGGGTTCGCTGTGCTGCGGGGCGTACCAGATCAGCCGCGGATGGGAGCCCGCGAGGTTCATCGCCAGGGCGGCATTGCCCTGCTCGAGCAGCCCGCCATTGGTCATGAACTCGCCGGCACTGACGACTGTGATCTCCCGGCCGTCATGGGTGTAGCGGACAAGCGAGCCGCCATAGCAACGCGTCACGGACACGTTGTTCGACGCCTCGTAGGCGTCGGCAAAGCCGAGTTGAACCTCGCCCGCACGCTGTGCCTCACGTAGGTCGCAGCCGGGTTTGGAATCACCGAACGTCGTCTGGCCGCTGATTTCGAGTCCCGGCGCGAGTTGCTCGCGGATCCGCGACACGGGCGCGACCAACAGGCGATCGCCGGGAAGGGCGGCCAATCGACCCAGCATCTCGTCGTCGTCCGACAGGTAGAACGTCTGCGCGATCAGGATCAGCGTGTCGGGCCGTGCCGCCCTCTCCACCGCCGCGATGTCGCTCGCCGCCACGACATCAACGCCGTGCTCGCGCAGGATCGTGACAAGCGCCCGAGCGCCGCCGGGCGATGTCGATTCCGGATCCATCGGACCGCCGGGTCGTGGTGCTGTCAGGACGGTGGTGAGCGTCGCAACGCCGACTATGACGGCCAACGCGAGCAGCACCCAGCGCGCGGTGCGCCAGCGCTGTCTCACGGTCGCCCCCACGGCCGTGGCGGGGTAGGTCATCGCACTTCCGCCCAACCGTCGGTGGCGGGCACCGCGTCACCGGTGTCGCCCGCGGACGTGCGCGACCGTAGATGATCGTCGAGATCGGCGATCATTCGATATTCACCTTGGGTCCCTGGTCGTTCGCCATAGGTGACGTCGTTGAAAGCCTCTACCGCCCTGCGTAATTCTCCTGTCAACCTCGGGATGGCGCGTCCCGCGTCGCGGGCGAGTTCGGTCGCGGTGCGGCCAGGAACGGGGTCGAGGACGGAGCTCTCCTCCAGCTGGCGCGCGACTGCCCTGAGCCGGTGTCGGATTGCCGCCGACCAATCTCCTGCTGCCGCATACTGTTCGGCGGTCGCGCGGTGTTCGGCAGCGCTGAGCTCGTGCTCGCCGAAAAGTGCGTACTCACCGCCGCGGTTGGTGCGCATGGTTCGGCGGGCGATGCGGATCGCCACCACGATCGCCACCAACAACAGGGTTGCCAGCACACTGAGCGTCAACCACCCACCGGGCACCGATGCGCTCGCATCGGCGAGCCGGTACAGCAGGTCTTCGATCCAGCTGATCAGGCGTTCGGTGAGCGATGCCTTGGGATAGATCGGTTTTCCGAGTTCACGCTGGGCCGCGTCGTGCGCGGCGTCGCGGTCGATGTCTATCGTCGGCACGTCAGGATTGGCGGGTCAGCCATAGATGGTCGGTGGAGTCCGCGGGAGCACCTGGCCCGAATGCCGTCCCGGATTGAAGAACGAGGTCGAATGCCTCAGAGCGGATACGTCGGTCGGTGTACAGCAGCACGACGACGCCCGCTGAGAACGGCGTGGTGATGATCTGGCTGATTGCGCTGCCGATGGTCATCAGGACCAATGCGCTGATGGCTCCGACCGTGGATGACGCTGCAGTGAACAGGATTTGACCGCCGAGGCTGAACGGAACGGACACCGCCCCGGAGATCACCGCGGCGACGATCCCGCCGAGCAGCCAGATGCCGAACACCCGCCAGAAGTCGTGGCGTATCAGTTTGAAGGAACGCGACATCGCGGGCACGATCTTCAGTCGCTCCAGCACGATGAGTGACGGTGCGAAGCTGAGCATGGTGACCAGATAGACCAGGGCCACGAACAGGCCGAGCGCCAGCGGCACCCCGACGACAGCGGCGGCGGCGCCGCCGACGGCCACCGCGACGCCGACGATGATCAGCACCACGACCGTGATCAGCACGGCAGCGCCGACCATCTCCAGCAGCGTGAAGCCGATCAGGGCCCACAGTCTGGGCTTGAGCCGTCGCCAAGCGTCACCGATGGTGATGCTCGCGCCGAACACGGCCCGTCCCACAACGACGGTGAGCATGCCGGTCAACAGGATCGATGACAGCCACGTGGCGAGGACACCGGCGAGACTGGATGCCGACGCGCCGAGCAACAAACCCCTCGGCACTTCCTGACCGCTCAGTGTCGAGTCCATCTCGCCAGCGAACGCGAACGGCCCGACCGAAAGGACGAGCGCAAGCAGCTGTGCAGCCACCACCACGATGGTCGTCAACCCCAGTGTCGCTTTGGGATTCGCGCGAATGTAGCCGACCGCCCCGTTGAAGATGTCCGACAGGCTCAACGGTCGCAGCGGAATGACGCCTGGCTTGAGCGCCGGCGGCGCGCCGTATCCGGGCGGCGGATAGCCCGGCGGTGGGTACCCGGGCGGCGGATAGCCACCCGGAGCGCCGTAACCCGGTGGCGGATATCCGGGGGGCGGATAGCCAGGCGGCGGTTGATAACCCGGCGGTGGATAACCAGGTGGCGGATATCCGCCCGGCGGGGGGTAGCCCTGGTAGGGAAGCGTCGGATCACCCGGGTAACCCGGTGGCGGATAGCCGGGAGGCGGATAGCCCGGCGGCGGCGGACCTGCCGTAGGAAATCCGCCGGCGTCGTTGCTCATGATCACCATCCTGTCGATGACTCCGCAAATTGACAACGTCGCAGAGTCGCCGTGTCGCCAAGGGCCGCTAACGTGGCGACATGTCGACTGAGATCACGGTGCGCGGTTCGTTCGCCGCATTCGAGCAGCCCGAACGCGGGACCGTTCACGCCACGGTCGCGTACGAGGGCCCACAGATGGAACCGGTGTACGCCCGCGTCGCACGCGACCTCGACAACGTCAAAGCGTCGGTCGATCCGCTGGTCGGTACCGACAACGCCGCCGTGACGTGGTGGTCGGCCGACCAGTTGCGCACGTGGTCGACGCGGCCGTGGAATCAGGACGGTGAGCAGCTTCCGCTGGTGCACCACGCCAGCGTCGACGTGGAAGTGAAGTTCCGGGACTTCAGCGCGCTGTCCCGTTGGGTGGGCCAGCACATCGCGGACACCGAGGGTTTCCGCGTTGACCGCGTCGAGTGGACACTCACGGCCAACCGCCGGGAGGCATTGGAGAAGGAGGTCCGCACGCGGGCCGTTCGCGACGCCGCCGCACGTGCGCAGGAGTACGCCGAGGCGCTGGGCCTCGGCCAGGTTCGGCCGGTCGCCATCGCCGATGCCGGAATGCTTGGCAGTCAACCCGAATCGGGTCGGTCGGGGGCCTTCATGCGGGTCGGGGCTGTCGGCGCAGCGCCGGACGTCGAGCTCCTACCGGAGCATATCGAGGTGTCGGCGGCGGTCGACGCGCGCTTCGTTGTCGGGACCGCGTGACGGCCCGCGGCGTACGGTTTGCGTCATGGCCGAACTCAAAGACCGGTTGCGTGCTGACCTGACCGCCGCGATGAAGTCTCAGGACAAGCTGCGCACCGCGACGCTACGGATGGTGCTGGCGGCGATCCAGACCGAAGAGGTCGCAGGCGAAGTACCGCGTGAGCTCTCCGATGCCGATGTGATCAAGGTGCTGTCCAAAGAGGCGAAGAAGCGCGGTGAAGCGGCCGAGATCTACACCCAGAACGGGCGCGGGGAATTGGCGGCGAACGAACATGCCGAGGCGCGCGTCATCGACGAGTATCTGCCCACTCAGCTGACCGAGGCCGAACTGGCCGATGTGGTCGACACCGCGATGGCCCAAGTCGCAGAGGAAATCGGCGAGCGACCGGGCATCCGGCAAATGGGCCAGGTGATGAAGGCCGCGAACGCGATCGCGGCGGGCAAGGTCGACGGCAAGCGTCTATCGGAGGCGGTCAAGGACAGGCTGTAGCCGTTTCGGTGTCGGGCGCTCGGGTACCCGAGTGCCATGACGCGTTTCGGCTACACCCTGATGACAGAACAGAGCGGACCTAAAGAGCTTGTCCGTTATGCCGTTTCGGCGGAACGTGCAGGCTTCGACTTCGAGGTGTCCAGCGACCACTACTTCCCGTGGCTGGCTTCGCAAGGCCACGCGCCGTACGCCTGGTCGGTGCTCGGCGCTGTCGCCCAGGCGACCGAACAGGTCGAGTTGTTCACCTACGTCACGTGTCCGACGATGCGCTACCACCCCGCGGTCGTCGCGCAGAAGGCCGCCACGCTTCAGATCCTCGCCGACGGCCGGTTCACCCTTGGGCTCGGCAGTGGCGAGAACCTCAATGAACCCGTCGTCGGCGGGCGCTGGCCGACGGTGTCGCGGCGCCAGCAGATGCTCAAGGAGGCCATTCAGATCATCCGCGAGCTGTTCACCGGCGAGCTGATCGACTGGAAGGGCGAGTACTTCGAGGTCGACTCCGCCCGGCTGTGGGACATTCCGGAGACTCCCGTGGCGATCGCCACCGCGGTATCCGGCGAGCGCTCGGTCGACATGTTCGCGCCGCTGTCGGACCACCTGATAGCCGTCGAGCCGAACAAGGATCTCGTCGACGGGTGGCATGACGCGCGCCGCGCAACCGGGCTGCCCGGGGAGGGCAGGGTGATCGGGCAGATACCGATCTGCTGGGATCCCGACCGCGACGCAGCCGTGCGGCGGGCACACGATCAGTTCCGCTGGTTTGGCGGTGGCTGGGCGGTCAACGCCGATCTGCCGACGACGGCGGGCTTCGAAGGGGCGACGCAGTTCGTGCGCCCGGAGGATGTCGCCGAATCCATCCCGTGCGGACCTGATCTCGATGCGATCGTCGATGCGGTGCGCGAGTACTGGGAAGCAGGCTTCACCGACATCGCCCTTGTGCAGATCGGCGACGACGGCCAGGAGCTGTTCTTGAAGGAGGCGGCGGGCGCGCTGCTGGAGAAGCTTCGGACCGAATCCCACTGAGAGGAAACGACTATGCCGCGTGGAAAAGGGATCTACGACGACGAAGACGAGCCGAAGGGTGGACGGCCGGGGCCCAGAGATGAGGGTGGCGAAGGCGGCATGGCGACACGGGAGAACACGCCCGACGTCGACGAGCGAAGCGAGGAGCCCACGGCCTGAGCGCTAGTCAGCGTCGCTGATTTCCCGGCTGCGTCGATAGGCCGCACGGCGAAAATCGGCCAGCCAGCCGGGAATCAACTGCACGTCTTCGTCACAGTGCAGCACCGGGTCAAAAGCGATGTCGTCGTTGCTCGGGTCGAGGTGACGCAATGTCAGCCGCGCCAGCGGCGAGAAGCGACCGGTACCGCGAGCCTGCTCGATATCGAAATCGATTTCACCTGAACCGATTTGGCTTCTGATTGTGTCAAGTGCCAGACCCGGCTCATCGATCTTGGTGGTCAGCCGCGCGCGCACCCACCACGCATCGTCGCGGAAGCGTAGCGGCATCAGGCTGGAGAATGTCGTGCGCGACCACGACCTAACCGGCGCGAGGCCGATGCGGCAGGCGAGCGTCGACGCCAACAGCACATCCCACGGGATGCCCGACCGCAGATCCTGCGGTGGTGGCATGCGCCACGCAAGGCCTGCGACGTCGGGCAGTGCGCCGCGCGAGCCGAGGCCTTTCGAAATGCGCCCGATCACGTCGCAGGACTCCATGGGCAGTCCGTCGTCCGGCGGGGCCACCCGCTCGAGAACGCCCTCGGCGAGCACGCCGTTCGGATGGAAAAGGCGACGACGGCGGGCGACCATACCGGAAGTGTGCACGGAGTAGTTGTGCCCGATGCGCCGATGCGCAAACTATTTGGGCGCGCACTCCGCGATGAGGGCCTGCGGGTCGGTCACGCTGACGTACAGCGTTCGCAAAGTGATCGGCGCGCCCATCACGTAGCCACGGGCCGGCGGGTCGATGGTCAGCTCCACGATGTCCTTCGAGGAACCGTTCACCAGCCACTTGCCGCGCCAGCCGTGGGCGCCCCACGAGTAGACCTTGTCGTTGTTGGGCTTCGCGTCCTTGATAGAGGTCAGCGGGATCTGCGCGCGAAATCCCCAGCCGAAGCGGACGCGCAGGATGCCGTCGGCGACGCGCACCTCGCTCTGCCTCGGTCCCAGACCAAAAGGTACGGAAAACGGCAGGAACCATCGCTCGTACCGCAAATCTGTCGACATGGTCGCGAGCCTAATGTCGTGGCGCTTTGTTTAGTTCTAGAGTTAATGGGGAAGTCGACCCTCCAGCGTTGTCGGGTCGCAGGGGGTATGCCATGGTCGGCACATTGCTAGTCGTCTACTTCGTCGGCTGGATCATTGCGAGCTTTGCGGCGTATGCCGCTGGCAAGCGGCTAGCCGATCGATCCGAACCCGCAGTCCATCCACTGTTGCTCAGCGTGGCCGCCGGTGCGGTTTGGCCCCTGTTGGTGGTCGGGCTCGTCGAGCTGAGCTCGGTGATGGTGTTCACCAAGGTGCCGGCTAAACCGGGAACCGGCGTCGGCATCTTCGCCTAGTTTCGGGTTCCGTCCGCAGCCGGCACAGTCAGAGTGAACGTGGCGCCCGGCCCGGGTGCCGTCGTGACCGCGATGTCGCCCCCGTGGGCTTGAGCGATCTCGCGGACCAGCGCCAGCCCGATGCCGTGAGGTTCGCGCCGAGCGGTTCCGGCGTGGTTGGCTCCGTGGGAGAACCGGGTGAACAGCGTCGACAGGGTCGCCGCGTCGATGCCCACCCCGTCGTCTGCGACGGTGACACTGACGTGCGTGTTGTGACGCTCCACCTTCACGTCGACGGTGCCGCCCTCGTGCTGGTGCACCAACGCGTTGTCGATGAGTGAAGTCAGCGCCCGTCGCAGCGCAGCCGCCGACCCGATGACGTCGAATATCGCCGACTCGGCCTCTGGGCACTCGAACGTGATTGTGACACCGAGGGATTCGGCATAGGCCGACATGCTGTCGCATACCGCTCCGGCTACGGTTGACAGACTGACAAGGTCGCGAGGCGCAGCGCCAGCGGTCATGGTGGCCGAGGCGAGGAGGTCGTCGACGACGTCGCCGAGCACGCGGGTGTCGGCGAGCAGGGCGTCGGCTTCCTTCTGCAGCGCACGGGTTTCGCCGTCGGCCGCGTGACGCGCCAGCATCTGGGCGCGAGTGTGCACCACGGTCAGCGGTGCTCGCAGTTCATGAGACGCGTCGGCGACGAAACGGCGTTGCAGCGCCAACGCCTGTGCGAGCGGTCGGACCGATCGTCGCGTGAACAACGCGACGACCGCGATCGACGCCAAAATTCCTGCCAATTCTGCAAATCCGAGCGAAAGCAACAGTCGATTCCGGCCGGCGTGGTAGGGCGCCAAGTCGAGCAGTGCCACAACTCGGCCTTCAGGCCGGTCCATCACAAGGGCCCGCAGTTCGGTACCGTCCGTTCGAATATCGGTGAAACCCGTTGGGCCCGTGACGAAAGGTACGCCCGGCTGGCCACCGTCGCTCGTCGACACCTTACCGTTGTTATCACGCAGCACCAGCTCCATGCCCGGCGGCGGATCGTTGACATCATCGGCACTCGCCGCAACCTTTTGCAGCTGGTTCCTGATCTGTGTGTTCTGCACGCGAACGTCGACGATGAACACCACCGCGCCGACCACGAGCAACACCACCGCCAGTGCCAGAGAGGCTTGGATGGCGGCGATCCGCCCAGCGCGTCGCACCACTGTCAGATCGCTTACCGGTGTCGGTGGCTCAAGCCGGTTATCGTTGCGCTGCTTGCTCATTCGAGACCGAACCGGTAGCCGGTGCGATGGACGGTGCGGACAACGTGCTTGCCTAGCTTCCGCCTCAGATAGTGCACATATGAGTCGACGGCACCTGGCGATTCCGCGCCGTTGAAAACCGAATCGAGGAGCTGTGCGCGGCTGAAAACCCGCTTGGGTGCCGTCATCAACATCGCCAACAGCGACGCCTCGCGTTCGGACAGCTCCACATCCGCACCCGTCGGCGTGGCCCCGGACACACGTCGATTCACCCGGTCCAGCCGCAACCCACCGGCACAGACAGTCGCGGACGCGCTGTCCGTCCGTCGCAGCAGTGCCCGGACCCTGGCCAGAAGTTCAGGCACCTCGAACGGCTTGACCAGATAATCCTGTGCACCCGAGTCGAGACCCTCGACACGGTCGGCCACCGTGCCTCGGGCCGTGAGCAGGAGCGCTGGTGTGCTCACCCCGCGAGATCGCAATAGCGCGACCAGTTCCACCCCGTCCATCACCGGCAATCCGCGGTCCACGATCATCGCGTCGTAGGCACCGGTCAACCCACGGTGCAGGCCCTGCTGACCGTCGAAGGCCGTGTCAACCCGATACCCCTGCTCGCCGAGAAGCTCGGCAAGCAGCGCGCTGAGCGCGCGATCGTCCTCCACCAGCAGCAGAGCCGGCCCGGAGGTTGGCGTGGCCACGTAGCGAGGGTGCCACGCGCGACCGCCCGACGGCCACACTGCGTCAACATCAGCGCGCGGAATGCCGCCCACCGGTTCCCGGGGTGGAGGTAAGCAGGGAAAGCGCAAGTCGCGGGCACCGGCCAACTGCGGCGTGGGCATCGCGCACCGCCGGTGCAGGAACGACAGGCTCGCGCGACCCGTCGCGGGGCTGTGGGTAGCCCCACGGGTCGCGGCGGAGCACCTCTGGCAGGAGTTCGACGCACAACCCACGTCCGTCGCAACGCGTCCAGTCCACGTGCAATCGCTGCACTGACTTCTTCGCTGACTTCAAACCGCCGTCACCTCCATCCCCGCGGCCTCGCAGCTCCGATGCCGGTGGTGCTCGATGTCCGCGGAGAACGTTTCGAGCGCACTGCGAATCATTCGCGCGGTCCCGTCAGGATGCCTGCACGCTCCCCGGCCTTCGACGAGGCCGACCAACCTGCGGATCTCCCTCACATGAGTGTTCACGGCACGTTCGTTGGCGAGCTTGCCGAGGAGTTCAGCCAACCGGGGCAGACCGATCCGACATGGTCCGCATTGGCGTGCGCTTTGGCTCGCGAGGTAGTCGGCGATGTCGGCGGTCCGTGCGAGCCCGCACTCGTCGATCCCGAGCACATGTACGATTCCGACCCCTGACACCCCGGTGCTGTTGAGAGCGCTGGCAGGGATCCAACGGCCGTGATAGCCGCCGACAAGGACGGCACGCACGGTCTCGGGGCGGGGGACCAGGCTGGCCAACAGGGCACCCGCGGGCACTTCGACCACACCCCGCTTGGCCATTGCGCCAGACAACGTGACGAGCATGCTGCCGGGGTTGTCGCGGCCGCCGACCGAGCGGAACCACGACGGTCCGAATCGCGCGATCAACGCGATATGTGCCAGTGTCTCAACGTTGTTGACCAACGTAGGCCGTCCACGCACCCCTGAGATCGCCGTGACGACCGTGCGATCACGAGGTAGCGCCGGGCCACCTTCGATTCGTCGGATAAGTGCGGACTCTTCACCCGCGACGAAAGTGTTGGGCGCCTCGACCACCGTCACCTTGAACTGATCGAGACCCGCTGCGCGTCGCTCATTCAGCGCGTGACTCACCGCGGGGACGACGTGCGTCGGCAGATACAGATAGACCTTGTCGGCGTCCACGGCATCGGCCGCCAGGTCGAGTCCGTCGAGCACCAGGTGCGGCGCGGTAGACAGTAGGACCGCATCCTTGCGGCTCAGCGGCTCACCCTCCGCTCCGTTGCCCACCACTACCGGCTTGTGGCCTGTAACTGCGGCGATCTTGCGACCTGTGGGGAACCCGGCGCCGCCGCGCCCGCACAGGCCGGCCGTGTTGAGCAACGAAATCAGCTCAGGTGCAGCGACTTTCGGGAAGTCGCCGTACTGGAGCCGATGTTCGGTCAGTGTTGGTCGCTGCGCGGCCAGGAGGCGTGGCATCTGCGGCGGCACAGAGTGATTCGGCATCATGCGCGCCCGGCTGTCCGCGCGTCGGCGAACTCGGCGAAATTGGACCGCAGCCGCCACACGAGTGCCGCGGCCACCACCAATGCGCAGCAGCCGGCGAACGCCAGAAACCACATGCGGTAGGCGTCTGTTCCGTTCCCCAGCGCGTGCGCCAACGCGATCGGCCACAACGCGTACGTCATCCAGTGGACGGCACGGAACGCCCGCAGCCCGACGCGATGGCGAAGCAGACTGGTGAGCACGACGACGGCGAGCAGGTCAACAGCCAGGGTTCCCAACCCTTGCCACAGCGGTCGGTACGCGCCAAGGAAAGGCACGACGAAGTCGACAAACCGCAGCTGCGCGTAAGGATCGAGGAAAAGCAGCGTCATGTGCAGCGCCACCAGAAGCGTGCCGGCCAGCGCGGCGAACCGGTGCACATCGGCGACTGCGAATCTGGGCAACGCCTGCAGCGGACGACCCGACCGAGTGGCGATGCCCAATGCCACCGAGAGGGTGAGGAAGGCGAGGGCTGTGATGCCCGTGCCGCGGCCAAGGGCCCAGAGTGCTTCGTCGGTCACGGCCAGCCACCGATGGTGTGGACGATCATGTCGGTGTCAACGAGCCGGGCGGACATACCCAGCGCCGCAATCCAATTCAACGCTGGCCATCCTCGGACGATGGCTGCGGTGCTGACGGTGTTGGCGGCGAAACAGGTTTGTGCTGCGACACTCACGGTGCGCCACACCGGAGCCGCCGACCGGCCTGTCCGCGGGTCGAGGATGTGGTGGACGAGATCCTCGCCGTGGCGCCATTGCCGGCGCACGGTGCTCGACGTGGCGAGCGCGGCGCCGGCAGGCAGACCTATCGAACTCGCCGGATCCGCGTCGTCGTCGCGGACGAGTACCTGCCAGCCGCCGTCGGGCGCCGTCCCTGCGGTGGCGATGTCACCGCCCAAGTTGATCAATACTCCACCGCCCGTGGCGAAATGAACGCGCCGCGCACACCTGTCCGCGGCGACCGCCTTGGCCGTCGCACCGAGGTCGAGCACAACTCCGCGCGGGACGGTGACCATTCGGCCCTGCACCGTGATCATCGACCACGTCGCGGGGATCGTCATCGAACCGGCGAGCGGCGGTGAGTCGGTTGGCGCAACGAAATTGTGGTCATAACCGAGCGCAACCATTGCGGCGCCCACGGTGGGGTCGACATCCCCATCGGTCAGACGTGCGGCGGTGAGCGCGGCGTCGAGCAGGTCCGCGAGCATGTCACTCACTTCGACTGGCCGGCCTGCGAGCTTGGTGATGGTGTTGATTTCGGAGTCGGGACGAAAACGCGACGCGGCGGCTTCAATGGCGTCGAGTTCGGCATCGACCTCGCGACGAGCGACGGGCAGACACTCGGGATCGGTGACGACGATTTGCATTGCGGTGCTCCAGCGCTGCCACTCCGTGGCAGCGGGGTCGGCTTGCCAGGTGACTGTCATGAGCCGCGCGACCGTGTGATGCGAGGGGAAAAGTTCGGCGCCATCACTGTCGTTGGAGTGAGTGCGCGCCGTTGGGTCGTCCGCGTAGCCGTCGGGGCTGGGCTCTGATGTGTGACGGGGGCCTGTTCGACGGTTGTCTGCGGGACGTACGTCGGCTCGGGAGTGTACGTGCGCGCAGGCGCCTGATCGGCGGTCGTCTCGGGCGTGACTACGGGCGGCGGCGCGGTCGGCGATGGTGGAGGGGCTGGCGTGGTGGCGATGGGCGGAGGCGGAAGTTCAGCCGCAGGGTCGGGTGCCACGCCGGCGGGTGCCTGCTCGATGACATCGGTTGGCGCCTCGGAGGGCGGTGGCTTCGCCGTGTCGGCGTAGGCAAGGGCGGAGGCACCCGCCACGCTGGCGATGGCGACGCCGGTCAACGCCCACGACGTCGCGGCCGCCCTACGGAATCCGGAACGCGGTGTACCCATGCCCGCCGATGCTGGCACGCTGTTCTTGGAGGGCTCCAAGAACTGGCGTGATGCAGGCCACTACCAATACAACGGTGCGCGGACTGCGACAGAAAAAGGCCCCGACCAGAGCTACTGGTCAGGGCCTGTGATCTGCGACGACGCGAGTCGGGGTGGCGGGATTCGAACCCACGACCTCTTCGTCCCGAACGAAGCGCGCTACCAAGCTGCGCCACACCCCGCGTGAAGCCACGACAGCGTATCGCACGGGCACCAGGTGAAGCCAAACGGCTTTCGTCCCGATTTCTGCATGAGGGTCGTGGTTTCGCTTTGGCAACAACCCTGGAGCAGAAATCGACGCGATGCCGACCTGTGAACCACATTGGCGTCCGCTTAGAGGCGTAGATCACGACACGCCGCGGGATGGATGTCACATGTCGGTGGCGTTATGCACACTGACGGCAGTTGCCGAGCAACAGGAATCGAGGCACGAAATGACTGGGTTGGGAGCTTCCATTTACCTGGGATTCTTCGCGCTCGCCGCGTTGTGGCTGTTCCTGACCTCCGATGGGCCGCTCACTGGCGCATCCGACGATCAGGGCCAGCGCCCGGATCGCTCGAATTCGACCAGCACCTCGGCTGAAGCCGAAGGATCGAGCCCCTGGCTGGTCAGCCAGTCCTCGCAGAAGTAGGTGTCCGCGTAGCGGTCGCCGCTGTCGGCGAGCAGGGTCACCACCGACCCGGTGCGTCCTTCGGCGACCATCTCGGCCAGCAAGCCGAACGCCCCCCACAGATTCGTCCCTGTTGACGGCCCGACCCGTCGGCCCAACACCTTGCTGACATGGTGGGCTGCCGCGATCGACGCCGCGTCGGGCACCGCCACCATGCGGTCCACTACGTCCGGCAGGAACGACGGCTCCACCCGCGGTCTGCCGATGCCCTCGATCCGCGACGATTTCCCGGTCACCACGTCGCGCCGGCCCTGCGCGTAGGACGGAAAGAACGCCGAGTTCTCCGGGTCCACCACACACAACCCGGTCGCATAGCGCCGGTACCGGATGAAGCGGCCGATCGTCGCGCTGGTGCCGCCGGTCCCCGCACCGACCACGATCCACTCCGGAATCGGGTGCGCCTCGGCATGCATCTGGTCGAAGATCGATTCGGCGATGTTGTTGTTGCCTCGCCAGTCGGTCGCCCGCTCGGCGTTGGTGAACTGGTCGAGGTAATGGCCGCCCGTCTCCTCGGCCAACCGCTCGGCCTCCGCGTACACCTGTGACGCCTCGGCCACGAAATGGCAACGGCCACCTTGTGATTCGATCAACGCGATCTTAGTGGCGCTGGTCGACGACGTCATCACCGCGATGAACGGCAACCCCAGCAGCGCCGCGAAGTAGGCCTCCGAGACGGCCGTCGATCCCGACGACGCTTCGATGACGGTGGTGCCTTCGCCGATCCAGCCGTTGCAGAGCGCGTAGAGGAACAACGACCGCGCCAGCCTGTGTTTTAGGCTGCCGGTGATATGGGTGGTTTCGTCCTTGAGGTACAGCTGAACATCGCATCCGTCGCACCACGCCGCAGGAAGCGGATACCGCAGCAGATGCGTGTCGGCGCTGCGCCGGGCGTCGGCCTCGATCAACCGGACTGCGTTGTCCACCCACGAACGTGGTTGGCTCCGAACGGCTGTCGCGGCCTTGTCGGTCACTGCACCGAGACGCTCGGGTGGGACTCCACCCTCGTCCCGGCGTCGCGGCCGCCGATCGGCGCCGCCACCAGAGTCAGCAGCGTGGCCTCGGGCCTGCAGCAGAACCGCACGGGATAGAACGGCGACGTGCCGATGCCCGCCGAAACGTGCAGCTGCGTGTGCGCACCCCAGCGCGACGCGCCTTTGGCTCGCGACCGGTCCAGATCGCAGTTCGTCACGATCGCGCCGTAGAACGGCAGGCAGAGCTGGCCGCCGTGGGTGTGGCCGGCCATCACCAGCTGGTAGCCGTCGGCCGCGAAGCGATCCAGCACGCGCGGCTCGGGCGAATGTGTCAGTCCCAGAGTCAGATTCGCGGCTGGGCTGGCGGGTCCGGCGATCGTGTCGTAGCGATCCCTTGACAGGTGCGGGTCGTCGACGCCTGCCAGCGCGATCCGCAGGCCGCCCACCTCGAGCTCGCGCTTGGTGTGGGTCATGTCGAGCCAGCCGCGCTCGGTGAACGCCGCCCGCAGGTCCTGCCACGGGAGCGGCTCGCCGTGTATCCGATGGCCGGGATTGGTCAGGTAGTTGGCTGGGTTCTTCAGCCGCGGCCCGAAGTAGTCGTTGCTGCCGAACACGAACACACCCGGCACGGACAACAGATCGCCCATCGACTGGACCACGGCGGGCACCGACTTCGGATGGGCCAGGTTGTCGCCGGTGTTGACGACCAGGTCGGGCTCCAACCGAGCCAGCTCGCGCAGCCACGCCTGCTTGCGCCGCTGCTTGGGCCGCATGTGGATATCGCTGATGTGGAGCACCTTCAGCGGTGACGATCCCGGCGAAAGCACCGGCATCGTCACCTCGCGCAGTGCGAACGCATTGCGCTCGATCAACGACGCATAACCGATCCCGGCTACGACCGAACCAACGGTCACGGCGGCGGTGTTTTTCAGGACGGTTGACGCGGCGGGCATGCAAAGAGCGTACTGCCAGTCCCCGGCAGGCACCGACTTCCACCCGCCCCGCGTGGCCAACCGCACACAGCGAGCTCCCAGCCCGATTACGGCGGCGGTGGCGGCGGGGGTGGCGGCGGCGGGCCGAGCACCGGCACCGTGATTGGCGGCAAGCCGGGGATCTCGACGACCGTCTGGCCGAGCTCAATCGGCGGTCCGCCGGGCAGACCCGGAATCGCGCCGGGTGGCGGCGGAGGCGGTGGCGGCGGGATGCCGTTGGAGATCTGGATCGTGATGATCGAGCCCGG
>DATJIX010000528.1:0-2391 GCA_035492865.1 Mycobacterium sp. | reverse complement strand
GCTGGATCGTCAGCGTCCGATCCTGGCCATCAACCAGGCTCAGCTCGTTGTCCAGACCTGCGTGAGAGGTGCCCGTGCTCACGAACAAAGCGGCGAGAGCCGCCACCATCGCGACCAGCACCCGACTGATTGCCTTCATGTTCTCCCTAGCTATGTCGACGTCGGACCGGCAAGTCCGACGTGTTGTTGTCCGTGCGTGGCTCCTACCGCGTAAACCACACACGACGCGCGAGTGGCATGTGACGCAAATGAGAGACCTCACATGCTGCTCTTACGTTTCGCTCATCGTTGACAGGAGGAACATAACGGGGAGGCATCTCCCCGGCAACGCGTGGGCGACATCAGCGCCGAATCAACCGCTCGATGACGGGAGTTTGCTGACGCGTTCGGAAGGGGTGCAGAACGGGGCCGGGGGGTTGATTGTGTTGCAACGACGAGATAACCCGGCCGCATTCGCTTCGCACATCCGTGACAAAGCACGTATCCGAGCGACCACCTGCCGTTTTCAGCGCTTAAGGCGAAATCACAGGTCAATCGTGGTGAGGCGGGACGTTGTCCCGCAACCACCGGTCGTGCTCGGCGGCGTCGTCCGGCGAAAAACTGTCAACCTCGTCAACGGGTAACTCGCGCAAGGGATCCCCGAAGACCTTGTTAACTGCATCCCTGGCGCGCTTTGAACGGTCGGTCACAGTTGACATCCTGTGTGACGAAGATCACATTCGGACAAAGATAGCCGTTCACGTATCCGTAACCGGCGGTACGACCCCGTAATTTGCACCGGACGCCCGGCGGCGGGCCGCGACGCCGTGTCTGCATCGCGCCCGCGGAACCGCAGCGAGACCAATCTGCTTAGATCTCCAAGCTGGATAGCTGGCCGATGATCTGGATGGCCAACGGGTTCAGCGTGGCCATCCCGTCGCGGACCGCCGCGCGGGAGCCGGCGAGATTAACTACGAGCGTGCTGCCGGAAATACCGGCAAGGCCCCGGGACACCCCCGCATCGACGATTCCGGCCGACAGACCGGACGCGCGCAGCGCCTCGGAGATGCCGAGCAGTTCACGATCGAGGATGTCGAGCGTTGCTTCCGGGGTGACGTCACGCGGTGTGACACCTGTGCCGCCCACCGAAACCACTAGATCCACGCCGCCGATTACCGCCGTGTTGAGTGCGTTGCGGATCTCCACCTCGTCGGCAGAGACAACGACCACGCCGTCGACCACGAACCCCGCTTCACCGAGCAGCTCGGTGACCAACGGTCCGCTGTGGTCCTCCTCGCCATGAGCGGTGCGGTCATCGACGACGACGACGAGCGCCCGGCCCACCAACTCCCCTGGCTGTTCCATGAGTGCAACCGTATATCTGGGAAGGGACAGCGGCGCGGCCACTCTCAGGGTGGCGAGTCCGACGGGGCCCAAAGTCACGCTCATTGCTGCGCCTTCCCAAGAGTGACCTGCACGGTCTGCGGCTTACCCGACGGGTCCAGGTACGTCAGCGTCACCTTGTCGCCCGGCGCCTTCGATCGCACCGCGGCCACCAGAGCATCGGCGCTGCCGATCACCCGGTCGTCCACCTTGGTCACGACGACGCCGCTGGGCAGTCCCGCGGCAGCCGCGGCGCCGCCGTTGGTGACCTCGACGATCTTCGCGCCGTCGACGGCCGAGTCATTGCCGACCTGAACACCGAGCGAGGCGTGCGACGCGGTGCCGTTCTGGATCAGCTCGTCGGCGATCCGCTTGGCCTGGTCCACCGGGATCGCGAAGCCAAGTCCGATCGAGCCGCTCTGCCCGCCCTGCGCGCCCGCGTCGGCGCCAAGGGTGGCGATGGCCGAGTTCACACCGATCAGCTCGCCATTCATGTTGACCAGCGCACCACCCGAGTTTCCTGGGTTGATTGCGGCGTCGGTCTGGATGGCGTCGAGCACGGTGTTCTGGTTCTGCGCGTCGCCACCCGCGGCCACCGGCCGGTTCATCGCGCTGATGATGCCGGTGGTGACGGTGCCTTCGAGTCCAAGCGGTGAGCCAACGGCCACCACGTCCTGGCCCACCCGCAAGTTGGCCGAGGAGCCGAGCGTGATCGGAGTCAGGCCCGACGCGTCCTGCGCGCGGACCACCGCGATGTCACTGCTCGGGTCGGTGCCGACGACCGTGAAAGTCGTTGTGCGGCCGTCGGCGAAGGTCACCTTCGTCTGCGCGCCTGCCGGTCCACCACCCGGGCCGCCGGGTGCGGGTGGGCCACCCGGTCCACCCGGTCCGCCCTGGGCGGCGGCGACGACGTGGTTGTTGGTCAGGATCAGGCCGTCGGAGGACAGGATGATGCCGGAGCCCTCCTCGGACTGCCTGCCGAGGTCGACCTCCAGCTTGACCACGCTTGGCACCACCTTGGCCGCCACC
>DATJIX010000527.1:0-7787 GCA_035492865.1 Mycobacterium sp. | reverse complement strand
ACCTGCGAGTTGGCGGCGAGTTTTTCGTTGATGAAACGGAGGAAGTCGGCCTGCGCTCGGCCGTGCAGATTCAGCGCAGGCTCGTCGAGCAACACGATGACGCCGTGACCCCGATCCTGAAATTCCGAGAATGCCGCCAAGAACGAGAAGAACCACTGGAATCCGCTCGAGCGCTGACTGAAGTTGCCCGTATACCCGTGCCGCGTATCGCGCACCCTGATGTCGAGGTAGCGCACGACCGCGGTGTGCTCGGGGTCGCTCTGTACCGCCGCATTGTCGGCGTCGATCTCCACCAGTAAGTTCTCGTTCTGCGTCCAGTACTCGAACACTTCTCGGGTCAGCTTGCTGCTGATGGCTTCGAGTTCGGCCTTGCGCTGTTCGAACTCCTCTGCAGTCAACACATCCTGCTCTGCGCCTGCGAGCCGCAGCAGTGCCCGAGCCGTTTGCAGGCTGGATTGGCCCGGCTCCTGATTGGTCGAGTAAAGCTGGCCCAGATCGATGCGGCCGGGAAGGATTTCGTACTGGCTGAAGTAGAAGAATTTCGGAAGTCGGCGCTTCAGAATGTCTTTGGCGATGGTCCAGGCCGACCCGTCCTCGAATTTGAGGGCGACCTGGGCGACTAATGCGTCAAGTTCGGCCTTCTTCTTACCGTCCAAGCCCTCGAGGAAAGACTTTCCGTCGACATCGATGAACGCAGTGCCGTCCTTGAGCTCTTCGGGCCCCGATCCGATTTTGATCAGGCGACGCAGATCATTGGGTATCTGCGTGTGGTCGAGGTAGTTGCTGAGGGCCGCCGCCTCGTCCACGTCGACCTCAAGCAGCGTCTGCCCGGAATAGGCGACGGATCGCACCAGTGTCTTGGAGCGAAGAACGCGTGGACCAAGCTCGGCCACGACCGCCGCGACATCTTCGTCTTCGAGTTCGAATGTGCACTCGATCGGGATGGTCTGCGCGATGCCGCCGTCTCGGCGGTCCTTCACGTAGCTCCACCTGGGATAATCATCGAACTCGTCAAATACGCTCGGCGACGGTGCCGGATTCTGGCGGTGCAGCGCCTGTAACAGCGCGGTCTTTCCGCTTTCGTTCTTGCCGACAATGCACGTCACGTCCGGTTCGAACTGAATCAAGCCACTGTCAACGATGTTTCTGAACATTCGGACGCGCGCCGAGACCAACCTCATGCCCACATGATTGTCCATAAGTGTTTGCTGGGCCACCGGAACAGCCAATCTCGTCCGGTGAATTCGGTGAAGTCTTTATGTCCATCCGGTGCTGGCCCTGAGGGCGTCGACGGCCGCGTCGATATGGGGGAGGACCGTAGACCCGTGACGGCCGACGATCTGGGCGAGCGCACGCGCGATGTGTGGCCCCACTGCGGCGGCGTCGAGCGCGTCTTCCGCGATGACAATTCCATTCACCACGTGCGCCGCATTCAGTCGTCCGTCGGGAGCGACCTCGTAGCGCCAGTCACCGATCTGGACACGTTCCGGAGCGGATCGGAACAGGCCGCGGCGGGCCGGCGTATGGACGACGCCAGGAACGGTGCTGAACACGTTGACCACCAACGCGATTCCGCCAGGCCCCGACAGCGCCGCCGCCACCGTGTCGCTCACCCGAGCGGTGTCGAAATCGGACATCACTGGCTCATCGGTAGGACGAACGACGGCGTGATGGTTTCACCGCTGCCTGTACGGCGCACCGCGGTTCCGGCGACATAGAACTCCACGGTGTGGTGGCCCCACGCGTAGTTGGAGATCGCGAATTGCACGCCGACGACGCCGTTGGCGCCGTCGCGCTCGGCTTCGGCCTGCATTCGTGACATCGCCAGTTCGCGTGACTCGTAGCTGCCCTGAGTCCACTGCGGCATCTCGGCGTTGCGGCCAAGCTGTCGCATGTTCTGCATGAACCCCTGTACAGCGACGTGGAACACGCAGTTGCCCATCACGAATGCCACCGGCGTGAAGCCCGAACGCAACAGCGTCGTCATGTCTTGGCCAGATAGATGGCTGGTGAATGCCTGTCCGTTTGGCCGGCGATAGGCGCCGGGTTTCGCCGCGTAGCGCACGGCGGTGCCGACCGCGATGAATTCCAGATGCTCGCCCTCGCCCTGATGGCGCCAGTCGAGTCGGACGCCGACCACGCCGTCGGCGCCAAGCGCGTCGGCCTCGGCCTGCATCCGTGCCATCGCGTTCCACCGCGCCCGATAGGTCGCCTCGGTCAGTACCGGCAATTCGGATTGCTGCTTGATGCCGGTGAACTGATAACCGACGTGATAGACCGACACCCCCATCACGAGCTCGATCGGCTCGAACCCCGCGCCGTGCAGGAGCGCGAACTCGTTGATCGACAGGTCAGACGTGAACAGCTTGTCGGCGTGTGAGAGCCGTTCACTGGCCACCGGATCGAGCGGGCTGGGTTGCATCTGGGCATCCTCCGTGAGTTTGCCGACAGCGTACGATCCGTTCCTGTGAGTCCAGTTTGTTGATAACAAGCTGGTCAAGCAGCGCGCGCCGAGCCGGATTCGTTGCCGTCGCGCTGCTAACTTGCCGACGTGAAGTCATGGTCCGCCCGAATCTGCGCGGTGCTCTTCGGAGTACTGCTGCCGGTTCTCGCCACGATCGCTGTTGAAACCCCGACAGCAGCCGCGTATTCGCGCAAAGGGCTGCCCGTCGAGGACCTGGACGTGCCGTCGCCGTCGATGGGCCGCAACATCAAGGTGCAATTCCAGGGCGGTGGGCCGCATTCCGTCTACCTGCTCGACGGGCTACGCGCCCAGGACGACGCCAGCGGTTGGGACATCAACACCGCGGCGTTCGAGTGGTTCTACCAGTCCGGCATCTCGGTCGTCATGCCCGTCGGCGGGCAATCCAGCTTCTACTCCGACTGGTACCAGCCTGCGACGGGAAGCAACGGAACGCTGACCTACAAGTGGGAGACGTTCCTGACCCAGGAACTGCCTGCATGGCTCGCGGCCAACAAGGCGCAGGCGCCGGCCGGCAATGCCGTTGTCGGACTGTCCATGTCGGGCAGCGCGGCATTGACCCTGGCCATCTGGCATCCGGCGCAGTTCATCTTCGCCGGCTCGCTGTCGGGCTTCCTGAATCCGTCAATGGGGTTGTGGCCCACCCTGATCGGCGTGTCGATGAAGGACGCCGGCGGCTACAACGCGTCGAACATGTGGGGGCCGACGTCAGATCCCGCGTGGCGTCGCAACGATCCGATGGTCAACATCAACACGTTGGTGGCCAACAACACCGCGATCTGGGTGTACTGCGGCAACGGCGTCACCTCCGACCTGGACGATGGCGGCAACCTGGGCACTCAGTACAGCGCCCAGGTGCTTGAGAACATCACCGTGTCGACCAACAAGGAGTTCCAGCAGAAGTACCTCGCAGCGGGCGGTCGCAACGCGGTGTTCAACTTCCCCGCCGACGGCACGCACAGCTGGGGCTACTGGGGCCAGCAACTGCAGGCGATGAAGCCGGACCTGGTGCGGATCGTCGGCGCGCAACCGCCCGCCGCGCCGCCGGCGGCGGTTCCGGTGCCGGCCGCCGCGCCTTTGCCCCCTGGCTAGCTGAAGTGGGTCTGCGCCCGCGCCAGCCGCGCACCGTCGACGGTGATGTCGAGCTTCTCGTTGTAGAAGGCGACCATGCCGGTGATCGGCGCGACGGCGGGCAGCGGATCGTGATAGGTCCACGCGAGGTCCGGATGGACGGAGTCACCGACACGCACCGACCAGTAGCCCGATGTCACGCCCTTGTACGGGCACAGCGTCTCGGTGCTCGACGGCTCCAGATGCTCGAACGCGACGTCGGTCCTGTCGACGTAATACCTTGTCGGTAAGCCGGTTTCGAATAGCAGCACCGGACTGTGCGTGTCGGCCAGCACCACGCCGTCCAACTCGACGACGACATGGCGATGCGAGCGCAGGGCATCCACCCGAACGTAGGGATTGCGGGGATGGCCCCAGATGGGTTCGTCCTCCTCGAACCAGGACAGTGGATTCCACTCGAATCGCACCAGTCCGGCAACGGGTCCGTCGCCGTCGTCGAAGACGCGCGCCGCTTTTTCGTAGGTCTGTCCGTCGCCGACCAACGCGAAAGTCCGCGACGGGCCGAGCTGCACCTTCTGCGGATGGTTTTCGTCGTGCAGGAACTCGGATCGCACGTCTGCGAGCGGGATGTAGTACTGCGGGTAGTACGGGACCTCCCACACGTATCGCGCGGACGTCGTGTCGAAAACCAAGTGGTGGCCGAGGTAGCCGCGGACCCGCCGCGGCGCAGGTTCGATGCGGCCGCGGGCCGCGGCCATCTGGGGGTAGTCGGTTGTCGGCTGCTGGGATGTGGTGCTCACGACTCCATCATGGCCCGAGATATTGCACTCAGGGCTGTGAGCCCTCGCGCGCGAACGACCGTGTGTGCAATTTGCGCAAGCTTGGACGCGGATTTCGAGGCCTACAGTGGAGGTATGCGCATTGCCACCATCATCATCGGAGTGGTCGTTTTCTTGTTCGGCTCGCTGTGGGCTCTGCAGGGCTTCGGCGTCGTCGGCGGCAGCCCGATGAGCAACACCACGACCTGGTCCATCATCGGCCCGATCGTGGCGTTGATCGGCATCGCACTCGTTGTTGGCGCTACGCGTCGCCGCAAATCCTAGATTCGCGCATACCGGCGAACGCAGCCAAACCGCGACGATAAGCCGCCAAGGCTCCGTCGGGCGATGTTGCTCGGCTAACAGACTGTCAATTACCTTACCGCTGAACGGAATTCGGCGTAGCGTCGAGTCATGGCAGTTGTATTGCGCCCGGGCGACAGCAATGATCTTGTCCGCCTGCTGCAGGCCCGGCTGAACCGTGACTATCCGCTGTATTCGAACCTCGTCGTCGATGGGATCTACGGGCCGCGCACCACCGCCGTGGTTCGCGAATTCCAACGACGCGCCGGTCTTGTGGTCGACGGCATCGCCGGCCCCCAGACGCTGGGGCGCCTCGGGCTGAACTTCGACCAACCCCCGCCGTTGCCGACCACTCTGCCGTTCTTCTACACCGCCTCCGGCACCTGGGCCACGCCGTTTCAGGGACCGCAGTTCGATGTCGGCTGGCGCGTCGAGCAGATGGGGCTGGTTCGCAACCAGCCGGTCGGATACCCCGCCGCGGGATTCCTGTTTCCCAACCCGTTCCTGAGCTACAACGAATCCGTCGCCGACGGCGTCGCCGAACTGATGCGACTGATCCTGATGAACGCCGGCCAGTTCTACCTCTGCGGGTACAGCCAGGGCGCCGAGGTGGTGGTGCGCATACTGCGGCTGATGCTGCCCGGTCAGCCGCTGGCGCACCGTGCGGGTGACCTGCTCGAGGTGATCACGTTCGGTAATCCGTGCCGCCCGCCAGGTCCGACGCTGCTCGGCAACAACCCGCCAGGGGCCGGCATCTCCGGTATCTACACCCCCGAGCAGTTCCGTTCGCGCACATACGATTTCATTTTGAATGGCGACATGTACGCAACGACCACCGATGACACGCTGTTGCACCTCGGCTACGAGGCGCTCACCCCGCTGGAGCTGGAGCTGCCGTTCGCGCTGAAGATCTTCACGCTGATTCAGAGCAACGAGTTCCTGGCGCTGCTGAATCTCGCCGACACCCCTGAGACCATCGCGAAGCTGATCAGAACGTCGATCGTCGTCGGCGACTTCCTGATTCGGAATCCCCACATCCACTACGGGGATTGGCCCGATTTCAACGGGCTCACCGGCGTGGACCGCGCGGTGCAGATCATCGCTGCCGGTTCGGCGGGCAGCCCGTAGCGTCATCCGGCGCTGCCGCTGCAGACCGCCGCGCCGGTGCAAACGGCCGCCTGACCTGCGATATGACCCCTGGTTCGGCGCTACACTCCCGGTGTGCGCCACGACGGCAGCGCAGTGCCACGGTCAGCAAGCGGGTTCTGGTCGAGCTTGCTGGAGCTCTTCCTGGCCCAGACCACCATCAAGACGCACATCCGCCGGCTCTACGAGAAGCTCGGCGTGTCAGATCGCGGCGCCGCCGTGGCACAGGCGATGCGCAACCACCTGCTGGAGTGACGCCGACCGTTCATCCATTTGGATGACACGCGGTTCATCCTGCCGGTCGTGCGAATGGACGCTGCCGCCCGATCGTCATGAGCCGCAGTCTGATACGCATGACAACAACGACTCCCATCTACCCTTCCACCAAACCCGTCGCACGCCAGCGGAGCGACAAACCGCTCACCCGTTCCGCCACAATGAAATACGCGGTCGAGATGATCGGCACACTGTTCCTGGTCTTCACGATCGGCGCATCGGTCCGCAGCGGTAATCCACTGGCGCCGTTGGCGATTGGCGCCATCCTGATGGCGATGGTCTACGCGGGCGGCCACATCTCCGGCGCGCACTACAACCCGGCGGTGACGCTCGCGGTGCTGGTCCGCAAGCGGATCGAAATCCGCGAGGCGCTCGGATACTGGATCTCGCAGTTGATCGGCGGCCTGTTGGCGGCCGCGCTGGTCACCGCGGTGGCCCCGACGCAGACCGCTTCGATGACGCTGTCGGGGCATGCAATGGCCATGGCCTTCGTCGCCGAACTGCTTGTCACCTTCGCCCTGTGCTACGTCGTGCTGAACGTGGCGACCAGCAAGGATCACCCCGACAACTCGTTCTACGGGCTGGCGATCGGCTTCACTGTGGCAGCCGGCGCCGTGGCGGTCGGCGGGATCTCGGGCGGCGCCTTCAACCCGGCCGTGGCCATCAGCGGTGTCGCGATGGGGCTGTTCTCCGGGTCGATGATCTGGATGTTCATCGCCGCTCAGACGATCGCGGCCGTCGCCGCCGGGCTCGCGTTCCGCGCCGTGAACCCTGCCGACAAGTAATCCGACCACCCAACCCACGCGCTCCCCCTTCGTCAGCGGCGACGAAGGGGGAGCCTTACTTCATGGGGCACGACTGGTGGACGATTCCGCTGGGCATCGCGGGCGGCCTCGTGCTGGTCTGGGTCGTTCTCGTGGCCGCGCTGTGGCTGACCAGGCCAGGGGACTACGAGCTGAGGGAAGCCCTGCGGCTGCTGCCCGACCTCTTGCGCCTGATCAAACGCCTGGCCGCCGATCCCGCAACGCCGCGCGGCGCGCGGATCAGGCTCGCACTGCTGCTCGGCTACCTCGCTCTACCGTTCGACCTGATTCCCGACTTCATCCCGGTGCTCGGTTACGCCGACGACGCGATCGTCGTGGCGTTGGTGTTGCGGTCGACCACACGCAGCGCCGGGCCTGACGCGTTGGCCAAACATTGGCCAGGAACGCCGGAGGGACTCGCCGCGCTGAACCGGATGTGTCGGTTGAACGAAAAGTGAACGTCTGTGATCCAGCTAACACAGCAACAGTTGTGCCTTGTTTCCCGTGACCGTGGTGTGGGCGCTGTCGCGCGTACATGCGCGGCCGGTGACGAGCATTGTGAAGTTTGCTGTCGTGTCGGGTGTGATCTAGGGCTCACTTTCGCTGCGAAACCTAAGAATCCGTTATCTGAGCGTTGTATGCCATCGAACTTTAATCGATTGCCACACCATCAAATCCACACGTGAACAAGGGAAATAGCGTTGCCAGCGCAACATAACGACTGCATAACGAAGAGTTTCATAAGCATGGTCTGAGAGGTTCGGCCGGATTTCCGCGAATCCGCGAAGTCACTCGCTCGTAACACACTTTTCCGTCGCTAGACTCGATTCAGATCGCGCCGGACAGGCGCAGATAGACCTGCAATCTAGGGCCGGCGCACGCCATACC
>DATJIX010000526.1:0-4114 GCA_035492865.1 Mycobacterium sp. | reverse complement strand
TTGGCGGGGACGTGCTCTACAGCGGCCCGGTACCAGGCCTGGCCGACGTCTCGGGGTCGGTCACTCGCAGGTATTTGTTCGACGATGCCGGGCCGCCATCCCATCAACCCCGCACGCAGTCCGGGCGGCTGCGGCTGCGGCTGCGGGGGATCTGCTTTCACAATCTGCGAGACCTCGACGTGGACCTACCACTGGGGATGTATACGGCGGTCACCGGAGTATCCGGTTCAGGCAAGTCGACGCTCGTCGTCAAGGTCATCGGAGATGTTGTGAACAGCCACCTCGGCACGGCACGCGCGCCCGAGCCCGCCGAATCCGACGACGACGAAACCGACGCAGGGATAATCGATCTCGATCACGATGCGAGCGTCGGTGTGACGGCAGAAGGAGTCGAGGAGATCAACCGGCTGGTATCGGTCGACCAGCGGCCGATCGGACGCACGCCGCGCTCGACGCTGGCGACCTACACCGGCTTGTTCGACGCCGTGCGCCGCGAATTCGCCGCGACCCCGAAGGCGCGTCGCCGCGGTTGGACCGCGGGCAGGTTTTCGTTCAACGTGGCCGAAGGTCGCTGCCCCACCTGCCAGGGAGAGGGGTTCGTGTCGGTCGAATTGCTGTTCCTGCCAGGCACATACGCCACATGCCCAACATGTCAAGGCGCCCGTTACTCCGGCGAGACACTCGAGGTGCGCTATCGCGATCGGACGATCGCCGACGTGCTCGCGATGACCGTCGATGAGGCCTCGGAGTTTCTCGCCGATGTCACCACCGCGGCGCGGAGCCTGACCACGCTGCAAGAGGTGGGACTGGGATATCTCCGACTCGGACAGCCCGCAACCGAGCTGTCGGGTGGCGAGGCCCAGCGGATCAAGCTCGCCTCCGAACTGCAGCGGCCCCGGCGGGGGCATACGCTCTACGTCCTCGACGAACCGACCACCGGTCTTCACCCCGCCGATGTCGATCTGCTCGATAGTCAACTGCATCGCCTTGTCGACGCGGGCAATACCGTGGTGGTGGCCGAACACGACATGCGAATGGTCGCAGGTGCGGACTGGGTGATCGACCTGGGACCTGGCGCCGGTAACGACGGCGGTCGGGTCGTTGCGGCAGGCCCACCGACCAAAGTCGCACGTGCGAAACACAGCCGCACCGCGCCGTATCTCGCGAAGCGGTTGGCGCCGTCCGCTACTCGATGAAGAAGTTGTCGTTCTTGATCAACCACTCGCGACGCTCGTCGTCGGAGAGATCGGCCAGTTGCGCGAGACCCTCGAAGTAGGCCTCCCGCGGCGCGCCTGGAGCGAACAGCATCAGGATTGACGTCGGCGCGTCGGCCTCGTTGCGGAAGCCGTGGATGCCTCCGGGCGGCACGTAGAGGAAGTCGTTCGGATGTCCGTCGATCCAGTCGGTGCCGTCGTAAAGCCTGACGGTTCCCGACAGCACGAAGAACGCCTCGGACATTGCGCGGTGGAAATGCGGACCGGGGCCGCCGCCCTTGGGCGCGATGTCGACCCGGTAAAGGCCGTAGTCGCCGTTGGTTGCTTTGTCGTTGGCCAGGTAGTGGTACTTGGTGAGGCCGAATGCGTCGTAGTCCGGAGGGTCCCCCCCATTTTCCGGCGCTCGCCGCAGCCAGGCACTGACCTCAGGTTCGTCTTTGGTGTAGCGGGCTGGCGGATACGGCGGCACGTTTCGGGGATCCCAAAGTGACATCGCTTGCCAGCCTGCCACATTCAGCCGACCGGAGACACCACCGAAGTGAGCTCCTCCGACACCGCCCACAGCTTGCGCTGAGCGTCGGTGTCGTGGGAAACCGCGCTGGACGCAACGATCTTCGGGTAGCCGCGTTGTTCACCGAATCCGTCGGGCCCGTAGTACTGGCCGCCGAGCACGCCGGGATCGGTCGCTGCGCGCAGCGTCGGCAACGCACCCATGTCGGCGCCCTGGAACAGCGGTTCGACGAGCCGTGTCGCAGCGCCGATCAGCGGCGGCAGGTTGCGGGTGAGCTCGGTGCGTGACCCGCCGGGGTGAGCCGCGGCCGCGATCGTGTTGGTGCCCTGCAGGCGTCGCTGCAGCTCGTAGGTGAACATCAGGTTCGCCAGTTTCGACTGCCCGTACGCACCGACGCGGCTGTAACTGCGTTCCGACTGCAGATCGTCGAAGCGGATGCCGTTGCGCGCGAAGCGGTGGCCGACGCTGCTGACCGTCACCACCCGCGAGCCCGGCGCTGCCAGCACGCGATCGAGCAACAGGTTCGTCAGCGCGAAGTGGCCAAGGTGGTTGGTGCCGAACTGCAATTCGAAGCCGTCCTTGGTGGTCGACTTCGGCGTGAACATCACGCCGGCGTTGTTGATCAGCAGATCGATCGAAGCGTGATCGGCGCGCAGTTGATCGGCGGCCGCGCGGATGGAGTCCAGCGACGTCAGATCGAGTTCCTGGATGGCGACGCTGGCGCTGGGGGCGGCCCTGGCGATGAGGTCGGCCGCTGCCTTGCCCTTCTCGAGGTTGCGCACGGCGAGTACGACGTGGGCGCCCTTCGCGGCGAGTGCTGAGGCGGTCTCGTAGCCCAGCCCGGTGTTGGCGCCTGTGATGACGGCGGTGCGGCCGGTCTGGTCGGGAATATCGGCGGTTGTCCACTTGGACATGTCGGTCTCCTGGATAGAATGGCTAAACGGAGCGTGCGCCCCGGTTGGTTACGAATATACGGAACGTGCGCCCCGCTTGGTCAATTCCCGAGGTGATGTGACGTGGATCAACCCGATCAACCCGAACGGCCCCTCCGCGCCGACGCGGCCCGAAACCGTGCGCGCGTGCTGGAGGCCGCCCTGGAAGCCTTCGCCGCCGAGGGGTTGTCGGTGCCGATCGACGAGATCGCGCGGCGTGCGGGCGTGGGTGCCGGAACGGTCTATCGGCATTTCCCCGCCAAGGAAGACCTGGTCGGTGCGGTGATCGCCGACCAGATGCAGCGCATCATCGACGGCGGGTATGCGCTGCTCGACGAGGGCAAGCCGGGTGAGGCGCTGTTCACGTTCCTGCGCGCGGCCGTGGAATGGAGCGCGACAAACCGCGGTCTGGTCGACACGCTCGGAGACTCGGAGATCAAAGTCAAGGAAGAGGGGAAGTTCCTGGACCTCCTCGGCGAATTGCTGCGTGTCGCCCAGGAAGCGGGCACCGTGCGCAAGGACGTCGGGGTGGCCGACGTGAAGGCACTCATGGTCGGACTGCAGGCAATGCAGAGCTACAACGACGACGCGGCCGAGCGGCTGACAGAAGTGGTCTTGGACGGCCTGCGGGTGCCGTAGTCCCACACAGGGCGCTGACAGGTCGCCGACGCATAGTGGCGTGCTATGGACCCGGCGAGTTGGCACTGGGACACCGGTGGGGCCGCAGTGATCGTCGCGGCGGGTGTCGGTTACGGCTGGGCCTGGCGGCGCGCCGAACCGGCGGCGCGGCGATATGTCTGGTGGTTCGCAACCGGCCTGGTGTTGATAGCGGTCGCGACAATGAGCATGGTCGGCAGCTACGCCACGGTGTTGTTCTGGGTCAGGGCGCTGCAGGTGCTGCTGCTGTTGTACGTGGCGCCATTCTTTCTCGCGATGGGCAGGCCCGTCACCGTGCTTGGCCTGCAGCGGTGGCCTGCGTCCCGCGCCGCGCGGTTTCTTGCGCACCCGGCCACCACATCGGTGGCGATGCTGGCCACCCCCTGGCTGCTGTATCTGACGCCCTGGTACACCGCCGCCCTGCGGAACGCGGCGGTGGCGTCGGCGACCAATGCGCTGCTGCTGCTTGTCGGTTTCGCGTATTACTACGCGCGCCTGCAGGCGGATCCGGTGCCGCGTCGCTACTCGCAGTTGATCTCGCTCGTCATCAGCATTGTGGAATCACTGGGCGACGGACTGCTCGGCATCGTGTTGTGGCTCGGGCCGCTGATCGCCGTCGACTACTACAACCACGTCGACCGGCACTGGGGACCGAGCCCGCGGGTGGACCAGTCGATCGGCGCCGGTGTGCTCTGGCTGCTCGGCGACGTGCTGGGCGTCGGGTTCATCGTCGTGCTGATGCGGTACTTCTCGGCCGACGAGAGCAGGCGCGCGGCCGTCGTCGACGCCGAACTCGATGA
>DATJIX010000525.1:0-15659 GCA_035492865.1 Mycobacterium sp. | reverse complement strand
GATGGATGACGCCGCCAAGGTCCTGGCCGATCCGACGGCCTACGCCGACGACGCACGCCTACACGCGGCACTGACCCATCTTCGAGCGAACAATCCGGTCGCCTGGGTGGACAACCCGCCGTACCGGCCGTTCTGGGCGATCACCAAGCACGCCGACATCATGGCCATCGAGCGCGCCAACAACCTTTTCCTTTCCGAGCCGCGGCCACTGCTCTCCACCGCCGCGGCCGACGACTTCGCCAAGGAGCAACTCGACGCGGGGATGGGTCTGCGCACCCTCATCCACATGGACGATCCGCACCACCGCAAGGTCCGCGCCATCGGGGCGGATTGGTTTCGCCCCAAGGCCATGCGCGACCTGAAGGTGCAAACCGACCTGCTGGCCAAGCGCTATGTCGATCGGATGCGCGACATCGGCCCGGAATGCGACTTCGTCACCGAGATCGCGGTCAACTTCCCGCTGTACGTGATCATGTCGCTGCTCGGCCTGCCCGAGGAGGACTTCCCGCGGATGCATCAGCTGACGCAGGAGATGTTCGGCGGCGACGACGAGGAGTACAACAAGCGCGGCACCACACCGGAGGAGCAGCTCGCGATCCTGCTCGACTTCTTCGCTTACTTCTCTGCGCTGACGGCGTCGCGCCGCGAGCACCCGACGGAAGACTTGGCGTCTGCCATCGCCAACGGCCGCATCGACGGTGAGCCGTTGTCCGACGTCGACACCGCGTCGTACTACGTGATCGTCGCCAGTGCCGGCCACGACACGACCAAGGACGCGATCTCCGGCGGCCTGCTCGCACTGATCCAAAACCCTGACGAGCTAACGCGATTGCGCGAGAACATGGACCTGATGCCGACCGCAGTCGAAGAGATGATCCGGTGGACCACCCCGGTCAAGGAATTCATGCGCACCGCGGCCGAGGACACCACTGTCCGCGGTGTGCCCATCGCCAAGGGTGAATCCGTTTACCTGGCTTACGTTTCGGGCAACCGCGACGAGGAGGTCTTCGACGAACCGTTCCGGTTCGACGTGAGCCGCGACCCCAACAAGCACGTTGCGTTCGGCTATGGGGTGCATTTCTGTCTCGGTGCGGCGCTGGCGCGAATGGAGATGAACAGCCTCTTCACCGAGCTCATCCCGCGGCTGGAATCCATCGAGTTGACGGGTGAGCCGGAGTTGGCGGCCACTACCTTCGTCGGCGGCCTCAAGCACCTCCCGATTCGCTACTCGCTCAAGTAATTTCCGGATCCTTCGCAAAACATTTGAGAAAGCCGTCGACGGCGGCGATCGCGACAGCCTGGTAGTCGAACTCGGTCAGCGTGCTGATCCTGCCGAACGCCAACGGGCCGATGAGTAGCGCGAAAGCCGTTGTGCGGTCGACAGGTTTGAGTTCTGCGGCGGCTTGCGGGCTGTTGAAAATGGCGTCGAACGGTGCCGAGTACTGCTCGGCAATACGCTCGCGCAGGGACATCATCTGCGGGCTGGCCGACCCGGTATGACTGTCGGGCAGCTGTCCGATGTCCGGCCCCAGCGAAAGCCAGGCCATCGCCGTCAACACGGTGGGCACTTCGGAGATGGACTGTGCCCACGCGCCGACGATGGCGATGAGGCGCTCGCGCAGCGAACCCTCCTCAGGCGGCATTGGCGCAGGCGGGATGAGGCTCATGAATGACGCCGCCAAAAGGTCGTTGGCGCTTGAGAAGTGGCGATACAACGTGGCCCGCGCGACGTTGGCGCTGCGGGTGACCGCATCGATCGTGACCGCGCTGGGGCCGCCCGCACGCAGCAGCGCCGTGGCGGCATCGAGCAATCGCGCCCGCGAGCGGGCCGGCCGCGGGTCGGTACTCGAGGCGGTCATGTTTACACCAGCTTTCCGATGGAAATAAGACTATCGGTCTCGCAACAAGACTGTTAGTCTCAAAACTATCCTCCATAGGAAGGCGACGACGATGGTCGACACCCTCGACCGGTCCGATCAGGATAACGACGCCTCAATCTCCAACCTGTCCAAGCGCAGACGCGTCTGGCTGCTGACGATCGCCAGTACCGATGTGCTGCTGGTGATCACGTCGATGGTGGCGCTGAACGCGGCACTTCCCGATCTCGCCTTGGAGACCTCCGCCAGTCAAGGCCAACTCACCTGGATCGTCGACGGCTACACGCTGGTGCTGGCGTGCCTGCTGTTGCCTGCGGGCGCCGTCGGCGACCGCTACGGGCGTCGCGGCGCGCTGCTCGTCGGTCTGGCCATCTTCGGGGTTGCCTCCATTGCCCCTGTGATATTCGACAGCCCCATGCAGATCATCATCGCGCGGGCGGTGGCCGGAGCCGGGGCCGCGTTCATCATGCCTGCGACGTTGTCAGTCCTGACCGCCGCCTTCCCGAAGTCGGAACGCAATAAGGCCGTGGGGATTTGGGCTGGGATGGCGAGCTCCGGCGCGGTCTTCGGATTTCTGGGCACCGGGATCCTGATGCATTTCTTCTCGTGGCAGTCGATCTTCTACGCGTTCACGGCCGCGGCGATCGCCATGTTCATCCTCACGTGCACGATCGGGTCATCGCGAGACGAAAGTGCTACCCCCATCGATTGGATCGGCGCGGTGCTGATCGGCGCCGCCGTTGCCGTGTTCGTGTTCGGCGTCATCGAGGCCCCCGATCGCGGATGGACCAACCCGGTGGTGTGGGGCTGTATGACCACAGGCGTACTGCTCGCGGCCGTGTTCGCGTTCGTAGAACTGCGCCGCACCCATCCCCTACTCGATATGCGGCTGTTCAACAGGCCGGACTTCGCGACCGGGGCCGTCGGGATCACCTTCCTGTTCTTCGCCAACTTCGGCTTCTTCTTCGTCGCCATGCAGTACATGCAGTTGATACTGGGATACAGCCCGCTGGGAACGGCGTTCGCGCTCGTGCCACTGGCCATTCCGATTCTGATCCTCGGGGCAACGTTGCACCTGTATCTGCCCAAGATCGGCCTGAGAACGGCGGTCGCACTCGGACTGCTACTCATTGCGGTCGGCCTCTTCAGCATGCAGCTTCTGGACGCAGACACGTCCTATCTCAACTTTGTCTGGCCCATCCTCATCGTCAGCTCGGGCATCGGCCTGTGCGTTGCGCCGACGACGTCGGCGATCATGGGCGCGGTCCCCGACGAAAAACAGGGAGTGGCCTCGGCGGTCAACGACACCACACGCGAGATCGGCGCCGCCATCGGCATCGCCGTCGCCGGGTCTGTGGTCGCGGCTCACTACAGCAGTGTCCTGCGTCCAGCGCTCGCCGGGTTCCCCGAGCAGATCCGAGGTCCGGCCCTGGAATCCCTCGCCCAGGCGCTTGCGGTCGCCGGGCGGATCGGCCCCCAAGGCAAGCAGGTCGCACAACTCGCCGAGAGTGCCTTCCTGCAGTCGATGCACCTGTCTCTACTGATCCTGTCCGTGATCATCGCTGTCGCAGCGATTTTCGTCGCAATCTGGGCACCGGGTCGCGACGGCCAACAGTTGCGCGTGGTACAGCGTCTGCGTTCGCGCTCGCTTACTTCAAGCGATGAACTCAGCGGCCCGATGGCCGATCATGACGATGGTGGCGTGCGGGCCGCGGCTGGTGATGGCGGGAAGCACCGAGCCGTCGACAACCCATAGCCCCTCGACACCGAGGACTCGGCACTGAGGGTCGACGACTGCATCGGCGTCCCCGTCGACGCCCATCGGCGCCGTGCTCGACAGGTGCTGCGACGTGGACCAGGACACGGCCCCCACTTCTGCTGTTGCGCCTGCTAATTCGCGCGCCAGATCGGCACCCGCGGTCAGCTTTGCCACATCGGCGGGTTCACTGTCGTAGTGGTGCTCGATGACCGGGGCCACCTCCGGGTCCGCGGACACCAGCGTCACGCGGCCACGTGACTCCGGCTGCATCAGCGCGACTCCGATGTGCGGATGATCGCCGGGATCGTCCCGTCTGCCCCTGACCATGGCGCCGAATCCCGCCGTGTAGGGGCGGATCTCGATATCCTCGGTGGTCAGCACCGCCTCTAGCGGAGGGAGTCCGTGCGTTTCCGACCAATCGACCGGCAGCACCAATTCCGGATGGTCCGCGAACGCGACGCCGACGGGCAGGTCGGCGACCACCGATACTCCTGCCGCCCGTAGCACATCCTGCGGCCCGATGCCGGACAGCATCAGGAGGTGCGCTGATCCAATTGCGCCAGCGGACAACACTATTCGATCCGCAGTCAGCTCGACGGCACCGCTCGGCCCGACACATTCCACGCCGACGGCCGTGTCGCCCGCCATCCGCACTCGCCTGGCGCTGGTGCTGGTCAGCAGCGTGAGATTGGCGCGGTCCATCGCAGGCTGGAGATAGGCACCGCCTGGCCCCACCCGCGTCCCGCCGTTGATGTTCAAAGGTACCGCGCCGACACCGGTCGGCAGCGACTCGTCGGCGGTGCCACCGTTCAGGTCATCGATCCACCCATATCCGGCCTCGCCCACAGCTCGCACGAAAGCCGCTGTACAACCGTCGAATTCGGCGACCCGACGCACCACAATCGGCCCGTCAGAGCCGTGCAGGAGGTTTTCGAAGTCGAGGTCGTTCTCGATCGCGCGAAAGTGCGGGAGCACGTCGGACCACCTCCAGCCGGCCAGCCCCCAGCCGTCGAAATCCGTTGGCAGGCCGCGACAGAAGTAACCACCGTTCACGGCGCCCGACCCGCCGACCACCGCGCCCCGCATGATCTGCGCCAGGCGCTCGGGATCGTCGGTCAAGGTCGTCGGATAGCGCCGCACGACCGAACTTGCAGTGCCGATCGGCAGTCGCAGTCCGTCGCTGATCTGGTCACGCACCCGAGGGTCGGATGGTGCCGGGCCGGCCTCGACGACCGTCACCCGGCATTGCGGATCAGCGGAAAGGCGTTCAGCGAGAACGGATCCAGCGCTACCGGCACCGACGATGAGCACATCACTGTGCAGGCGACTGCGCAATGCGGTGTCAGGTCCGGATCTGGGGCTTGAGCGCGCCGACATGCCGTTCGCGGACCACACCGGTCCACAGGCCGACCCCGTATGCGATGTCGTCGAGGCGCTTCAGCAGCACGTAGGTGAGGAGTCCCACCCGCTTGGTGTCGTCATCGGCGTTGCCGTTCCGGGTGATCCAGTCCACCACCCCGTCGACCACGGCGGCCACCAGGACCACCTGGCGACAGCGCCGGGACAGCAGCGCCGCGGTCAGCGCGATTGGCCAGTAGTGCCGACAGATCGCGGACGCCAGTTGCAGGGCGGCCGACCACAGGCCGTGCGCTGCCACCACCGCCACTTCCTTGGGTTCGGTCTCGACGGTACTCAGCGAGCTGGCGATGCGACGGCCGGTGATGCCCGCGACGATCATGGACGCCAGGTATCCGATCCCCGAGCCCATCGCGAGCAGGATCCAGACCACCAGCGTCCATCCTGAGATCACCAACGGAGCGGTCTTACCGGGATGCCGGATGGATAGCGGCGCCGCTGATTCGCCGTAGAAAGACTTGCGCGCGAACCAATCTCGCATTTGTGTGCGGTGATCATGGGCGACGAGCGCGATGGGCTCGTAGCGCAGTCGGGCACCGGCCTCGATGAAGCGCCAGCACAGGTCGACGTCCTCGCCGGACTTGAGCGTCTCGTCGAAGCCACCCAGCTCCTTGAGCACCGAGCGGCGACAGATGATGGCCGCGCTCGGCACGTAGGACACCGTGCCGTAGGGCACCACCGGGGCCTCACGCAGACCCAGGTCCAGCGACGAACGCACCGCCTCATAACGGGCCACCAGGTTGTCGGCCTGCCGCAGTCCCACGATCCGCGGGGCGACGAGCGCGACGGCGGGGTCGCAGAAGTGCCCGAGCAGCGCCTCGAGCCATCCGCGCCGCGGCACCACGTCGGAGTCGAGGAAGGCCACGTAATCGGTGCCGCACGCGGTCAGGCCGGTATTGCGCGCGGCAGCCGGTCCCTTGCTGCGGGCGTGGCGCAGCACCTGGATGTCGCAGTGCATGTCCGCGAAGTCGCTCTGCTGCACCGGGGTCGCGGAGCCGTCGTCGACAACCACCACGCGCATTCCGCGCAGCGTACCCACTAGCCGTAACAGCCCAGATATATTGTCGCGCACGGGTATAACGACAGTTACGTCGCGGTGCGATGGCCCCGTTGCAGGCCGCGGATGGGCGACGGTGGCGTCGAGCAGGGTGCGCGCAAGGTCCGCGCTGATGGCGTCGTGCACCTCGAGCCTGCCGCCGTTGAGCATGGTCTGCGCCGCGGGCGCGAGCCGCAGCAGCCGGGTGGGTGAGCCGCCGAGAAGGGCAGAGCCCTCACCGAGCACCTTCACCCTGCGGTCGACCTGGACGGCGAAGCCGTCGGGCAGACGCGGTCCTGTCATGTCAGCATCCCGTCGCGGTCCGGCACCCACCTGACGATGCGCCGCACACATGCGTCGGTCATCTCGGTGAAGATCCGTTCACCTTCCTCGGCGGTGGCAGTCGTCGGGTCGCCGAGCACACCGAGTTCGCTCACGGCTGCCACACCGCCCTGACGCATCTGCGGCATCAACCGGGTCAGGGGTTCACGGTTGCCGGGGAGTCGCTCGTCGATCCACACGTCAGCCGGCGAAATATGTAGCAATACAGAGGTTTCGGTGTGACCGGCGTGGGCGTCGGCGTTCCGTGCGGTACACGAACACCAGCCCGCGTCGCGACCCTCGTAGCGGAGCAAAGCCACCGCAGCCGCCAGCGCTTCGACGTTGCCGCCGTGGCCGTTGACGAAGACGAGTCGCGACGCCCATTGCGACGCGGACCGCCCGTACTCCACCAGCAACAGCCGCAGCGCCGACGTGCCGATCGAAACCGTGCCAGGGAAGCCCTCGTGCTCACCGCTCGCGCCGTAACCGATCGCGGGTGCCAGCGCCCAATTGGATTCATTCCGGATGGCGAGCCGGTCAGCAACCGAGCGCGCGACGGCGGTGGCGATCCGGGTGTCGGTGTCCAGCGGCAAGTGCGGTCCGTGCTGCTCAACCGAGCCTACCGGGATAATCAACGCGGGCGACGTGCCCTGAAGCTGTCTCGACGTTGAGTTCGCGAGCTCGGTGGGGAAAGCCACCCGCCGATGGTAGGCCGAATTCACCTGGCGTGCGCCAATTGTTGGCGCATGCGCAGCAATTGATTTCCGTGATCTTTTCTCGGACGCCTCAGAGGCGCCACGTCCGTCCCCTCCGCCACGCCTGTACCAGGGCATTCGACCCCGACCCGGTTGGCCCGTCAGGAATCGGCCGCTGGCGGCACGCCCAGCGCCCTGGCGAAGCCCGGTGGGACCAGGACATCGCCTGCAACAAGATCGTGGACTGACGCCCGTCCCAGGCCCATCAATGCCGAGTCGATACCGCCCCGCAGGACGTCGAGCACGTTCTCGACGCCGGCTTGGCCGTTGGCCGCCAGCCCCCACAGGTAGGCCCGGCCGATCATGACCGCGCGTGCGCCGAGGGCCAGCGCCTTGACGACGTCGCTGCCGCGCCGGATACCGCCGTCCAGCAACACCTCGACCTGATCGCCGACCGCGTCGGCGATCGCGGGCAGCGCCCTTATTGACGCTGGCGTGCCGTCGAGGTTGTTGCCGCCGTGGTTGGACACGGAAATCGCCGAAACACCAGCATCCACAGCACGTTTGGCGTCGTCGACGCGCATGACACCCTTGAGCATGAACGGGCCGCCCCACAGCTCACGCAGCCAGGCGATGTCCTCCCAGGTCGGCGGAGGCGTGCCCATCCACTCGCCGTACGCGGCGAAGAACGGCGGACCCGCCTCCCCGCGCGCGGACTGATTGGGCACCCGCAGGTTGGGCGGGCGCATCGTCTTGGCCCACTGGTAGAGCCACCTCGGCCGCGTCAACCCGGTCGGCATCATCCGCACCGTCGTCCGCAGGTTCATCTCCTCGGGGATCTTCGGGCTGCCCCAGTCCCTGCCGTGCGAGAAGCTCCAGTCGGTCGTCACGATCAGACCGACGGCACCCGCTTCCCTGGCGCGCTCCACCCGCGCCGCGATCGCGTCGCGGCCGCCGAGCCAGTACACCTGGAAGAACAGCTTGGGGTTGGCGGCGATGACGTCTTCGATCGGCTTGCTCGCGAACGATGACAGCCCCATCGCGGTGCCGCGAGCGGCGGCCGCGCGGGCGACGGCCACCTCACCGTCGGGATGGACTGCCTGCACGCCGGTCGGCGATATCAGCACTGGCAGCGAAATATCTTGTCCCATCACGGTTGTCGCTAGATCTCGCTTTTCCAGCGCACCGATCACATGGGGCGCGAAGCCCAGCTCGGCGAACGCGTCGACGTTGTCGGCGACGGTCACGCCTCGCTCGCTGGCAGCCAGCAGCGCGGAGTACACCGGCTTGGGCAGCCGACGCTTGGCGCGCTCCTGGGCCGCCGCGACGGTCTCGAACCAGATGTCAGCCATGACTAGACCGGGCTTTCATTACAGAGCCGCGCCGGCGGCTTGGTCAGCAGTTTGAGCGCGACAGGCCCGCTACGTGAGTGGTCGACACTCGACTTCGGCTTGACCCGCTCCTGCTCGAGTGCGGGAGCGCCGTAGCCCTGCACGCACTCGGGATCGGGTCCGTCGAGGGGCAGGCCGGTGAAGAACTTGGCGGCCATGCAGCCACCGCGGCAGCTGTCGTAATGCGCGCAGCTGCTGCACGCACCCGCCGATTGCGGTTCGCGCAGCTCGCGGAACAGCGGCGCGTTCTTCCAGACATTGTCAAACCCATTGTCCGACAATATGTTTCCCGCCAAGAAGCGGTCATGGATGGCGAACGGGCAGGCGTACACGTCGCCGACAGGGTCGATCAAGCAGACCACGCGGCCGGCCCCGCACAGGTTCAGCCCTGCGAGCGCGCCGGGCTCGCCAAGGCCCGACAAGTGGAAGAAGGAGTCACCGGTGAGCACCCCGTCCCCCTTGGCCACCAGCCAGTCGTAGAGCTGCACCTGTTGCTCTGCGGTGGGGTGCAACTCGTCCCAGACATCGGCGCCGCGGCCGGACGGACGCAACCGCGTGATCCTCAGCGTGGCTCCGTAACGCGCTGCCAGAGTGGCGAATTCATCGAGCTGATCGACGTTGTGACGGGTGACGACGACGGAGATCTTGGCGTCTTTGAAGCCCGCATCGCGCAGGTTCTCCAGCGCACGGATCGCCATCCTGAAGGACCCGGCGCCGCGCACGGCATCGTTGACCTCAGCCGTCGCGCCGTCAAGCGAGATCTGCACGTCGACGTAATCGCTTGCCGCCAAACGTTTTGCCACGTCCGGCGTGATGCGCACACCGTTGGTGGAGAACTTCACGCCGACATGGTGAGCGGTGGCGTAGTCGACGAGTTCCCAAAAGTCCGGCCGCACAGTGGGTTCGCCGCCGCCGATGTTCACATAGAACACCTGCATGCGCTCGAGCTCATCGATGATGTCCTTGCACTGCCGCGTGGTCAGCTCGCGCGGGTCGCGCTTACCCGATGAGGACAGGCAGTGCACGCACGCGAGGTTGCACGCGTACGTGAGCTCCCACGTCAGGCAGATCGGCGCGTCGAGTCCACGCTCGAACTGCTCGACCAGACGTGGCACCGGTGCTAGAGACGTCATGCTTCTCCCGTTACGAGCATCTTGGACTGGGCCAGCACGCCGAGCGCGTGCAGATACGGCGCCTGCTGCGCGTCGTCGATGCCGGCTGCGCGGCACGCGGAACGCGCGTCGGGGTGGTCGTCAAGCGAGTTGACCACCTCGACGATCGTCCGGTTTTTCAGGAAGGACAGCTTGCGCGTCCCGAAGTGATACAACAGCGCACCGAACGGCTCGGGCCGCACCGCCACTTGGTGGTGCAGCCGCCAGTGCAGAGCCGGGTCGAACGCCGCGGCAGGCGACGACACGGTCAGTAGACCCCGCACATCCCGTCGATCGACACCTCTTCGACCAGCGTCTCGGTGACGAGTTCGGTTTCACTCTCGACTTGCTGGTTAGGCTCCATGAACAGCACCTTTCGTCGCGTTGGGTCTCGACAATGTGACCGAGGTCGCAATAATATGGCATCGAGTGCCTAAATGGAAGGGTGGGTCTTCATGCGGCCGGTTTCCCAGCACAGGGTGGGCCGACGGCGCTCGACGACCTGGGACCACATCTCCAATGTGGCCATCGACCTGTTTGCGGCGAGGGGCTTCGACGAGGTCAGCGTCGACGACGTCGCCGAGGCCTCGGGCATCGCGCGCCGCACCCTGTTTCGTTACTACCCGTCCAAGAACGCGTTGCCGTGGGGTGACTTCGACGCGCATCTGGACCACATGCGTGATCTGCTCAATGAGCTGGAACCCGATGTGCCGATCGAGGAGGCGCTGCGCACGGCGCTGTTGGCGTTCAACAGCTTCGACGAACAGGAGACCGCACGCCACCGGCAGCGCATGCGCGTTATCCTGGAAACTGCTGCGCTGCAAGCGTATTCGATGACCATGTACGCCGGGTGGCGTGCCGTCGTCGCCGCATTCGTGGCGCAGCGGCTTGGCGCCAAAGTGGAAGACATCGTGCCGCAGACCGTGGCCTGGACGATGCTCGGGGTGGCGCTGTCTGCCTACGAGCACTGGCTGGCCGACGAGTCGGTTTCGCTCGCACAGGCGTTGGGCGAGGCGTTCGACACCGTCAGCGAAGGGCTCTCCGCGCTGGATGACAAGCGCCGGTGAAGAATTTTCCGATTGGGGCGTCGGAGTCAGGGCCGCCGCGGCGACGATAAGGGTGTGACGGCCGAACCGGATGGCAACGACGGGCCCCGGACCCTGTTGGCGCTGTACGACGATGCACTTCCGGTCGTCTACGGGTACTTCGTCCGACGCTGCGGCGACCGCGGGGCGGCCGAGGATCTGACATCGGAGACCTTTCTGGCGGCGATGGACGCCGCCCGCAAGGACGCGCCCCCGCCGATCACCGTGCCGTGGCTGCTCGGGGTCGCCCGCCACAAACTGGCCGACCACTACCGGCGCAGGCACGATCGGTTCACCGTGCCGGTGGCCGAACTGCCAGAACCCGTCGAGCCTGCCGATGACTGGGACGCGGCGCTGGACCGCATCATGGCGGAGAGCGTGCTGGCCAGGCTGCCAGAACACCACCGCACGGTGCTGGCGCTGCGCTACATGGACGACTGTTCGGTGCCCGAGTGCGCCGAGCTGATCGGCCGCACCGTGCACGCCACCGAGGCGCTATTGGTGAGGGCGCGGCGCGCCTTCAGGTCCCACTATCCGGAGCCGGAAGGAGGGCGGTCATGAACAACAACACAGACCCGCTGACTGTGCTGCATGGCGACGAGCTTCCGGTTGCACCCGATCCGGCGTTCGCGGCCCGCCTCCGCGCACGTCTGGAATCTGCTGTGTCCCTACCGAATCGAACGCAAGGAGTCGTCATGAGTGGCACCGATACCGCCATCGCCGAGCTGACCGAGCCGAGCACCGAACCTGCCGCCGCACCACCCCGCCCGGCAGCGCTGCCCTACCTGTCCGTCGGCAATGCGCGGGAGGCCATCGCTTGGTATGTCGACACATTCGGCGCATCGCTGATCGGTGACATGTACGAGATGGACGACGGTCGCATCGGTCACGCCGAACTCCAGATCGGTGACGGCGTGCTGTACCTCGCCGACGAGTACCCCGAGCTCGGACTGAAAGCACCTAGCCCGCAAGCGACTTCGGTGAGCCTGATGCTGCCCGTGCCGGACACCGATGCGGTTCTCGAACGCGCCCGCGAACGCGGAGCGCAGGTGCAACGCGAACCGTACGAGAACTACGGCAGCCGCTCAGCCACTGTGGTCGACCCGTTCGGGCACCGCTGGATGCTCACCGGGCCGGTGACCGGCGCCGCGGTGCCGATCCAGCACGGCGACGTCGGCTACGTCTCGGTGTGGACGCCCGACGCCGACCGCGCCGCCGCGTTCTACGGGCATGTGCTCGGGTGGACCTACGACCCGTCGACGCATCAGGTCACCAACACCAAGCAGCGCATCGGGATCTATTCCGTCGCCGTCCCACCGACCCTGTTCTGCTGCTATGCGGTGGCCGACCTTCAGGGCGCCACGCAGGCGATCCTGGACGGCGGCGGCACTGTCGACGAAATCGAGCGGTTCGACTTCGGCACGCTGCGCGGTGCCACCGACGCGCAGGGCACATCGTTCGGAGTATTCGAGCCGACACCGGGTACGCCGCGGCCGGAACTGAATGGCTCAGGGCCAGGCGAGGTTTCGTACATCACATATGAGGTGCCCGACTCGGCGGCGTTCAGGGCGTTCTACAGCCGAGTGCTGTACTGGACTTTCGAGCCGGGCCGCATCGACGACGGCTGGCAGGTGGAGCAGACCCATCCGATGGCAGGCGTCGCGGGCGGCAGTGACTCAGCGGTGACGGTGCCGATGTGGATGGTCGGCGACATCAACGCGGCGGTCGCCAGGGTGCGCGAGGCAGGCGGCACCGTGATCGACGAGCCGTCGCAGCAGGCCTACGGAAAGTCGGCGCAGTGCACCGACGACCAGGGCACGCGGTTCTACCTCGGCGAGCTGTAGATGTGATTTGTGTGCGTTCGGGAGCGCTGAGCGCTCTGAGCGCTCCGAAACGCGCACAAATCGCTCAGCCGAGGACGTCGGCGATCGGCGCGCCCGCGGCGATCTTGGAGCGCACCTTCATCACCTTGCCCGGCATGCCGCCGCCGACGACGCCGGCCACGACGCCATCGCGCTCATAGAAAGCCAGGAACTTGCGGCCGTCGTCCTCGACGATGTGCACGGTGTCGGTGGCCTCGGGTTCGCCTAGACACTGGATCTTGACGTCGTACTGGTCGCTCCAGAAGTACGGCACCGTGACGGCGGCGGGCGCATCCTGACCGAGCATCGCGGGCACCATGGCGCGGGCCTGGTCCGCGACATTGCTCCAATGCTCAACGCGCACTTGGTGTCCCGCGGTATGGCGCCACGAGGCGACATCGCCGATCGCCCACACGTGGGGCGCGCTGGCGCGGCCGTGGGTGTCGCACACCACGCCGTTGTCGACCTCGATGCCGGTGCCTTCCAGCCAGGAGGTCGCGGGACGCGAGCCGATACCGACCACCACCAGGTCGGCGTCGAGCTCGGCACCGTCGCTCAGCTTGACCTTCTCGACCTTGTCGGTTCCGACCACCCCGTCGACGCCGATGCCGCACCGCACGTCGACGCCTTCGGCCCGGTGCAACCGCGCCACCAGCGACCCGATCTGTTCACCGAGCACCGATGCCAGCGGCGTCGGCTGCGGCTCCACCAGCACGACCTCGACGCCCAACTTGCGCAAGCTGGCGGCCACCTCACAGCCGATGAACCCGGCGCCGACCACGACGGCATTGCGCGCCGAGTCCGCCTCGCTGCGCAGCTTCAGGCTCTCGTCGAAGTTTCGAAGCACGTGAATGCCGGGGATATCGGGGAACGACGGAATCCGCTTGGGCACCAAGCCCGTCGCGATGATCAGCTCGTCGTAGTTGATCGTGCCGCCGTCGTCGAGCGTCACCGTCTTCGCGTCGGTGTCCACCGACCGCGCGCCCTTTCCGAGCAGCACAGTGATGTCGTTCTCGTCGTAGAACTCAGCAGGCTTGAGGGTGACGTCGTCGGTCTCGGCGCGCAGCACCTCCTTGGACAGCGGCGGCCGATCGTAGGGCAGATGGTCCTCTTCGCTGACGATGGTGATCGGCCCGGTGTATTCCGCACGCCGCAGCTGCTCGGCGGTTCGGGCAGCGGACAGCCCGCCCCCGACGATGACGATGCCCCCAGTAGAAGTCATGGCCAGTTCTTACACGATGCCCACACCGTTGTGACCGCCACCCTGCGCTTGGCTTCTTAGCCCCGCATCCGGTCGATGATGTTCGTCAAGACCACGATGCTTTCGCTGCGCTCGACATCCGCGGCCGAGCGGATCCGCTCGAGCGCCTCCTCCAGGTGGCGCATGTCGCGGGCCAGCACGTGCAGGATCGCGTCGGCGGTGCCGGTGACGGTGGCGGCGCTGACCACTTCAGGGATGTCGATCCACGCCTTGCGCAACTCATCTGGCGCGATGGTGCCGTGGCGGAACACCTGCACATAGGCCTCGGTGTTCCAGCCAAGCGCGTTGCGGTCGACCACGGTGGTGAACCCGCGGATGACCCCGTTGTCGAGCATGCGGTCGACCCGTCGTTTGACTGCCGGTGCTGACAGGTTCACCCGCTGACCGACCTCCGCGTACGTGGCCCGCGCATCCTGGGCCAACTCGGCGAGAATGCGCTCGTCGGTGTCGTCCAGACGTTCCATGATCACCTCCACACAACAAACTGCCGTATTTTCGAGTTTGACACAATAGATCACTGGCCTATACGCAATAAACGGCGATTGATTGCAAAATCGCCAGCTTATACCGTTGATTCATGACGATTACGCGCGCGGCGCGCCCTCGCCACTACGCCATGACTCCTCCGACCTTCTTCGCGGTCGAGTACGCCATCAACCCGTGGATGGACACCTCGACGACCGTCGACACTCACGTCGCACTTAATCAGTGGGAGACCTTGCGACAGACATATAAGGAACTCGGACACACCGTGGAGTTGGTCGAGCCCGTCGCCGGGCTGCCCGACATGGTGTACGCCGCCAATGGCGGGCTGCTGGTGCACGGCAAGGCGGTGGTCGCCAGGTTCGCCTATCCGCAGCGCTCGGGTGAATCCGCCGCATACGCCGAATGGATGACCCGCCACGGCTTCGCGCCCGCCGAAACCCGCCACGTCAACGAGGGCCAGGGTGATCTCCTCGTCGTCGGCTCGATCATGTTGGCCGGCCATGGCTTCCGCACCGAGCGCCAGGCGCACGCGGAGATCGCGGCACTTCTGCACATGCCGGTGGTGAGCCTCGAGCTCGTCGATCCGCGGTTCTACCACCTGGACACCGCGCTCGCGGTGCTCGACGACACCACCATCGCCTACTACCCGCAGGCGTTCAGCGCAGAGGCACGCGCGACGCTGCTCGAGCTGTTCCCCGACGCGATCGAGGTGGCCGAGTCCGACGCGAATGTGCTCGGCCTCAACGTGGTATCCGACGGCCTGAACGTGGTGATGCCCGCGGCCGCCACTCGATTTGCCGGTCAACTGCGCGACGCCGGATTCCGGCCGATCGGTGTCGACCTGTCCGAACTGCTCAAAGGCGGCGGATCCGTCAAATGCTGCACGCTGGAGGTACATCCGTGACGATCCTGGAGTCTGTGACCGCCACCGATAACGCGATCGCCCTCGACGATCACTATGTCGCCCACAACTACTCGCCGCTGCCGGTGGTGGCGGCCAGCGCCGAAGGCGCATGGATCACCGACGTGGAGGGTCGTCGCTATCTCGACTGTCTGGCCGCCTACTCGGCCGTCAACTTCGGGCACCGCAATCCAGAGATCGTCGCGGCCGCGCACGCTCAGCTGGACACGGTGACTCTGGTCAGCCGCGCCTTCCACTCCGACCGGCTGGGACCGTTCTGCGAGGCGCTTGCCGAACTGTGCGGCAAGGACATGGTGCTGCCGATGAACAGCGGCGCCGAGGCGGTCGAAAGCGGTATCAAGGTGGCCCGCAAGTGGGGTCACGACGTCAAGGGTGTCCCCGCTGACCAGGGCAACAT
>DATJIX010000524.1:0-24614 GCA_035492865.1 Mycobacterium sp. | reverse complement strand
CATCCACGCGGTGCCGCTTGAAACAAAGGAGATGGCGGATGAGCGTTCGATTCTCTCGACTCACCCGGTCGCTCGTCCTTGGTGCGGCGGTGGCCGCGCTGACGTTCGGGCTCGTCAGTCCTCCGGCGGCAGTCGCCGACGACCGCCTCCAATTCACCGGGACGACTCTGTCGGGTGCGCCGTTTTCCGGGGCAAGCCTGGTGGGCAAGCCCGCGGTGCTGTGGTTCTGGACGCCGTGGTGTCCGTTCTGCAACGCCGAGGCGCCTAGCGTCAGCCAGGTCGCGGCGGCCAATCCCAAGGTCACCTTCGTCGGTGTCGCCGCGCGCTCCGACGTCGCGGCGATGCAGGGCTTCGTGTCGAAGTACAACCTGAACTTCACCACCCTCAACGACGCCGACGGTTCGATCTGGGCCCGCTACAACGTTCCGTGGCAGCCGGCCTACGTCTTCTATCGCGCCGATGGGTCCTCGACGTTCGTGAACAACCCGACCTCGGCCATGCCCGAACAGGAGCTGTCCGATCGGGTGGCGGCGCTGTCGTAGGGCACCGCGCACGGTGAACCAAGACCTGGTGGGCTTGGCGTTCGGCGCTGGGTTGGTGGCGGCGTTGAACCCGTGCGGATTCGCCATGCTGCCCGCCTATCTGGCGCTGGTGGTGCGGGGCGAAGACGTGAGTCGGCGGGTCGCCGTCGGCCGCGCGGTCACGGCCACCGCCGCGATGGCGCTGGGCTTCATCGTGGTGTTCGGCGGGTTTGGCCTGCTCACCGTATCGGTAGCCTCAACAGTGCAACGCTACCTTCCGTACGTCACCTTGCTCATCGGTGTTGTGCTTGTCGCCCTTGGCATTTGGTTGCTCGTCGGACGTGAGATCACACCGCTTCGTCCGCTGGCGCGCGGCGCTCGGTGGGCGCCGACGGCGCGATTGGGCTCCATGTTCGGCTACGGGGTCAGCTACGCGATCGCGTCATTGTCGTGCACGGTCGGGCCTTTTCTCGCGGTGACCGCCGCGGGCCTACGGGGCTCGCCGGCAGGCGCCGTGGCGGTGTACGTCGCCTACGCCGCCGGTTTCACGCTCGTGGTGGGGGTGCTGGCGGTGGCCGCCGCGCTTGCCAGTTCTGCGGCCGTCGACCGGATGCGCCGAATCGTGCCGTATGTCAACCGGATCAGCGGCGCGCTGCTCGTGGTTGTCGGCGGCTACGTCGGCTACTACGGGCTCTACGAGATACGGCTGTTCACGGGGAACGGCAGTCCCGAAGATCCGGTGATCGCGGCGGCCGGTCGGGTACAGGGTGCGATCGCGGGATGGGTCCACCAGCACGGCGCGTGGCCGTGGCTGGTTGCCTTGGCGGTGCTGCTGGTCGCCGCGACTAGGGTGCGCGCGAGATATCGCCGTGCAGGTCGGGCCAGGGCGGGCGACGAATCATAGCCACGCCTGCCAACGCCGCAGAGACCATCCCGACCAGTATTCCCATCATCGCGATGCGACCCGCATCAACCGCAGGCACCCACGACGCCTTGCCATCCTTGACCACGTAGACACCCAACGGGCGGGGGGAGCCGCCCCGGACGGTGGTGACCGGGATGACCGTTGCGCCGTCAGGGATCTGGTAGGCGTCCCCGAACGCGCGCGCGGCGTCGGGATCGGTGTCGAGCGAGCCGATGGCCTGTCGTGCTTCTCGAAGATTCATGATCTCCTGCTTACTACAGACGAAGGAGGCCCACCGTGCTGATTGTCGCCGGACATCTCGTGGTCGACCCTCAGGACCGCGACGACTACTTGTCGGGGTGCGTCGAGGTGGTGCGGCAGGCCCGCCGCGCGACGGGTTGTCTCGACTTCTCGATCTCGGCCGACCTGCTCGAGCCGGGTCGCATCAACGTCTTCGAGCGATGGGAGTCGCAGGCCGCCGTCGACGCGTTCCGCGGCGGTGGCCCCAGCGACGACCAGGGCGCCGCGATTCAGGCCGGATCGGTCGCCGAATACGACGTCGGAGGCGAGCGCGGTCTCTTCTGACGAGCGGCCAAACATCAAGGGGCGCAGTATGAATGCGTGGAGAAGTCGAGTGCCTGCCGATAGAGGGGATCGAGTGTCCGCGCCGCGGCGACCGCGGTTTTGGCGTCGTCGAGCGCCCGGTTGCAGTCGGGGGAGTGCAGCACCGGCAACTGCAGCGCGATCTGGTCGACCATCTCGGTGTTCAACCGATCGATGGTCCCGCGCGACGCCGCCAGATCGGGTGCGACGCCGGGCGCTGATCCCGGGTCGAGCTTCCATTGCCCGAATCGGGTGTACTCGATGCCCGTCGTGGCGTCGATCTGATCGGTGAAGATCCGCCTGACGTAGCCGGCGTCGACGCCCCTGCGCGTCGCATCGGATGCCACGGCAGTCAGCACCTGCTCGACTCGCGGCGGATCCTCGATCGAGCTGCCTGCGTGGGTGATCCACTTGGTCGCCGCCACCGGGTCTGCCGTCTGCAGCCGTTGGGCGGCGGCATCGACCAAGTCGAAAAGCGGGTTCGCGTCGTCGCCGCGCGCGGGCGCCGCCACCGCAACCACCGCCACCGCCATGACGCCGCAAAGCCCCGCCGCACACCGGCGCAGCCCGTCAACAACCGCCACAGATCTCCTCCTTCAGTTAACTTCAGTCAGCTTGCCGGCAATCGCATTACGGCCTTTGGGCAAAGCGCTCCGCGACGCGACCGATCGCCATAAAATTGACGGGCGGGGCGTCGAAGGGGGACACCATGGCCGTCGCAACCGAACCCACCAATCTGCTTATGCTGCTGAGCGAACTCGGGGTGAAGCAGGTCTCGGTCGATAAGCAACTGCCGGCGCTTCGCGCCTGGCTTGCTACCCACACTGCGAGCCAGCCACTTCGGATCAGTATGTGCTGCAACGGTTATGGGCTGCTGCTGCGGGAGTCGTCAGCCTTGCACAACTGAGTGCTCAGCGGTCGAACTCCGAATCGTCGTCTTCCGGGACGGCGATCGCCTGCTCGATCAGATCGGCTTCATTGGCGTCCCAATCCCGTGCGCTCGCGACGCGCGTCGCTTCGCTCCACGTGTCGTCGTCGACGAACGGACTGCCCTCGGGGGTGGTCATGATCGGTCTCCGTCCCGTGCGATTGGCGACTAATGCGATCGGTGCCGAGCGTCGGCCGCTTCCTGCTCGGCCGGCGTGACGACGAGTGCGTCCGGACCCGGATACACCGTAGCGACGTGGTCGCTGCTCAGCCACCGCACCACATACGGCGGCGAGCCGTCGGCCGAGCGGACTTCGGTGATCACTCCGCGCTGATCGTGCTGCTCGACCGTGGTTCCCTTGACCACCAAGAAATCGCCCACATTGGCCTTCATCGTCCGCTCCTTTCGTGCCCCGATACGCAGTTCCGATTGTCCTCCCATTGCGGTGTAACTGAGCCGTGTTGGTCTGCGATTAATCCGTTGTCGGGTCGGGACGACCGAAGTAGGACAATGAAAATTTCACACCAGGCACCAGGCAAGTGGATCCGCCGACTGTCGGCGGCATCCTTCACGGCGGCGATGCTGCCAGCACTGATCGGCATCATGGGCGGTACCGCACCGGCCGCCGCAGCAGTCGAAGTCCTCAGCGTCCCCTCGCCGTCGATGGGGCGCGACGTCACCGTTCAGTTCCAGGGCGGCGGCCCCAGGGCCGTCTACCTCCTCGACGGTCTGCGCGCCCGCGACGACCGCAACGGCTGGGACATCGAGACCGGCGCGTTCAGCTGGTTCGACGGCTCGGGACTCTCGGTCGTGGCGCCCGTCGGCGGGATGTCCAGCTTCTACACGGATTGGTATCGGCCCGCGGCAGGCAACGGCACCACCCAGACCTACAAATGGGAGACCTTCCTGACGTCGGAGCTACCCGCGTGGCTGGCCGCGAACAAAGGCGTCAGCCCGACCGGCAACGCAGTTGTGGGGTTGTCGATGTCGGGTAGTTCGGCGCTGATCCTTGCCGCCTACCACCCGGGACAGTTCGTCTACGCAGGCGCGCTCTCGGGCTTCTTGAATCTGTCAAGGGGGCTGTGGCCCGTGCTGGTGGGCATCGCGATGGGCGACGCCGGTGGATTCAACGCACTGGACATGTGGGGCCCCTACGGCGGACCGGCGTGGCAGCGCAACGATCCGATGCTGCAGATCGGACGACTGGTGGCCAACGGCACCCGGATCTGGGTGTACAGCGGCAACGGCAACCCGACGGATCTGGATGGCGGACTCGGCAACGCGCAGATTCCCGCGCAATTCCTGGAGGGCCTGACGATCAGGACCAACAAGGACTTCCAGGCGGCTTACGCGCGGGCCGGGGGTAGCAACGGCGTGTTCAACTTCCCGCCCAACGGAACGCACAGCTGGGGCTACTGGGGCGGCCAACTGCAGGCCATGAAGCCCGACATCCAGCGGGTGCTCGGGGCGACGCCCGCCGCCTAGAGGTCTCGCGACCAGTACTCGCCGACGAGGTCGTGCCCGAAACTGTGGTGCGGCTCGCGGCGGTCGCACCGGAACCCGGCTCGCTCGTAGATTCGCCGCGCGGCCAGCAGCACATCGTTGGTCCACAAGGTGATTCGCCGATAGCCTGCGCGCCTGGCGAACCGCAGACATTCGTCGACGAGCCGGGTCCCGACGCCGGTTCCGCGCGCCGACGGCTCGACGAGCAGCAGCCGCAACTGTGCGGTGTCCGGGGCCTCGCCGGCCGTGCAGAACACGCAGCCCACCCGCTCGCCGTCCAGCTCGGCGATCCACGCCGCCTCACGTCGGGAGTCACGGCGCTCTGCGAAGTCGGCGACGATGCGCGCAACCAGCGCCTCGAACGTCGCGTCCCAGCCGTATTCGTGCGCATAGCGGGAGCCGTGCCGCTCGATCACCCAACCGAGATCTCCTGGCTCGGGCGGGCGAAGAACGACACCGCCCCTGCCGCCTGCGGGACCCAGCATCCGGCGAATCCTGCCCATTGCGCCGACAAGCTGGGTTCGTTGGCGGCCGTCCAGCGGCTCCAGCAACGTATCGATCGCGCTCGCCTGCAACCGGTCCAGCTCGTCGAATGCCCGTCGCCCGTCTTCCGTCAGCCGAACGATCTGCCGACGACCGTCGGCCTCCGACTTCTCCCTGGCAACCAATCCGGACGCGGTGAACCCGGACAGGATGCGGCTGAGGTAGCCGGCGTCGAGGTCGAGATCGCGGCGGAGGTCGGCAACTGCCAGGTCGTCACGGTGGGCGAGCTCGAACAGCACCCTGGCCTCGGTAAGCCCGAATGCCGATCCGGCCAGGTCGGGACGAAGTAGGCCCAGCACCCGTGTGTAGAACCGGTTGAACCCTCGGACGTCATCGACCACTGTGGCCATAGTTGACAGTGTCAAAGAGTTTCTTGTTTATGTCAACTACCTGCGTTGCAAAGGTCTCTGGGAATTGTTCACAATGACTGTGCGTACACTGCCCTCACGACGGGGGTGGCTCTCGAAAAAGCGTGGAGCCTTTCGAATCAGCAACACATACAAACGTCAAAGGCCGCTACCTTGCCAGAAGCTACACACGACACCCAGCACTTGAAGCCCCACTTCGAGAAGGTGCAGTCACACTACGACCTTTCCGACGACTTCTATCGGCTTTTCCTCGACCCGACCCAGACGTACAGCTGCGCGTACTTCGAGCCAGACGACATCACCCTCGAAGAGGCGCAGATTGCGAAGATCGATCTGTCGCTGGGCAAGCTGGACCTCGAGCCGGGTATGACGCTGCTCGACGTCGGTTGCGGCTGGGGCGCGACGATGATGCGGGCAATCGAGAAGTACGACGTCAACGTCGTCGGGCTGACGCTGAGCAAAAACCAGCACGATTTCGTCGAGCAGCGGTTTGCCGAGTCTGACAGTCCGCGCACCAAGCGGGTGCTGCTGGAGGGCTGGGAACAGTTCAACGAGCCGGTCGATCGGATCGTGTCGATCGGCGCGTTCGAGCACTTCGGCGCCGACCGCTACGACGATTTCTTCAAGAAGACCTATCAGGCGCTTCCCAACGGCGGCAAGATGCTGTTGCACACAATCTGCAAGCCCAGTGACGAGGAGTTCGCCGGTCGCGGATTGAAGCTGACGATGCGGCTTTTGCGCTACGTCAAGTTCATCATGGACGAGATCTTCCCCGGCGGCGAGCTGCCGAAGGTTGCAGTGGTCGAGGAGCACGCGACGAAGGTCGGCTTCGAGGTGGCCCGCGTCCAGTCGCTTCGCCTGCATTACGCGAAGACGTTGGATATTTGGGCCACCGCACTCGAGGCCCGCAAGGACGAGGCGATCGCGATCCAGTCCGAAGAGGTCTACGAGCGCTACATGAAGTACCTGACCGGCTGCGCCGACCTGTTCCGGGACGGCTACACCGACATCAACCAATTCACGTTGGTCAAGAACTAGGCCGTCGCACTCACCTTGGTGACCGCATCGATCACCTCGGCTGGATTGTCAAGCGACACAAACGTTCTAGCGCCAGGCACCTCAATCAGGGAGCCGTTGGGGAACAGCGCTGCAAGGCGCCTGCCAAGCGCGGGGGTGAACGCGCGGTCGCTCTGGCCCCAGACAATCGTCACAGGCTTGGTGAACTGCCCGAGGCGCGTAGCGACATCGGTGAGATCGGTCTTGGCCACATTGCGCAGCAGCGTGGCCAGGTCTCTGCGGATGCGGACGTCCGTGCGCGCCGGCTCGAGCCACGATGCCGTCAGCTGTGGGTCGGGATGCACGAGCAGGCCGAACCCGAGCGGCGAGTGGCGCAGGGCTTTGAACCGCATCTGCTCGAACAGCACCTTGATGGAGACCGGTCCGCGCAGCAGCGCGAAAACGAGCGTGAACGGGAATGGCGGAAACTTGTCGAACGCATCGCAGTTCGTCAGCACCAGCCGGCCGATGTGCTCCGGATAGGCGTCGACGACGATCTGGCTCAGCCCGCCGCCGGTATCGCTGCCGACGAGCGTGACGTCCGACAGTCCGAGCGCGCCGATGAAGTCGCGGATCATCGTGGCGACCCCGGCTGGCGAGAGGGCGCTCTGGTCGCTCACCGGTGTGGTGTGCGAGCCCAACGGCCAGTTCGGCAGATAACAACGGAAACCCTGTCGCGCCAGCCCTTCGGCAACCCGGTCCCACAGCCTGCTGTCGACCAGGATCCCGTGCACGAACACCACGGGCGGGTGCGGGGAGTCTTGCGGACCCAACACGCGGTAATCGATCGTGGCCTGGTCCAACGCGACCTGCGGCATAGTCGCTATCCTTTCGGTCAGACTTACAAACACTTAGTATGGAAGTTACGTGCAGCCTGTATGAAAGTCAACGCTGAGGTGGGCGCCGAGACCCCTGGCCGGCGCACACAGGCCGAGCGCACCGCCGCGACGCGGGCGCTCCTCATCGATGCTGGGCGAAAGCTGTTCGCCGACAAGGGTTTTGCCGATGTCTCCACGCAGGCGATCGTCACCGCGGCCGGGGTGACACGGGGTGCGCTATACCACCAGTTCGATGACAAGGCCGCACTGTTCGCGGCGGTGTACGAGGAGGTCGAACGCGATCTGGTGGCCGACATCGCGCGCCAGATCATGGAGGAGGAGCCGCCGAACCCCCTCGAAGCCATGCGCTTGGGCGCCCGCCTGTTCCTCGACCGTTGTTCGGCCCCCGATGTCCAGCGGATCGTCCTGATCGACGCGCCTGCGGTGCTGGGCTGGGATCAGTGGCGCGCGGTCGGGGTGAAGTACGGCCTCGGGGTGATCGAAGGGATGCTGGCGCATGCGATCGCTGAAGGCGATATCCCGGAACAGCCGCTGCGGCCGACCGCACACGTGCTGCTGGGCGCGCTCGACGAGGCGGCGCTGTTCGTCTCGCGCGCGTCGAATCCCGATCAGGCACGCAAGGAGATGGACGCCGTGTGCGACCGGTTGATCAGCGGGATCGCCGGACGTTAGCGGGCGTAGATTTGGCCCGAGGTCCCATGCGAAGTCGGCTGCGTTCGTCGCGATCCGCGGTGCTGGTGCTGGCAGCACTCGCGGTGGTGCTCGCCGTGACGGCAGGTCTGCTGTGGCTCACCGACCGCAGAACACACGACGTCAAGGTGCAAGGACAGCCGATGACCGACGCGCAGGCCGCGGGGCAGGTACTGGCGTCGGCCAGGCAGATCGTCGAAGCGGCCCGGTTGCAAGAGGTGACGGGCGGCTACGCGTTCGTGTCATGCAAGAATGAAAACGAGCCGCCGTATCAGGCCGCTGTCTATCTGAATTTCGGTCTACCACAGAATAATTCGGTGAAGTACCTGCGCGACGTCGGCGCCGCACTGGTCGCGAACGGTTGGACTCCCGCAGCGTCGACAGGCGAGCACTTCGGCCAGAAGATGACCAGGGACGGCGTCACTGCCATCTTCTATCGCAGCGTCAACGACACGAACTTCGCCACCATGCGGCTCTATGGTGAGTGTCGCAATGTCGCCGACCATCGCAACGACAATCCCGTCTGGCGAGAGGTCACCGACCAGCTCGGCTGACGCGATCAGGCCAGGCTTCTTTGCAGAAGCACGGTGTCCAGCCATCGACCGTGCTTGAACCCGACCGCGGTGAGCCGTCCGGCGTCGGTGAATCCCCGGGTGCGGTGAAGGGCGAGGGACGCTTCACCGTCGGCGTCGACGATGACCGCGATCACTTCGCGGACGCCCGCGCGAGCGCAGTCGGCTAGCAGCGCGTCGAGCAGCAGGCCGCCGACTCCGCGGCCCACCGCATCGGGCGCGACGTAGATCGAGTCTTCGACGGTGTGGCGGTAGGCAGGCCGCGATTTCCATGGCCCGCAATACGCATAGCCGGCGATCCGGTCCTCGAGGGTTGCGGTCAGGAACGGCAATCCGGCTGCGGTCACGGCGTGCAGGCGGCGCTGCCATTCCTGCGCATCGGGCGCCGTGAGCTCAAACGTCGCGACGCCGGTTTGCACGTGGTGGGCGTAGATCGCACCGATGGCCTCGAGGTCTTCGGGAGTCGTGGTCCGAACTACCAGATCTGACTGGCGCCCAACATCTTCCGCGCCGTCAGCACGCAACGGGATGCGACTCGCAGTAGGGTGTGGTGCCTGGGAATCGGTAGCGGTGGTTTGCGACCCATCGGTACACGGTGTTCTGGAACCACCGGATACCGGGCACGCGGTAGACGAGCAGCGGCAATCGGGTGCCGAGGCATACCGACAGCGCAGCGTTGATCGCCTCCGCGCCGCCGTACACGGCACCGGATTCGTCCAGCCACCACGACATGTCGTAAAGGTGGGACTCGGTGACGCCGAGGCGCTCGGCGGCACCTGGCGCCTGGAACACCTCGGTGCGGAGCTTGCCTGTCCTGTCGTGCCGCACCAGGAAGTAGACCGATCGCGTGCACATGCCGCAGGCCCCGTCGAAGAACAGCACTCCGTTCATACCTTCATTGTTCACTTCGGCGACAGCTCAGTCACTGCCTGGTGCGCGGATATGACCGATGTCATCCTGAGCGCTGACTCACCGGCGTACAGGGCGGTGCGCTCCACGGTCGAGTCGGGCATCTCGATCGTAGGGGCGATGGGGGAGAACATCGGCAGCGCCGCTCTCTGCATGCGCACCACCGGGCCGATCGCCGGGTCCGGAAGCTTGGCGAGCATGCCGCTGGCTGCGGTGATCAGCCGCGGCACGAGCTTTGCGCGGCCGTCGTCGTGACACCATCGCTGCGTTGCCGCATTGGCCACCACGCGATGCGGCGCGGGCCAGCCGAGGCCGAACAGCGTTGTCCGGAACGTGGTATCCGCCTTCAGGATCCGGCGCTGATATTCGCGATGTGCGCACGCTTCGTCCGTCAGCAGGAACCGCGTGCCTGCGACCACTCCTGCGGCCCCCGCCGCCAGCGCGGCGCGGGTGTCGTCGGCCGTCGCGATGCCGCCTGCCAGCAACACCGGGCGGCCACGGGCGATTTCGAGCGCGCGCGGCAGGAACGTCAGCGCGGGAGTCTCACCAGATAGATGGCCGCCGGCCTCCACACCCTGCGCGATCAATCCGTTCGCGCCGCAGCCGCACGCCCGGCGCGCCTGCTCCTCGGTGCCGACCATCACGAATACGTACACGCGCTGCTCGGATAGCCACCTGAGCAGACTGCGGTCCATGCCGAAAGCGATGACCGCCACGTCGATTCGCGATTGCACGCACACCTCGACGTGCCTGCGACGGACAAACGGCATCAGCAGGTTGACCGCTACCGCGCGGTCGGGGGCGACCTCCTGGACCTGACGGATCGCCTCCCGCAACTCCCGCGGTGGAAGCAACCCGAGCGTGCCGAGGCCGCCTGCAGCGGCGACCGCGCCGGCCAGCCCAGCGCCCGCCAGGCCACCACCCATCCCGGCCTGGGCGACCGGTACGTCCAGACGGAGCCGATCTAGCAGGTCCACACGCGCACGCTAACAGGCTCCCTGGCTTGGGCTATGCGTAAAGCTTGGCGAGTATTTCGCCCGCCTCATCGTCTTCGAGCACCGGCGTGGCCGAGATCTGCAGGTACTCCTGCCACTCCGATACCAGTGCGAACACTCCCTTGGGATCGGCGGCCTCGACGACGGAGCAGCCGGTGCCGTTCAGGCCGAACCACCGCCCCAGCTGCGTGACGCCGTCCGGCGGCTTACCGGCGGTCTGCAGAAAGCGTTCGACCGCCGACCGCGCCGATTCCTGGGATACGGTCCATTGAACGAGATACTTCATCTCCCTCACCCCCTGTGTCGGTGCCGCGTGCTGCGGTCACCACCGAGCAGTATGCGACCGGATTCGGGGAATGTTCGGCGATTGGCACCCACTTCGATGGGGTGGTTTCTGTCGCAACGGTAAGCCCGCCCAAGACAGTGGCTACCTCTGCTCGGTGTCAGCGAATTGCCATGGGAGACAGGCTACCTCGGTGCGTCGAGCAGCCAGATATGCCCCGCCTAGCGTGCGGGCGGCCCTGGTTTTGCCTGTGCGGCATCGCGGCGACGGGCGGCCATGCCTGCGAGCGCCTCGAACACGACGCGGTGCGCGGCATTGACCGTCAATTCGGCGTGGTCGTATGCGGGCGCGACCTCGACCACGTCCACGCCGGCGACATCGTGCTCGTAGCAGAGTTGACGCACAAGACGCAGGAGGTCGGCGCTGGTGATGCCGCCGGGCTCGGGCGTGCCGGTGCCCGGCGCGTGCGCAGGGTCGAGCACATCGATGTCGACCGAGACGTAGAGCTTGTCCGCCTTGGCCAGCGCTTCGCTTACCGCGTCGCGCATCACGTCCTTGAACCCGCGGTCCCAGATCTCCTGCATGGTGTGCCACGTCATGCCCTGTTCGAGCATCCACTCGAAGGTGTCCTGCGGTGGCCAGTAGCCGCGCAGACCGACCTGAACGAAATGGGTGCCCGGCACCGCGCCGGACTCGATGAGCCTGCGCATCGGCGTTCCGTGGCTGGCCAGGTTGCCTTCGATCTCATCGGCGGTGTCGGCATGCGCGTCGAAGTGGACGATGCCCACGTTGCCATACCCGTGCACGTCGGCGACGGCGGTCGCGGCGGGCCAGGTGATGGAGTGGTCACCGCCGAGGACGACCGGAACGATGCCGCGCGATGCCACCGCGTGTACGCGTTCACGAATATTGGTGTGCGACACCTCGGTCTGGCCGTGCGGACAATACGCATCGCCGAAGTCGACGACCTCTAGCCAGTCGAAGATCTCCAGACCCAGATCGAGGTGATAGGTCCCGGGCTCGTAGGCCGTGGCGCGGATCGCTCGCGGACCGAACCGGGCACCCGGCCGGTTGGTGGTCGCAATGTCGAATGGTGCTCCGACGATCGCCACATCGGGCCGCCACGATTCCAACTGCTCGACCTCGGTCAGAAATGGGCGGTGCCCGAACGAGACCATGCCGGCGTGAGCCAGATCGAGTTGCTCCGCCATGCCGGGCGGAAGGTCGCGCTGGTGATCATGGTCGTGGCCCATGCGTTGACCGTACCGCTTAGCGCCGCAACGGATTGCCTAAAGCTTCCCGCAGCGGATCGGGGAGCGGTCGCTTGGCCCAGTCGTCGGTGGACACCACCACATAGACGTTCTGCCCGCGAACGGCGGTCTGCTCCTCGATGTCGGGATTCTTTCGCAACACCGTGAACCCCAGCGTGAAACTCGTCGACCCGATCCGCTCGCAAGCCACCGCGACGCGCACCGCATCGCGCCAGCGAACCCCTGCGAGATAGTCGATCTCACTGTGCACCACTTGGATGTCGTGTCCGCTGTCGATCAACCCCGGATAGGTCACACCGAGATGGTCGAGGAATCCCGTGCACGCCTCGTCGAACCAGGTGAGGTAGTGGCCGTTGAACACCACGCCCTGCTGGTCAACCTCCGCGTAGCGCGGGACCACCGGCAACGAAAACGGGCTCACTCCCTCACCCTAATGTCGGCAGGCCAGCGGTTTGCTGTAGCTACGATCTTCGCGTGACAGATAGCCGGCGGCAGAAGCCGGAAGACACTGTCGAGCGACGGATCACATGGTGGCAACGGGCGCTGCGATGGATCGCGTGGCTGACATTCCTCGGTCTCGCGGTGTACAACTCGCAGAGCGTGTATTTCTCGCCGCTCGAATGGCTCGCGTTGAGCGCCGCGATCGGCATCAGCATCTGGTGCATGGCGAAACCGCTGGGCGGCCCGAAGTACGAGATGACGGAACCGACACATGTGGTCGGTGCGTTCGCGTCCCGAACCAGTTGGGGGCTGGTGCTGTTCGGCGCGATTCTGACCCTCGGCGGGGTGGCGGCCTCGATGGCCATCGTCTACGACCTGTCCACCGGTCGGGCGACGGTCGGCGAGGTGTTCACCGACATCGGGATCTTCATCGAGGGCTGGATCGTCGGTCTGATCGTGCCGACCTATGACGCCGAACTCGAAAAGACGCACGCCTACGCGCTGTTCGTGCTGGTGATCCCCGGACTGCTGCTGCTTTTCTACAACCTGATTCCATTCTTCAACCGCGGCAGCGAATTCCAGGTCCACCCCGACGGATCGGTCTCCGTACGGCGAGGTGACGGCTGGGAACCGCTGATGGAGTATCAGTATTCGACAGTGGCCGCCGACGGCACGACCATCACGTTCACGCCACCGCCCGATGGACCGCAGGCCGTCGTGCTACCTCAGGACCGCGTGTTCTCCCGCGAATATGGCGCGCGGTTGAAACCCAAGATCAGTGCCGAGTTCTTCCGGCGGCTGCTGGCAGGCCGCGGATTCGACGTCGACTCGGAATCGGAAAGCAGTACCAGTTTCACCGCCCGCCGGAAGTAGCAACCACTCAGGCAGACTGGACGCGTGCAGCTGGTCACCATCGATGACATCCGCGCCGCCGCGGAACTGGTACGTCCCTACGTCTTGCGGACTCCGTTGGTGCCCGCGGGCTGGGCCGATGCCGATCGGCCGCTGTGGATCAAGCCGGAGAACCTGCAGTCCATCGGTGCGTTCAAGGTTCGCGGCGCGTTCAATGCGATCGGACACCTCGACGAATCCGTGCGGACCCGTGGCGTCGTCGCCTATTCGAGCGGCAACCACGCCCAGGCGGTCGCCTATGCGGCGGCGGTGTACGGCGTGCCCGCGCACATCGTGATGCCGGAGGAGACGCCCAACATCAAGGTCGCCGCGACGCGCAGCCACGGCGCCGAGGTGGTGTTGTGCGGTGTTGGCCAGCGCGAGAAGGTGGCCGCCGAGGTGGTGGAGCGAACGGGCGGGGTGCTTGTGCCGCCGTTCGACCACCCCGACATCATCGCCGGGCAGGGCACCATCGGCCTTGAGATCGCGGAGGACCTGCCGACGGTCGAATGCGTGCTCGTTCCGGTCAGCGGCGGGGGACTGGCCTCGGGTATCGGCACCGCGATCAAGGCGCTGTGCCCCGACGCCCGCGTCATCGGCGTCGAACCGGAGCTGGCAGCCGACACGGCGGAGAGCCTCCGGGCTGGACATCGGGTGGACTGGACGATCGAGGACCGAAACCGGACGATCGCCGACGGCCTGCGCTCGCAACCCTCCGAATTGACGTTCGCACACCTGCAGAAGGTGTTGGACGATTTGATCACGGTGTCGGAGAACGAGATTCGCGCGGCCGTTCGTGAACTCGCGTATCGGGCCCATCTGGTGGCCGAACCGAGCGGTGCGGTCGCGTTGGCGGCCTACCGGAAGAACGCGACGCCGCCGGGCCGCACAGTGATGATCCTGTCCGGCGGCAACATCGAGGCGCCGATGTTGCAGGAGATCCTGGCCGGCTGACTCAGGCCGCTGAGAACGGAATGACGAGGGGGACCGCGATGTCGCACTTCTCGTGCATCGAGTGCATCCACGCGTCCTGCTCGGCGGCGGCCTTCAAGTAGCGGCGCCGTCCCGTCCACCCGCATGAGCACGCGGCGGTCGAATGCCAGAAGCCGTAGTTGTGCACGGCCACCACGCCCTGCTCGAGGACATCGGGCCGCCGAAAATCGCCAATGTCCAGTGCGTCAATCGGTGCAGCTACCGACATCGGTCAGCCTCCTACGTCGACTCGACCTCGTTGTCCTGTCAGACGCGCAAACGTGCGATCCGGTTCCCATGCTGACCTGGGTTGGGCGCGATTTCGGTTTCGGCCAGGTCACGACTTGGCCACGCCGACAAGGACTAATGCACGCCCTCCATCAGCCTACTGATCCAGGGGGCGATCGCGTACACCGCAACGCCCGCGAAAACAGCCACCGCGCCGATGATTCCGAAGTACGCGAATTCGTGCGCGGGATCGTAGTAGCGGGCCAGCACACCGGACATCGAGGTACCCAGGCCCACCGAGAAGAAGTACAGAGCCATCATCTGAGCCCGAAACGCCTCGGGCGCAAGCTTTGTCGTGACCGAGAGCCCGATCGGCGACAGCAGCAACTCGGAGACGGCGAACACCGCCATGATGCCGACGACGAGCAACGCGGGCACCGCCTTGCCTGTGGTGCCCGCCATCGGGAGGAACAGCAGGAATGCCAGCCCCATCCCGATCACGCCGTAGGAGAATTTGCGCGGCGTGGTCGGCGCGCGGTTGCCCAGTCTCGTCCACATGATCGCGAAAAGTGGTGAGAGCACGATGATCCAGACCGGTTCGATCGAGCCGATCCAACTCGACGGCGCGGTCCAGCCGAAAATAGACCAGTTCATCCGCTCGTCGGAGTAGACCGCCAGCACCGTGAAGATCTGCTGGAACAGTGACCAGAACACCGCGTTGGCAACGAACAGCGGTATGAAGGCGCGCACCCTGGTCCGCTCTGTCGCAGCCACTTTCGAACTCGTCAGCATCACCACGAAGTACGCGATCGACGCCGCGATGATCACCCCGGTCGTCACCTGCGACAGGTTGGACAGCTTGACCAGCCCCGTCAGGAAGGCCACCACGATCACGGCGACGACGACTACGCCGATTCCTGCGGCCCAGCCGATAGCGCTGCGGGGTAACGGGTTCGATACGGTGCGGCCGTGCTCGCCCAGGTTGCGGCGGAACAGCACATACTGCGTGAGGCCCAGAGCCATGCCGACCGCGGCGGCACCGAAGCCGTAGTGGAAGCCGGCGTGGGTCTGAAGCAGGCCGGTGATCAGTGGGCCGACGAACGCGCCGAGATTGATGCCGAGGTAGAAGAGGGTGAAGCCACCGTCGCAGCGGGCATCGCCCTTCTCGTAGAGCGTGCCGAGCAATGACGACGCATTGGCCTTCAGTGCGCCGGAGCCGAGCGCGACGAGCACGAGCCCGGCCGCGACGCCCGCAAGGCCCGGCAAGATCGCGAGCGCGATGTGACCGCACATCACGACCACGCCGCCGTAGAACACGGTGCGTTCCATGCCGAGCAGCCGGTCGGCGATCCAGCCGCCGAGCACAGTGGACAGGTACACCAGCCCCCCGTAGGCGCCCACGATGCCCGTCGCGGTCGCCTTCGGCAGTTCGAGGCCGCCTTCGGTGACCGTGTAATAGAGGTAGTACCCGAGGATCGTGAGCATCCCGTAGAACGAGAATCGCTCCCACAATTCGACTCCGAAGAGGTTGGCCAGGCCCACCGGGTGGCCAAACAGGGTGCGTTCGGCGCGCCGGCCCTCCGTTTGTCCTACTGCTGCCATGTGCGTCACGATGCCAGTCGGCCCATCGCCGTGTGGTCGATAGCGCCGAGTAGTTAGTCGGCAAAGATAATCTCGCCGCGTGTGCAGGAGTTTCATGCGGCACAGCACATTTCGTCTCGTGGACAGTGCCCGGTGACCGACGCCCGCCGAGCCGGGCCTGCCGAGTGCAGGTAGTGTCACCCGGATAGGTGGACGTCCGAAGGGGTGTGAGTGGACGCCGTACTCGGCTTATCGGTAACGCCGTCCGCCGTCGGCCTCGTCCTTGTCGAAGGGCAGGACGCCGACGGCGCCACCATGGACCGCGATGCATTCGAGGTCGGATTCCGTGGGAGCAGCGCCGCGCAGACCTCTGCGCAGGCGGCCGCGGCGGTGCGGCGAAGTGAGGCGATCGCCGCGACTCGCGGTCACCGCCTGCACTCGATCGGTGTGACCTGGAGCGACGACGCCAACACCGAGGCCTCGCTGCTACTCAAGTCCTTGACCGACTCCGGCTTCGACAACGTCGTGCCCGTCCGGCTGCCCGAGGCCACCGAGGCGTTGGCCCGCGGCATCGCCGAGGTCATCGGCTTCGGCACCACGGCGGTGTGCGTGCTCGAGCCGGAGACGGTGATCGCGTTGATCGTGCACCTTCGCGACGGTGCTGTGCAGACCTCGGTCAATCGCAGGATCGTCACCGAGGAAGACCTGACCCGCTGGCTGAGCACCCTGTTCACCCGTGCCGATTGGCAACCCGAGGCCCTGGTGATGGTGGGCTCCGGCGGCGATGACGAACTGATGCCGGTCCTCGAGGAGGCGCTGTCCGTTCCGGTCTTCGCTCCCGCAGAGGCCCAGCTCGCGCTCGCGCGGGGCGCCGCGCTCGCCTCTGCGCAGAACGTCGACTTCTCGATGACCGACGACCCCCATCACGTCGAGGACCACATTTCCGTCGAGCCGCGCCGCCGCCAGCTCGGGCAGACGGGCCCGCTGGCCCTGCTGGTGGCCGGTGTGCTGACGTTCACGGTGTCCGCGTCGGTCGCCGTCAGCCTGCAGCTGGTGCCCAAGAGGGACACCGCGTCGACGTCCGAACCTCGACCGGCGGCCAAGGTCACCTCGGAAATGCCTGCCGCCGTCACACACATTCAGGCGCCGGTCCCGGTCGCCCCGGCACCGGTCGTCGAGACGCTGCCGCCCGAGGCCCCGCCCGCCGAGGCGCCTCCGCCCGTCTACAGCGAGACGCCCGCCGGGATTCCCGATGCTCCGGCCGAGGTGTCCGACGCACCGCCGGCCGAGGGGCTACCCGCCGACCAGGCCGTCGCGCCTCCGCCTCCCGAGGGTGCGCCGCCGCCACCGGAGCAGCTACCCCCGCCTGCCGATGCCGCGCCCGTCGAGCGACCCGGGATCATCAGCCGGATCAGGGACCGGCTGCACGGCGTCAGGGAAGACGAGGTGCAGCCCGCGCCGGAGGCCGTGCCGCCTGCCCCCGCTGCCGAGCCTGCTCCGGCCCCGCCGCCGTCGGACGTTCCGCCGGTGCTGCCGCCGGCCTGATCCGGCCGGGCGCACCGCATACCCTCGGTCAGGTGCGGGTGCTTCGGGTGACGCTTCGCGTCGCGATCGTGGTGGCGGTGGTAGTCGCTCTCATCGTGGTCGCGACATCGACTCGGTCGGGTCTGCTGTGGCGGCTGAGCACCTTCACGTATCAGGCCAATGTGCTCGCCGCGGCGTACTACCTGTGGTCGCTCGCATGGCCGCGCGCGGACGCCAGGGTCGGGATCAGGGGCGCGGTCGTGCTGTACGTGCTGATCGCCGGTGTGATCTGGAATCTGTTCCTGACAGGCCACAGCATGGGCTACACACCCGCCAACATGCTGCTGCACATCGTGGTGCCCATGCTTGCCCTGACCGATTGGCTACTCGTCGGGCGCGACCAGGCGCAGGTCCGGTGGTGGCAGCCCGTGGTCTGGTTGATCTATCCAGCGGCCTACCTGACATTGGCATTGCTTGTGCTCAACCACGTGGGCAGGCGTGCGCCGTACTACTTCCTCGATCCGGGCACCATCGGGACGGGCTCGGTGGTCGCCAACGTCTGCGTGCTCAGCTGTGGGGCGCTTGCGCTTGGCTACGCGCTGCTTGTCATCAACCGCGTTGTCATCAACCGCGTAGCCACTGTCCGCTAGCGCGACATGCGCATGCACTCTGACTTGCGGTTACCCCGGGAGCCGACGAACGCCCTCTAGGATGAAAGCTTGCTGACCGCCCATCACGGAGGAATGTTGAAAGTGCGTAGAGCCGTTCGTAATCTGCTTGTCGTGGTGGGCATTGCAGTGTTGGCGACAGCGGGATCCGTCACCACCAGTGCGGCAAGCGTCACCACACCGACCGACGTTGTCAGCATTACGCCGACACCGGATCAGAAGGTCGGCGTGGGAATGCCTGTGACAGTGACTTTTGCGCAGTCGATTTCGAATCGCACCGCGGCGGAAAAGACGATCTCCTTCAGCTCGCCCGCGACGCCCACCGGTTCGTTCACGTGGCTCAATGACCGTGTGGTGCAATGGAATCCGACCGGATTCTGGCCTGCGCACTCGAACATCATGGTGACGGCGGGCGGCGCGAAGACGTCCTTCGAAACCGGCGCCGCGACAGTCGGGGTGGCCGACATCGATGCTCACACTTTTACCGTGAGCATCGACGGCCAGGTGGTGCGCCAGATGCCCGCGTCCATGGGCAAGCCAAAGCACCCGACGCCCATTGGGTCGTTCACGGCGCTCGAAAAGCAGGCGAGCGTTGTGATGGACTCGCGGACCATCGGCATCCCGCTGAGCGACCCCGAGGGCTACCGGCTCACAGTCGCCGACGCCGTCCGTGTCACATGGGGTGGCGTCTACGTCCATTCCGCGCCGTGGTCGGTCGCATCACAAGGGAATTCGAATGTCAGCCACGGCTGTATCAATCTGGGTCCTGACAATGCGGCGTGGTACTACGACACCGTCAACATCGGCGACCCCATCATTGTCCAGCAATAGCGTGCAGGTTCTTCGCGGTCGGTGACGTCGCAACGGTCGCCACATCGGGGTAGGTGCCGAGCACCCGGTCGGCGGTGCCCGAGCTCGTCACCGTGAACCAGTAGTGCTCGTTCTTGTAGTGGTGATTACGGTGGTTGCGCCAGATAGCCCGGTAGGCAGACGTTTTCGGCTTGTAGTCAGTGTGGATCAGGTAGTGGGTCCATTCGTAGCCCAGTCCCATCGCGGCGATGAACACCAGATAGGTGAGTCCCATACCGAGCCGGGGAAATGCCAGCAGCGAGATGGCGACGGCAAGCGGAAGCACCCACGACACAAGCGATTTCCATGGAATGAAGATCAACGGAATGCTGCGCGGATCCACGTGGTGCGCCCGGTGCTCACGGGACAGCAGCGAATCAATGGTCAGCCGGCCGAGGCGCTTTGGTCGCCAGTGCAGGATGAAGACGTGAATGATCCACTCGAAGAAGGGAAACACCGCGATCATCGCCAGCGGCACAACCGCATCGGTGATCTGCCAGTCGCCAGCGATGATGCGTGCGGTCAGCGCGACGACGAAAACCACGCCGAGCATCCACGGGGACGGGTGTTTCCAGAATTCACGGCCCGCATCGGCCAGCGTGAAACCCCTGCGGGTCGGCCGCTCGGTCGAGGTGGTCATCGTTGCTCCTCCAGGTTGTCGATAACTGTCAGCAGCCCGGTGGTGGCGGGCTCGAGCAGATCTTGTGCGGCTTTGCTCGCGCGCGCGGGATCGCCTGCGGTGATCGCATCGGCGAGCTCGCGATAGGCCTCGGGCCTGCCCACCTCGTCGGCCATCACGGTGGCCAGCGCGGCGAGCGCAGGCTCGTAGGTGGCGCGCAGCGTGTTGTACATCAACCGGAACGCGATCGAGTCCGCGCCGTCGACCACGTGATCCCAGAACGTCAGCGCGAGGCGCTGTTTTTCGACGGGATTGTCCTCGTCGCACAGCTGCTGAACCGCATCGTCAAGTAGCGCAGGCAATTCCGGACGCCGACGGCCGGCCGCCAGCTCGGCGACCTTGGGCCCGTTGTGAAGTCGAGTCTCCAGGATGCTGCGCACGACGGACAGGTCCAGCTCGCCTGCGCGGATCAGCAGACTGGGGAGAAGGTCGAGTCCCGCATGCCTGCGGAAGTCCCGCACCGTGGTGGCGTCGCCCTGCCGCACCTCCACCAGACCCGCCGCGGTCAGCCGCTTCAGCGCTTCGCGCACCGCGGGGCGGGACACCCCGAGCAACTCGGCGAGCCTGCGCTCACTCGGCAACGACTCACCGGGTTGCATCTCGCCGCTGAGCACTTCGGCGACGATCTGCTCGAAGACATCCTCGGGCACCGATCGACGGTTCACCGGTTGCAGGGCCATGCGGCCAGCATGCCAGCGAGCCGGACAGAGGTCAAGTGGTCTGACCAGTTGCTAAATCGCGGAGAGCTGCACCTTCATCGCCTCGGCCAGCGCCAGCATCCCCGACATGGGCCGCACCATCACCGTGAATTCGGCGATCCTGCCGTCGTCGTCCAGCTGGATGAAGTCGCATCCCTCGATCTGCTTGTCACCGACCCGGGTCTCGAAGACCAACGCATGGTCGCGTGCGTCGTCGGCACCGATTTCACGGACGTACCGGAAGTCTTCGAACACCGCCATCACGGCTTCCAGCAGCCGGCGTACCGCCTCGGGGCCCTGATACGGCTTGAAGACGGCGGGACTGCGGAACACGACGTCTTCGCTCATCAAAGCAACGGCTGCGTCGAGATCACGCGCTTCGATCGCGCGTCGGAACGGATGCACCACTTGACCACCTCGATAGTCAACAAGTTGAATAGGTGTCAATGACACTAATCCGCGATCGGAAGGCCGTCTAGTGGCACTGCGTCACGCGGTGCTCGCGGCACTGCTCGAAGGCGAGGCATCGGGCTATCAGCTTGCCAAACGCTTCCATGTGTCTGTCGCGAATTTCTGGTCGGCAACCCCGCAGCAGCTCTATCGCGAACTCGACCGGCTCGAGGCCGACGGTTTTGTCCGCGCGCGCCTGGTGCGCCAGCAGCGGCGGCCCGACAAGCGGGTGTTGACGCTGACCGACGCGGGCCGCGCCGAGCTACAGCGGTTCACCGGCACGCCCGCCAAGCCGGTGGCGATGCGCGATGAGCTGTTGGTCAAGCTGCAGGCCGTCGACGCCGGCGACGCCCACGCGGTCACGAAGGAACTGATGGCGCGATTGGATAGGGCGCACGCGAAGCTGGCACTCTACGACCGTCTGCTCGCCGACATGCTCGACGGTCGCGAGGAAGACGCGTTCGAACGCGACTCCGACCGGATCGGCCCGTACCTCACGTTGATGGGCGGACGGGCCTACGAGCAGGCGAACATCAGATGGTGCACCGCCGCACTCGAGGTGCTCAGCAGGAGGCGTCGATCCGGAACGTCGCAGTGACTTCCTTGCTCGGGTTGTCGGTGAAGTTTCCGTTGGCAGACCCGGTGATCGTGTACTTGCCACCGACGCCGGTCACCTCGGCCTTGCCGATCTCGCCCCAGTAGGTACCGGAGAAGCCCCCGAAGTCGCGGAAGTCGACCGACTTGACGCTGATGTCGTCACCGGTGTCGATCACCGCGGTGAATTTCTTGTCCTTATCCGGGGTCTCGATGGTCCATGCCCACCCCGTCTGAGAACACTTCACCGCGTGCGGATTGCCGGTGTCCTTGCCGTCGATGGTCACCTTCGCGGTGGTGCCGCCGAGAGCAGCCGGCTGCCCACCGCAGCCGGCCAGCCCCATCGCGAGCACCGCCGCGGCCACCACCATCTGTCGGGTCTGCATGACGCCTGACTCTATTACCCGCGCAATGCCGCGGCGGTCATTTCGTCCGCGGGGAGGAACGCCTCGATGCTCAGCTCGGCGGCGGTGAGGTCCAACGCCGTGCCGAACGTGGTGACGGTGCTCAGGAAGGTGAGCACCTGCCCGTCGGGCGCGTAGAGCTCCAGCGGCACCGCGACGCCGCCGAGTTCCCGCGTCTCCTCGAAACCCCCGGGGTAGGACTCGATCTCGGCGAGCAGCGAGGACAGCTCGGGGGAGCCGCTCACCGCGGTCTCCCGCCGCAACCGTTCGATCAAGTGGTGGCGCCACTGCCCGAGATTGCGGATGCGGGGCGCAAGCCCTTCAGGGTGCACGGCAATGCGCAGCGCGTTCGGCCGCTCCAGCAGATGCGGTGCCACACCGTCGAGCAACACCCCGGCACCGGCGTTGGCGTGCACGATCTGCCATCCCCGGTCGACCACCACACACGGAAAAGGGTTGTAGGCGGCCAGAACTCGCTCAACGCCCTCTCGGACGGCGGCCATGTCGGGGTCGTCGAGGGGGCGTTCCCGGTAGACCGGCGCCAGGCCTGCGGCCATCAGAAGTTGGTTCTGTTCGCGCAGCGGCACGTCCAGCACTCCGGCAAGCCGCAGCACCATATCCCTGCTTGGCGCAGATCGGCCCGTCTCGATGAAACTGACGTGCCGCGCCGATACGTCGGCCTCGATCGCGAGGTCGAGTTGGGACAGCCGGCGGCGCTGTCGCCACTGGCGCATCAGCGACCCGAACGGCGGACCTGAGACTTGAGCGACGGTGGTCACGCGGCCAGTGTCGCCTACAGCGGGGGAGCACAGCCACTACCTGTCAGGTAATTGCGCCGCTTACCTGGGCGGGGCACCGTCGAGGCATGAGCACCCAGCAGAACGTGCCGCAGATTCCCAAGTGGCTGCGTGCCGTGCTGATCTCCGACCGCGCTGGGTCGGCGTGGTACATCGGCGGCGGTTTCTTCTTCGCACCCGTGCTCGCCGTGCTCTCGCCGTGGCCGACGCTCACCGCGGTGTGCTGGGTGATCATCGGCCTTGCCGGATTGTGGCTCGGACTGCTCGGCATCGCGATGGCCACCGGTCTGGCGATCGTGCTGCGTTCGGGCGCGGAGATACCGGAGGACTACTGGCGCTCGATCATCGACTATCCGGCTACCGCGCGACCGCCTGCTTCGACGCGCCCGTGTAGTCGACCTGCCAATGCTTGATCCCGTTGAGCCAGCCCGACCGCAGCCGCTCCGGCGGCGAGATCGGCGTGAGGTTCGGCATCTCGTCGGCGATCGCGTTGAAGATCAGGTCGATTGTCATCCGCGCCAGGTTCGCGCCTATGCAGTAGTGCGCACCTGTGCCGCCAAACCCCACGTGCGGGTTGGGATCTCGCAAAATATTGAACGCGTACGGATCGTCGAATACGTCCTCGTCGAAGTTCGCGGAACGGTAGAACATCACCACCCGATCGCCCTTCTTGATCTGGACGCCCGACAGCTCCGTGTCCTCAAGGGCCGTGCGTTGGAATGATGTCACCGGAGTGGCCCAACGGACGATTTCGTCGGCCGCAGTGGCAGGCCGCTCCTTCTTGAACAGCTCCCACTGGTCGGGGAATTCGGTGAACGCCATCATGCCTTGGGTGATGGAGTTGCGGGTGGTCTCGTTGCCCGCCACGGCCAGCAGAATCACGAAGAAGCCGAATTCGTCGTCGGTGAGCTTGTGTCCCTCCACATCGGCTTGAACCAGCTTGGTGACGAGGTCGTCACCCGGGTTCTTGCCTCGCTCGGCAGCCATCTGCATGCCGTACATGATCAGTTCGACCGACGCCGCGGTCGGGTCATTTCTGGCGTACTCCGGATCCTGGTCGCCGACCAATTGGTTCGACCAGTCGAACAGCTTCTTTCGGTCTTCCTGGGGCACGCCCATCAAGCCTGCGATCGCCTGAAGGGGGAGTTCGCACGACACTTGCTCGACGAAATCGCCTGAGCCCTCGGCTGCCGCCGTCTCTGCGATGAGGCGTGCCCGCTCGCGAAGCTCCTCGCGCAGGGATTCGATGGCGCGCGGGGTGAACGCGCGCGACACGATCTTGCGCAGGTGGGTGTGATGCGGTGCGTCCTGATTGAGCAGGACGACCTTGCCACCCTCCAGCGACTCGGGAAGGGCCTCGTCGCGGTATCGCGGCAATGCGGTCTTCTTGTTGCTGGAGAACACGTCGCTGCGGCGGGATATCTCCTTGACGTCCTTGTGCTTGGTCACCACCCAGTAGCCATCGTCGTCGAAGGCGAGATTTCCCCTCTCCTGCTTCTGCCACCAGATCGGCGCCACCTTGCGCATGTGCGCCAATTCGTCGATCGGCAGCCGTTCGGCGTAGATGTCGGGATCGGTGAAGTCAAAACCGGGTGGGAGGTCCGGAGACGGCATAGATGCACTCCTCAAATGACGTTGTCTAGTGCCCCTAGCGCATTGCTACACCACAGATGGGGGGTGGTGCGGCGGGTTACATCAAACTCCAAGTGAAACGTGTTCCCGGAACACAGAAATGTTATTAACCGCTTCGTCACAGCTATCCCAGGTGTAACAATTTTGTCGGCCAGACGGAAGCACCCTGTAGGCACCGGCTCAACGCGGTAACGGGAAGGGGGCACGGGTGAGGATCAATC
>DATJIX010000523.1:0-17407 GCA_035492865.1 Mycobacterium sp. | reverse complement strand
GCGGTCGACCGGCGTCGTGTGAGAGCTGTCACCGCCGTCTCCGCAATGGAATCAAACCGCTGACCAGCGGGTTTAAAAGTCTAGACATATTAATGGGAAAGGACCTCATGATGAACAAGTTCGGAATTGCCGCGGTGATAGCGAGCGGCGCTGCCGCCGCGATCATTGGATTGGCAGCTCCGGCAGCCGCCGCGCCCACCGGACCCGGCAGCGCTCAGCAGACCATCAACGAGTTGCAGGCCCAGGGCTACACCGTGATCGTGAACCGGATCGGCACCAACCCACTCGATCAGGCCAGCGTGGTGGCCGTTCGACCCGGCCAGACCTATTCGCGCACGGACACAGGTGTCCCCGGCGCAGGCAACGACATTTATACGACCGTCACCGGCAAGACGGTCTACGTCGACGTCAAGTAGGTCCAGGCACAAGGAGGGGCATCCAATTGGGTGCCCCTCCTTCGTGTTTGGGCGATGCTTGAGCCGTGACCGAACTGGCGCGCTACCAGGAGGGCCCGGCGAGGGTCGTGGTGTCGCGCGAGGGCGACGAATTGCGGTTCGCCTCGTCATACGACGACTACGGCAAAACGATCACCGAAGAATCCCGCATCCCCGTCGCCGACTTCGTCGCCAAGGGCGAGGGACCGTGGCCGTGGTATGACCTCGGCGACAAGCGCGACGGCACCCTGATGGTCCTCGACGCGCTTGGCATCGACCCTCCGGCCTGGACGACACCGCTGGACGACGAGGTCCTCGATCTCTTCGACCGCGCCCGCAGCGGAAGCACGGAAGTCATCGAATTGCTCGCCTGGGGCGCCGAGCCCGATCCCATCGATCCCTGTGGGGCGTCACCACTTTGGTACGGAGTGCGCTCGCTGAGCGCGGGCATCGTCGTCGCGCTGATCGACGCAGGCGCCGACGCGGGCCGCCGCATCGAACTGTCTGCCAACGGCCACAGGTTCACGACGATCCTGCACGAAATCGTCCGCCTCGGCCGAACCGTGGCGCTCGCCCATGCCCTTGCCAAGGGAACTCCGCCCACCCTCGAGGACTCCGACGGCGCCACGCCACTGCACGTTGTCGACGGCAACAACGACAACGTCAACCCCGAGATGGTGCGCGCGCTGGTACACGCCGGGGCCGCCGTCGACGCCGCCATGCCAAGCGGCACCCAACCGATCGAACAAGCGGCCCGCCGGATACTGCCGGCCACTGTGGCGACGATGGTCGACCTCGGCGCCGATCCGACCCGCGGCCTCGACGCGCTGCTGTCCTGGTGGGCCGTCGGCGTGCGCAATGCGGGTTACCGCTCAGGCGACGTCGCCGACATCATCGACATCCTGCGCGCCGGCGGGGCCACCGTGACCGAACGGCACCGCGAATTGGCGGCCACCGCCGGAGCGTCGCAGGTAGAAGCCGCGCTTCGCCGCTAGAGTCGCGGTGTGACCGGGTACTCCCGATATGTCGCGATGGGTGACAGCCAGACCGAGGGACTCTGGGACGGCGACGACGACAGCGGACTGCGCGGCTTCGCAGACCGGCTCGCCGAGATCGTCGACGGGCACTACCCCGGTCTGACGTACGCCAACCTCGCCGTGCGCGGCAGGCGGATCCGCGACCTCCTCGACGATCAGTTGCCCCAAGCGCTACAGATGAAGCCCGATCTGGTCACCGTCTGCATCGGCATGAACGACGTGACCCGGCCGGGACCCTACTTCGATGGCGCCCTCGCCGAACTCGAGGACCTTTACGCCCAACTGGCCCTCTCGGGGGCAACCGTCGTCACCACGACGTTCCCCGACCTCGCCAAGATCCTCCCGATCGGCCGCATCCTCTCGGCCCGGGTGTTGCGGATCAACGCCGAAATCAGGAGGGCCGCCGACTGGTACGACTTCCGGTTGGTCGATTTGTACAAGGCGCCGTCGATGACCCACCCCGACACGTGGAGCCCCGACCGCGTGCACGGCTCAGCGAAGGGCCATGCGCGCTTCGCCGCCGCAGCCGCCGAAGCACTGAATCTGCCTGGTAGCAGCCATGATTGGGCCGAGCTCAGCGGAGCGCCCGGCCGTCAGACGCTCCGGTCGATGGCGTATTCGCAGGCGCTGTGGACCCAGAACATGCTGATGCCCTGGTTGTGGCGGCATGTGCGCGGCCGGTCGGCAGGAGACGGTCGCGGCCCAAGGCGTCCGCGGCTGGAAGCCGTCGCGGCCTAGAAGCCGAGGAGCCCCAGAGGAATCGGCGACTCCCCGCGGGTGATCGAGGACACCGCCGTCGGGCAGAACATGGAGATGGCGAGTCCGGTGAACATGGTCGCCGGACCCAGCGACATGCCCCCCGCGTCGGCCACCTTCGATGCGACGTCGGCCGCGGTCTGACCGGGCTGCGCGAGCATCGGGCAGACCTGCTGGCCCAACTCGGCGGCATTCCCCGGGTCCACAGCGCCGATCCCGGCGTCGGTCAGCGCAGACAGGAACGCGTCATCGGTCGTGTCGGCCTGCGCAGGCGCGGCCCACACCAGGCCGGAAGCCAACACACCGGCGGACAGGGTCATGGCGATTCGTTTGCGCTGCACCCAGGAAGCCTAGCGTCAGATGCCGGTCCAGGCCGCATCGATGCTGGTGGCGACGTCGATGATCTTGGCTTTCTGCGACGCCGGGCTGTCGATCTCACCCGCGACGTGTGCGGCGATGAACCGCCTGATCTCGGCATCGATGTTGCCAAGCACCCGCACCACCTCGGCGCGCAACGACTTGGACGTGACGTGAATGGAGATGTCCGACGACCGCGGTTTCTCGAAGTCGAGGATCAGCAGCAACGGCTCGGCGGCTCGCGCCGTGGCGTGCAGCGCGATCTCGCCGAACACCATGAATTTCGGCCGATCGATTCGCAGGTCGACGACCATGTCGATCTCGAGCGGGATGCGGATGTCGAAGGTGATCATCTCGCTAACCGTGCGAACGACCCGGGGGTCCAAGATCCTGACCTTGGCGGTCACTTTGGCGATCTTGCCGGGGCCCTGGGCGATCGGGCCGATCTCGAATGCGTCGCCGGCGATGGTGCCGATCGCTCCGCCGACGCGATCTTCGGTCACCGCGATGTCGAAGAACTTGCGGCCAAATTGTTCGTAGCTCATGTAATCAGCGGCGTCCATGGTGCTGCTACAGTCTCACGTCCGGCTCAGGCCGCCTCACTGAACACGCGGATCCTGGTGATGGCGAGAGGTTCGGATCCGACCTCGGTGAAGATCACGCTGCGCTCTCCGGCCCGCTCAGTGGCCGCGACGACGGCGTGCCCGGAGCCGATGAGTTTGCGCCACCGGGCACCCGAGAGGTGTCTGAGCAGCTCGCCGGCGCTCAGTGGGTTGTCATCTCCGCTGGAGATCTGCACCTGGCCGGCCAGCCGTCGGCGCATGCCGACCTCGTCGCCCGCGCACGCGGCGTCGAGGAACCGTGCGACGACGCCCTTGGCCCCGCTGCCCATCCCGCGGAACCCGCCGAGGAAACCGAGCGTGCCGACCAGCCCCTGGTTGCGCAGCAGGAGTCTCGACAGCTGCAGCCCCGCGGGCAGTCCACGAACTCCGCCACGCAGAAACTGCCCAACCATGGCGGGCAGTTCCCAAAATGCCGACAGCGCAGCTAATTTCAGCTCCCCAGCGTCGCCTTTCATGTCGTAGCGGATGTAGATCGGCACCCGCAACGTCAGCGTCGACGCCATTCTCGCCTCGAGAACCCCGTCGCGGACGACGGTCGGGCCGACCACGATGTCGACGTCCGGGTGGAACCGGACGACGCGCGGCCCGATGAATGTGTCGTAGAAGCGTCCGATCGCCGCGACTCCCTGATGCGGTGTCGACCCGACGGGATCCTCGACGCGGCCGTCCGCGGCGAAGAGCCCGACCCAGGCCTCGCGGTCGCGTGCGCCTGCGGCCGCGGGCGAACGCTCTGCGGTCGCCAACAGGTCGGCGCGCGTGAAGGCCATATGGGTTGCCTACCACCTGGCGCTGGCGTCAGTCGACTAGTTCGCCGCGCGCAGGCACACTGGGGTTACCGCAACGTCGCGGTCCACGGCCTAGCAGGAGGAACCGCAATGAGCAGCAACGGGCCTTTCGGGTTCGATCCCGAGGAGTTCGATCGCGTCGTCCGCGAGGCGGGCGAGGGCTTGCGCGACGCGCTCGAAGGAGCCAGCCGGTTCTTCACGACGTCCGGTGAACGCGCAGGCTGGTCCACGATCTTCGAGGAATTCGCACGGCAGTCCCGGCCCAGAACTGAGCCGGAGACGACGGGCGAGACCGGCGACGGCGTGTGGGCGATCTACACCGTCGACGACGACGGCGGCGCCCACATCGAGCAGGTGTATCCGACCGAACTCGATGCGCTTCGAGCGAACAAGACGAATACCGACCCGACGCGCAAGGTCCGCTTCCTGCCCTACGGCATCGCGGTCAGCGTGCTCGATGCGACGGAGAGCACCGAGTAGTCACTCGAAGCAGCCGCGCATTCCCGCCAGCATGGCGGTGTGCGCCTTGACCGCCTCGCGGACGGTCATCGCCGCCAACGCGCGCGGTGCGTCGATGCGCATGTGCTCGGTGATCCGCGTTCCGGTGTCGATCGGCTCGAACGTCACCCTGGTGTGCAGTCGAACCCGAGGGAACTGAAATGCGTCCGCTGTCACATCGCCGACTTTCGGCACCTGCAGCCGCGCCACATAGCTGATGCGTAAGTGCAACGGGCCCAAGGGAATCCGGTCCTGCACCCGATAGCTCTGAACGTATCCGTCCCCGGTGTCTTGCCGGTCCGTCGCGCGCACCGCAACCACCAGCGGATGGATGCGTTTGATGTTGTCGAGGTCTACGTAGAAATCACGAACCGCGTCGGGCGGTGCAGGGATCTCGTCGGAAACAGTGCGCTCGGCTCGCGCCATCCACCGGCTCACGCCTGCGTGGCGGGCGTCGCGCCGAGCACCCGCTGCATGTCGGGCTTCATCTGTTGCAGCTGCTGGCCCGCGTAACCCCAGGCGTGGATGCCGTCAGGGAAGTTGAACACGGCGTTGTTTCCGCCTGCGGCGATGTAGGCGTCGGCGAAGGCGTGGTCGGAGTCGGTCGCCATGCCTTCGAGAAAGCCGAGTCCGCCGATGGGGGCGTCCGGGCTGGCCAGCGCAGGATCGGAGGGTGTGCCGTTGCCGCAATAGATCCACAGCCGGGTGCCGTTGGCGGCCAGCCTGCCTGCCTGAACGGTGGGATCGTTGCGGGCCCAGGCCGGGTCACCGGGCGGGCCCCACATCGCGTCGCGACCGAAGCCGCCGTTCCACGTCATCGCGATACCGACTTGGCCGGGGTCCGCCGAAAGGTTCAAAAAACCCGAAAGGGATCCGGCGTAGATGAACTGTTGCGGGTGGTAGGTGGCAAGCACCAGTGCCGAGGATCCGCCCATCGAGAAGCCGACGATCGCGTTTCCGGTCTGCGGAGTGCCCTTGTTGGCGGCCAGCCAGGCCGGTAGTTCCCGGGTGAGGAATGTTTCCCACTTGTAGGTGTACGTACCGCCGTTGCCTGAGGCCGGGCCGTACCAGTCGCTGTAGAAACTCGACTTGCCGCCGACCGGCATCACCACCGACAACCCCGACCCGTGGTACCAGTCGAACGCCTGGGTGTTGATGTCCCAGCCGTTGAAGTCGTCACCGGCCTCCATGCTGTCCAGCAAATACAGTGCGGGGGCGGTGGCACCGCCGCTCAGGAATTCGACCTTGATGTTGCGCCCCATGCCCTGCGAGGGGACATCCAGGTACTCGATCGGTAGCCCGGGGCTGGAGAATGCCCCAGCCGTCGCCGTTCCGCCTGCGAAGCTGACCAGGCTGGGTGCCAGGGCGGTTGCGAACGCGGCGACCGCGAACCGCTTCACCCAGCCGCTGGACTTCCCTCCGATGAACGCCATGGCCGCCCCTTCACGTCATCCCGACCCTGGATTCAGCGGACGATACGCGCAACAGGAGCATCACCAGTCACTTTTCGTCGACGGTTGGCAATTGTTATTAAAACAGCAAGAATAGGCTTCCATGGATCGCGACCAGCTCATCGACCTCACCCGTCGCGCTGTCAAGCTCGCACGCGACAAGACCACCGACCTCGCGCAGGCCGAGCACACCGTCGCCGCCGACACCTACACATCGGACGAACGGCACGCACTCGATGCGGCAATGCTGATGGCCAGCCCGCAACTCGTCGGCTATTCGTCCGAACTCCCCCGGCCGGGTACGTACTGCACCAAGACCGTGATGGGTCGGTCCATCCTGTTGACCCGCGGCGCCGACGAGACGGTGCGGGCGTTCGACAACGTCTGTCTGCACCGGCAGTCACGCATCGCCGAGGGCTGCGGGGCCGCACGCCGGCTGGCGTGTCCCTACCACTCGTGGACCTACGACCTCGACGGTAATCTCGTCGGCGTCCCAGGCAAGGAGGGCTTTCCCGAAACCTCCTCGGGCCCAATGAAACTGACCGAGCTGCCCGCCGCGGAATGTGCGGGCTTCCTGTGGATATCGCTGGACCGCGACGCGACGCTGGACATCCCCGCGTTCCTCGGGCCCCTCGCCGACGAACTGGACTCCTGGGGCATTGGGCGCTGGGCGCCGCTTGGCGAGAAGGTGCTCGACTGCCCGATCAACTGGAAGCTCGCGATCGACACCTTCGCCGAGAACTACCACTTCGCGACGGTGCACAAGAACACGTTCGCGACCATCGCACGCAGCAATTGCACCGTGTTCGACTCGTTCGGCCCGCACCACCGACTTGTCTTCCCGCTCAACGGAATTCTGGATCTGGAGAATGTTCCCGAGGAACAGTGGGACCCACTGCAGGCGATGGTGGTCATCTACGCCCTGTTTCCCAATATCGTTCTATCGTGCACGATCGCCAACGGCGAACTGTTCCGCGTCTACCCCGCCGACGCGCCGGGCCGGTCGATCACCGTGCACCAGAACTCCACCCCGCTGGATCTGTCCGATGAGTCGACGGCCGCGGGCGCGGCCGCGGTGTTCGACTACGCGCACGCCACCGTGCGCGACGAGGATTATGCGCTCGTCGCCGGCCTGCAGGCCAACCTCGAGTCAGGTGCGCGCGAACGTCTTGTGTTCGGCCGCAACGAGCCCGGACTGCAACACCGCCATCAGACCTGGGCGTCGGCGATCTCGGCCAACTCCCAGTCCCGGTACAACGCGAGCGAACGCTCGTAGAACGCGAAGCCGCTCACCGGCTCTCCCCGGAAGGTCCCGCGATATCGATACGGGCCCTCCATGTACTCCAGTGGCAACCCGTGCGCAGGCGCGGGCACCAACGGCTCACCCGTCAGGTCGAGGTCGAGTGTGCGTGAGGTCAGTCGATGCCGGTCGGGCATGTACCGCACCTCAGATGGCGGCGGGACCAACGTCTTGACCTCGTCCGGCCAGCGCACGTAGCTGTCGATGCTGACCTCGATGTCATCGGCGTACTCCGGCTCGGCGTCGGGGGAACTCGTCGTTGCGCCCGAGAACGGTTGCAGTGCATTGTGATCCGTGCGATCGAACTGCCGCCAAATGGACAGGTCGACGCCGTTGTCGAGGTTGATGGTGCGCCACTCGTGCGCCCGCGAGCGGATATCGCCGGTTGGCCCGCCGTCGTTGGCGACTTTCGGGAACCACTGCCGGTCGACGTGCCCCGAGTCGCCCCTGACCGTCTCGATGGTCTGTCCCCACGACAGCGTCCCTGCCATCACCAAGCCGGTCTGGAAGTAGGAGTAGGTATCGGGCTGGCCGAAGCATTCGATCTTTCCGTTGTATGCGGCGGCGCCAAGCGGAACAGGGGCGCGCGACGGCGTGACGTGCAGGTCCAGTCGCATGACGGCACCCGTCTGATCGGTGCCCACCAACTCGATGTCGTAGGTGTAGGGCAGCAATCGGTCCTGCTCATCGCGACAGGTGCGCCAGACCGCGGTGCCCGCCCCGTCTGCATACGTCAGATCGAGGTGACCATCGGCGAAGGTCATTTTCGCGGTGGCCCCCGGCTCCATATTGGCGGGGGGCATGTCGTAGTCCGTGTGTGTGCCGTAGGTGCCGTTGTCGACATCGAACAGCGCAAACGTGTAGAAGTCGGCGACGATGCCGCCGCCGGGCCGGTTCTTGTTGAAGATCGTCAGGAACGCGAATTCGCGCCCGCTCTCCGCCGTCAGTTCACCCGCGATGAACCAGGTATCGGACGCGAAATCGGGGTGATTGCCTTCCGCGGCAGGGAAGGACAGCTGCGGGTCCCCCGGCACCAGATCGAAGGGATACGCACGCCAGTCGAGGTTGTCCACGGCACCTGCCTTTTTTGCTATGTTTACAGCAATAGCAACTTTAGCGGTCTAGACGGGCGGTGACGCCATGATGAATGACATCGGCAAGCGCTTTCCGTTCGACGCCTACCCCAAGGGCTGGTTTCAGGTCGCCTACAGCCGAGAGGTCGAGCCGGGACAAGTGGTGGGCCTGCACTATTTCGGCAGGCGACTGATCTGCTACCGCGGCGACTCCGGAAACCCCTATGTGCTCGACGCGTACTGCCCACACCTGGGCGCCGACATCGCCGTCGGCGGCACCGTGGCCGACGACTGCATCATCTGCCCGTTTCACGGCTGGCGCTTCGACGGCGCGGGGTCGAATGTCGAGATTCCGTATGCGAAGACGGTGAATCGCACCGCACGGCTGCGGTCCTGGCCGACGGTCGAGCGCGCAGGCGCGATCTTCGTCTGGCACTCGCAGAGCTCCACCGAACCCGAATGGGAGCTGCCCAAGGTCCCCGAGAGCGACGACGCGGCATTCGTCTTCCATGCGCCGGAGTCCGCCCGCTGGCGGTTCCGGTCGCATCCGCAAGAGGTGTTCGAAAACACCGTTGACATAGCGCATTTCGCGACCGTGCACGGGGTATCGGGGTTCGGCGATCTCGATCTGGAAACCGAAGGCCACCGCCTGCGCGCCGTCGCGGAGGTGACGTTTCAGACCCCGCGCGGTCCGGTGTCGGGGGCGGTCGACTCGGAGCTGTTCGGCATGGGGCTCGATGTGGTCCGCCACCGCGGGCTTGGCCGGTCGTGCACGCTGCTGACCGTCACACCGATCGACGGTGAGTTCGTCGACGCCCGCTATACGTTCTTTGTGCAGACCGACCCACAGACCGGCGAGATGACGCGGATGGGTCTTGGGTTCGCGCGCGATTTCTGCAAGCAGATCGAACAGGACATCCCGATCTGGGAGAACAAGATCTATCGCGACCGTCCGCAGCTGGCCCGCGGCGAAGGCGCGATCACCGAGTTCCGCGCCTGGGCGCGGCAATCCTACGAGGAGGCGCATCCGTGAGATCCCTTGTCTACGACAAGCTCTACATCGGCGGTCGGTGGCGGGAGCCCGCCACCGGGCAGCGGCTGTCGGTGGTCTCACCGCACAGCGAGGAACCCATCGGCGAGACACCCGAGGCGTCGCCCGAGGACGTCGACAAGGCGGTGACGGCCGCCAGGATCGCGTTCGACGAGGGCCCGTGGCCCCGGCTGACGCCCTTCGAGCGGATGGAGAAGATCGAGAAGCTGGCCGCCGTCTACAGCGGTCACACCGACGAGATGGCCGACCTGATCACGGCCGAGATGGGTTCGCCGCGCAGCTTCAGCAAGCTCGGGCAGGCCACGGGTGCGGTGGCCCAGATGCATCTGAACCTGGCAACGGCGCGCGAGTTCCCTTGGGCCGAACGGCGAAAGGGCCTGTTCGGCGAGGTGCACGTGCGCCGGGCACCGGTCGGTGTCGTCGGGGCGATAGTGCCGTGGAATGTCCCGCAGTTCCTGATCATGCCGAAGCTCATTCCCGCACTGATCGCGGGCTGCACCGTCGTGGTCAAGCCGGCACCCGAAACACCCTTGGACGCACTGTGGTTGGCCGAGATGCTTGACGAGATCGACCTGCCCGAGGGCGTGGTATCGATCATTCCCGGCGGCCGCGAGACAGGCGAAGCCCTGGTCCGCCATCCCGAGGTGGACAAGATCTCGTTCACCGGCTCCTCGTCGACCGGCAGGCGGATAGCCGCGCTGTGCGGCGAGCAGCTCAAGCGGGTGAGCCTCGAACTCGGGGGCAAGTCGGCGGCGATCATCCTCGACGACGCCGACATCGACCACACCGTCAAGCATCTGAAGATGGCGAGCCTGATGAACAACGGCCAGGCGTGCGTGGCACAGACCAGGATCCTGGTCAGCGAGCGCCGCCACGATGAGGTCGTCGATGCGCTCGCGGAGATGATGGCGGGCCTGCAGGTCGGTGATCCTGCCGACGACGACACCGACGTGGGACCGCTCGTCGCGCAGCGGCAGCAGGACCGCGTGCAGGGCTATATCAGGACCGGTGTCGACGAAGGCGCACGAATCGTGTTGGGCGGTGCGGACAAACCGCGCGATCGCGGTTGGTACGTTCAGCCGACGTTGTTCGCGGACGCGAACAACCAGATGCGGATCGCGCGTGAGGAGATCTTCGGCCCCGTGCTGACCGTGCTCAGGTACTCCGACGAGAAGGACGCCGTCCGAATCGCCAACGACAGCGACTACGGGTTGGGCGGATCGGTATGGACGGCAGATGTCGCCCACGGGTTGAACATCGCCGAGCAAGTTCGCACAGGCACTTTCGGGATCAACATGTACACCCTCGACACCACCGCTCCGTTCGGCGGATTCAAACAGTCCGGCATCGGGCGCGAATTCGGGTCCGAGGGATTGTCCGAATACGTCGAACTGCAGTCGACGGTCAGTGCGGACAAGCTGCCAGAGCTCAGCTGAGCCGATGACACCGCCCAGTGGCCACTTATGCCACGCTACGACGTGAAAAGCGTGTCACAAGTGGCCACTCGGCCAGCCGAAAGCTAGCCCGCCAGTTCGACTGTCACCTCTGCGGGACAGCACAATTCGTCGCGCTGGTTGAAGATGGCGACCTCGAGGTCCACCAGGTACCGCGGCGCGTCGCCTGCGGTGTCGATGCGCTTGTCGACCACCCGGCCGCGGGCCACCATCGAATCGCCCGCATAGATCGAGCCGAGCAGCGACACCTTGCGCCTGATCACCCGGCTGTGCGGGCCGCCGAAGTCGGTGGCGATCCGGTCGATGAACCCGGCCAAATGCATGGTGTTGACGAAAATCGTTGGGTGCCCGTGATCTTTGGCGTACTGCGGATTGAAATGCCACGGCACGTAGTCCCACGTCGTGCCCGCGTTCATCACCACCCGTTCGTAACTGATCGGGTCTATGACCTCGGGCAGCTGGGCAGACACCACCACGTCATCCCACGTCATCGGTCGCCTGCCGGGGTGAAACGGAACAACGTGTTGGTGCAGATCGCGATGACGGTCCCGTCGTCGCGGTAGTAGGTCTCCCGCGTCTCGATGAAGTGCCCTGCGCCGAGTCGGGTCGTCTTCTCCGGCGACACCGACACCACTTCCTCGACCACGCTGAGCATGTCGCCCTCCAGCACCGGCGTCAGATATTCGGCGTCGTTGGCGGCGTTGATGATCGCGGTGCCGGGCAGCGGCACCCGGACCGCTATCGAGGCGGTGGGAGGCCCGCCGTCGGGAACCCACGGCGGCGGCATCAGCAGGCCGATGAGCAACGCCGGTGGCGCGACGAGGCCTCCCCATGCCGACGTCGCGAACTCGGCATCCCAGTACGACGGGTTGGGGTCACGCACCATCGACGCGAAATGCTGAATACGAGCCCCACTTACGGCGGTGCCCGCGAACCGCGGCTCTGTTCGCGTGCCGATCATCCGAAGTGCGTCCTCGTATGTGCCGAACGCGAATTCGTAGCTGAGCTCTGCTGTCACACCGGCAGCGCGCTATCCCGAGGCGCGAGATCCCATGCCAGCTCGCGTGAGGTGAAGTACCAACCACCGCGCTCGTAGATGAGTTCGTCGGTATAGAGACCCGTGGCAACGAGTTCCGCGCCGACGAACACCAACCCGACACACTGCTGTCTGGCTTCGACCCCGTCGACCGTTATCTCATGGTCGACGGTGACAAGCCTCTTGCCGCCGCCGCCGTTGAACGCTGCTCGCAGGTCGGTGAACCTCTGCCCGCCACGAACAACCGTGGCGCCGGAGTGCCGGAAGGTGGTGATCCAGCCGTCCAGGTCACCGGCTGAGTACGCGCGGTCATAACGCGCATCGAGATTCAGGATGGCCGCCCGGCCCGCCAGCCCGTCCAGCACGTACTGCTGTTGGTACGTCAACGTCATGTGGTTGTCTCCGTCCTATCGGCTCAACACGTAGCCGTGCGCGTCGCGGTCCCAGGCACCTGCGCCCAGTCCCCTGTTTCGGAGCACGTCCTTGCGCACGCGCCCGATGACGTTCTTCGGAATCTCGTCGAGCACCTCGAGGTAGCGCGGCACGCAGAAGTACGGCATCCGGGACGAGCAGTAGTCCAGCAGCTCGGAGTAGTCGACGACCGCACCAGGTCGCACCGTCACGAGGACCAGGATGTCGTCCTCGCCGAGCTCACTCGGCACACCGACCGCCGCCGCCTCCAGCACCGCCGGGTGACGCATCACGATCTGCTCGACTTCGACCGAGGAGACGTTCTCGCCACGCCTTCGCAACGAGTCCTTGACCCGGTCGACGTACGTCAGGTTGCCGTGACCGTCCAGCGAGCCCAGGTCTCCGGTGCGGAACCACTCAGGATGGGGGTCGACCTGCAAGGGTGGCCCGCCAGACGCCGGCGCCACATACCCCTCGCTCATCGCATGTGGTGCCCGCGCCCGGCAGGCAATTTCCCCTACCATACCCTCAGGTACGGGCTCTCCGTGCAGATCGACGATTCTGATTTCAAAGGCTGGGTTGACCCGCCCAGAAGTCCCCGGCACGCCCTCGTCCGACACCGTCTTGTACGCGATCGGGAACGCTTCGGTCATGCCGTACATGGTCACGATGCGGCAGCGGTAACGCTCCTCGATGGCGCGGTACATGTTGGCCGCGATGGGCGCCGCCGAGATGAAGCGCACGCCCACCTCGGCATCGCGGGGATGGGGCGGCAGGCTCCACAGCATCGACACCATTGCGCCCGCGCCTGCGAGACCCACGGCACCGCAGGACCGTATCTCGTCCCACACCTCGCTCGGATGGAACGCCGCGGCGAGCACGCTGGTGCCGCCGATGAGCATCGGCGTCAGCACCGTCGGCGCGGCGCTCAGATGAAACAGCGGCATGGCGGTCCACAGCGTCTCGCCCGCCGCGAGTTCCCACGCGGCCGCGGCGGCGGCCGCCGCGGTGAACAGGTAGTGCCATGTGGTGACGACGGCCTTCGACGGTCCCGTCGTGCCTGACGTGAAGAACAGCGCGATGTCGGTGGGTTCCGCTTCGACACCCTGCGGTGGCTCAACCGACGCGGCGTTGAGCGCGTCGGTCAGCGAATCACCCTGGACCAGAACCGATCTCAGCGTGTCGACGTCGTCGGCCACTTCAGTGAGGCGGGGGTGGCGGTCATCGTCGGTGATCACCACCGCGGCCCTGGACAGCCGAAGCGTGTGCAGGAGGAAATCGCCCTTGCTCGCGGCGTTGACCGCCGCGGGCACCGCGCCGATGCGCGCCGCGCCGAGCCAGAAGTACACCCACTCCGGACAGGTGCCGGTGAACAGCGCGACGGTCTCGCCCCGCTTGACGCCAAGACCCGCAAGCACATTGGCCGCGGCGCACGATCGGTCCCGCATCTGGGCAAAGGTGACGGGCGTTCCGGCGATCGACATCATCACGCGGTCGCCGAATTGCTGCGCGCGCAGGTCGAGGACCGCAGGGACGGTGTAGCCCGCGTCGGGCATTAGACCCTCGCTGCAGCCGGGTCGGGTTCGCCGTCGGCGGTGTAGCCGAAATCGATGGCGGCAGGCTCTTCGCCCGGATAGAACCGATGCGCCCACCGCCGCAACGCGGCGTAGTCCCGCGCCTCCTCGGGCGCGAGGTTGGGCTTCTCGAGGTATTTCATGTTCTCCCAGGTGAAGAAGTCCTGTTTGATCACTTCCTGCTGGAGCTGCAGGAACTTCGCGGCGCGGCCGGTTGGCTTGTCGCCGGTGTCACCCGGCTCGCGGATCGAGGCCTGCGTGTAGAAGTAGTCGGTGTAGTCCTCGTCGACCGGGGTCTGGCCGGTCACCTGAACCGTCGCGACGAGATCCGACGGGAAGCGCACCACGCCGAGTCCCAGTGAGTAGTTGTCGTAGATGATCTTGGCCTCGACGGGGCCGTTCGGTGTCAGCCACGTCTTGGCCCGTCCGCCACCGAAGTCCGCGTTCACGGTGGCGTGCAAGTGGTAACCGCTCACCTCGAACGAGGCGGTGTTCGCCGGGTTGGCCGCCTTGTGCACATATTGCACGTGGTAGGGATCTGCGGCGTTCTCGATGATCATCTGCGCGTGCACCTTGACCCGGTTGACCATCCGGGTGTGCGGGTGAAGGGGGTAGTACTCGTCGGTCTCCAATTCGGGTAGCACCGGAGGCTGCCAATACGGTGCGCGGCCGTGCCGCTCGTGCCAGACGAGGATGAAGCCGTACCACTCGGCGACCGGATAGGTCTTGATCCGGACGTTCTGTTTGCATCCGATCTTGCTGTACGGGATCAGCGCATTCGTGCCGTCGCCGTTCCAGCGCCAGCCGTGCCAGGGGCAGACGATGCGCTCGCCTTCGACGGTGCCACCGACGCCCATGTTCGCGCCGAGGTGCTGGCAGTAGGCGTCGAGCACGCTGATCTGCCCTGATTCGGTGCGGAAGATGACAAGTTCCTCGCCGAAGTAGTGGGCGCGCTTGACCTGGCCGGGGGTCAGCTCGGAGGCGAACCCGACGATGAACCAGCCCGTCGGGAAGCGGTACTTCGAGAGGCTGATGCCGCTGGGCCCGAACTCGCGCTCCGACGGGTCCGTGGTGTCCTCGACCATCTCCGCCACTGTTCTCTCCGTCCGCACGCCAATTGGGCAGGTCAGAGCCTGTCCAACGTCTATTGTTACTATTTTAAGCATTCTAGGTCAAGGACAGCCGAACCAGGAGCCAGCATGCCCACGACCACACCAGTCGACCTTTCGGATTCCGCCTTGTGGCAGAACGGTTTTCCCGACGATCTGTTCGCCGAACTGCGCCGCGAACGGCCGATCTTCCATCACGAGCTGACCGAGGGCGTCGCCAAGACGGTGAAACGAGACTTCTGGATGACGACCAAGCACCGGCATGCGCAGCGGATTCACCGCGATACCGATTCGTTCACCGCGACTGACGGCCCCCTCATCCAAGCCATCGGCGTGATGACGGACTTTCCGACGATCATCCACATGGACCCGCCCGAGCTGACCAAGCGGCGCAGGGTGATGTCACACGCGTTCACCCCGAAGGCCATCGGCAAGCTGGAGGAGGGCATCCGCACGCGGGCGGCATCGTTGATCGACCGGCTGCTCGCGGCCGGCGGCGGGGACTGGATCGAGGACGTCGCGGACGTGCTGCCGATGACCGTGATCGGCGACATCATCGGGATCCCCGACGACGACCGGTCGGAGATCTTCGACACGCTGGACCGGATTCTCAAGGCGGCCAATTCACCTGACGCGCGTGCGACCGAACAGGAGCAGCTCGAGCTGTTCGGCAAGGTCTTCACCTACGCACTCGAACTCACCGCGGAGAAGCGGCGCAATCCAACCGACGACATCTGGAGCACGCTGGCCACCGCGGTCGTCACCGACGAGAACGGCGAGCAGCTGTCGATCCCGGCCAATGAGCTCGAGATCTTCTTCTACGTGCTGACTTTCGCGGGCAGCGACACCACGAAGAATGCGCTGGCGTCCGGACTGCAGGCGTTCGTCGCCGACCCGGCGCAGATCGCGCGCTATCGCGCCGAGGAGGCGGTCAGGTCGACGGCGGTCGAGGAAGTGCTGCGCTGGGCTACTCCGGTGGCGTTCTGGACGCGCAGCACCAAGGTCGACGTCGAGATCGACGGTGTCACCATTCCGAAGGGTGAACGGGTGGTGTCGATGCTGCGCTCGGCCAACCGCGACGAAGAGGTGTTCGCCGATCCGTTCACGTTCGACATCGGCCGTGCGGACAACCAGCACGTGACGTTCGGCGGCGGCGGGCCGCACCACTGCCTCGGCGCCATGCTGGCGCGCGCCGAGATCCGCGCCGTGCTCGACGAATTGCTCTGTCGCGCAGACGACATCACCCTGGGCCGGCCGACGGTCAGCTACCCGAACCTGACCAACAACATGTCGATCTTCGACGCGATGCCGATCTCGTTGCGGGCGCGCTAGACCGTCCTCAGAAGTCAGCCGACGAGTATCTGTTCGCGCAGGATGTCGGCGTGACCGCAGTGGTGCGCCAGTTCGCGCAGCACCTGCAGATACACCCAGTGCACTGTGCGGGGCCCGCCGCGGTGGCCCGTCACGACGGCGTCCAGCGAGAGGTCGGCAACGACCGCCCGGGCCGTCGCGCACGCCTGCATATGGGCCGCCTTGACGCTGGCAACGGTGTCGTGGTCTGCGAGTTGGAAAGACTGCTCTGGCGTGTTCACCAGGCCGAGTTCCTGCCGGGGCCTACCGCCGATGCACTCCTCGAACCACACTCGCTGCATCCAGGCGACGTGTTTGAGCAGCCCCAGCAGCGTCGTCGCGGAGGGCACCAGCCGGCGACGGGCTTGCTCGTCGGTGAGGCCATCAAGTGTGTTCTCGATGGCGCTGCGGTACTCCTCGACAAACGCGTCGAGCTGGGCGCGCTCGTTGTCCAGAAGCACGTCGAACGACCCCATCACAGGCCCTTCGGTCGGGTGCCGATCACGCCCTGGGCGGCCAACCGTTCGAGATCCTCACCGGTCAGCCCGCACAGTTCGGTCAGCACCTCGCGGTTGTGCTGACCCAGCGTCGGTGGCGTGCGGTGCAGCCACCGGGCGGCGCCGTCGAGCAGCGCGAACGGCGGGGTCGGGTACAGCATTTCGCCGGTCCGTGGGTGTGTCAGCCGCTCGAAGAATCCCCGATAATCCAGTTGCGGGTTCTCCGTCACCAGGGTCGGCGACACGACTGCGGCGGCCGGAATTCCGGCCCTTGCAAGCACATCGACGGCAGTATCGACGTCGCGGGCGGCAACCCATGCGGCGACGTCGCCGTCGGCGAGGTCCGATAACGCCTCGGGCGGCCCGCATATCGCGATCCAGCTGTCGTCTCCCGCGCATTGGTAGATGTCCTGCGTTGCGCTGGGATGGCCGCGGTTGCCGCGCCGCGACAGCACCTCGCCAAGGACCTCGAATTCGATTGTCTGCGTGGCGGTCACGTTCAGCACGGTCTCGATCATCGGCACTTCGACGAGTTGGCCGCGACCGGTACGGTCGGCAAATTCCAACGCCGCCAACATGGCAAACGCCGCGTGCGCGCCTGCGAGCGGGTC
>DATJIX010000522.1:0-8876 GCA_035492865.1 Mycobacterium sp. | reverse complement strand
CTCCGAGCCCTAGCGAACGACGATCACGGGGGGCGCTCATGGGGGCGCAAGACGATCAACGCGACGAGATGCCAGACCTCGGCGCGCCACAAACCCGGCCCCTCAAGGTTTTCGCGTTCGATCCGAGCCGCGGCAGGCTTCTGGGCAACCAGATGTCGATGACGATCCGGTATGAGGAACTCGAGCCGGGACCCGTGGTGAAGAACTGGACCCCGGGCGGGATCGCGGTCGTGGACTACGACGCCACGAACGACACGTACTACGCGCCGGTAAACCTCGACGACCCGCGCATTCTGATCAGGGGCGGCCTTGACCCGAACGAGGCCGATCCGCGGTTTCATCAGCAGATGGTGTACGCCGTCGCCACCGACACCATCTCGAACTTCGAGAAGGCCCTCGGCAGACGCATCCACTGGCGTCGGGTCGACTCTGACGATCACGAGGTACGCAAGCAGAGCAATATCCGGACGCTGAATCTGTATCCGCACGCGATGCTCGCAGCCAACGCGTTCTACAGCCCCCGCGCGCGCGGAATTCTGTTCGGCTACTTCAAGGCCCAGAAGGTCAACCAGGGCCGAAATCTGCCGGGCCAGACGGTATTCACGTGCCTGTCACACGACATCATCGTGCACGAGATGACCCATGCGATCGTCGACGGGATTCGCGGTCATTTCATGGAGCAGACCAACCCCGACGTGGCCGCTTTCCATGAAGCGTTCGCCGACGTCGTGGCGTTGTTCCGTCACTTCTCACACACCGAAGTGCTGCTGGATGCGATCCAGCGCACCGGCGGCGCACTTTTCCAGAGTCAACTCGCCGCCACCGCACCGTTGGCTGCGGGCGCCACCCCGTCCATCACCGCGCAGATGGCCGAGCGCAATCCGCTGGTCGACCTTGCTCAGCAGTTCGGCGAGGCATCCGGCCGGAGCAAGGGGTTGCGTTCCGCGCTCGACACACCTCCGAACTCGGACGACATCAAGAAGAGGATGGAACCGCATGCTCGCGGCTCCATTCTCGTCTCCGCGATCTTCGACGCGTTCTTCTCGATCTACATGCGCCAGAGCGGTGACCTCTTCCGGATCTACCGCAGCGGTGTCGCCCGGGCACCGGAGGACACGTTGCCGGATGCGCTCACTCGCCTTCTTTCCGAGAAGGCCAGCAGCACGGCCGACATCTTCTTCAAGGTATGCGTGCGCGCGCTGGACTACTGCCCGCCCGTGGACGTCACTTTCGGTGACTTCCTGCGCGCGGTGATCACCTCGGACATCGATCTGCACCCCGACGACGATGCCGGTCTGCGCGACGCGTTCATGCAGGCGTTCCGGGTGCGAGGGATCGTGCCAGACGGTTCGGCGTATTTCTCCGACGTCGCGATCGCGTGGCCGCGCTTCCCCGACCGCATCACGGTCGACGGGTTGGAGTTCGGCGATCCCAACGGCCTCACGTCGAAGCAGAAGGACGACTGCAGACAAGCGCTCAACGATTTCATGTCTACGCACGCCGCAGCACTCGGCTTCGATCCGGCGTGGCCGGTGCGCTTTCCTTCGTTTCACCCGGTGTTCCGGATCAACCAGGACGGCAGCCTACGCACCGACATGGTGGTCGAGGCCATCCAGGAGAAGACGGTGCCGTTCGATCCGGACCACCCTCACCAGGGGCAATTTCCGTTACTGGGCGGCGCCACAATCATCATCTCCAAGCCGCCGCTCGCCGAGCTGAGACAGCGCGAAGCCAAGGGCGAGCCGACCGACTACGGCCTGGTGCGCTATGTGATCGCCAAGCACCTGGGCGGTCGTGTCGGTGAGGACCGGGCGAAACAGCAGCGCGCCCAATTCGCTCGGCTCGGGCTCGGCCCCGGCGACGATACCGACCGCTTGCAGATCGACTTCGCGGTCACCCACGGGGGATTCTGATCATGGCGAAGTCCTTGCGCATCCGCATGTACCGCGTCGGTTTCGGCGATTTCTTCCTGATCACGGTTCCGACGGAGTCGGGACCGAAGCACATCGTCGTGGACTGCGGGGTCTTCAAAGGAAAATCCGGCACGGGCGACATCGCAACCATCAAGACCGCCGTCAGGCACATGGCCGCTGAGACGGAGTCGAAACTGGCTTTGATCATCGTCACCCACCGCCACGCGGATCACATCGTCGGATTCAGCCGCTGCGCAAAGGAGTTCGAGAAGTTCTCCGTCGACGCGATCTGGATGCCGATTTGGGAAACCGAGTACGACGACAAGGTGCAAAAGTTCCAAGACGATCTGCAAAACGTCGCACTCAACCTCGGCGCCGCGCTCGCGGGACGCGACGATGCGATCAGCGAGCAGATCCAGAGCTTCGTGCTGAACGCGACGGGCGAAAGTCCGGGTGGTGGATCCAACGCCAAGTCGCTGGAGCTTCTGAAGACGAAATTGGGCGTCAAGCCGCAGTACCTCACCAAGGGAGACAAGGCGAAACTGCCGTCCGCCCTTCAGAAGGCGGGCCTGACCGCCCAGATCCTCGGGCCGCCGCCCGTCGACGAACTGGACTTCATGAAGCTGATGGATCTCGAGAAGGGCGTCGGGCAATACCTCGACAATCAGAACCGGGCCGACGACGGCGAGCCGAGCCAGGGCTTGATGCCGTTCGAACCCAAATACACGGCCTCCCATGACGATTACCCAGCGTCGAGCTTCCGCGAGTGGCACACACCGAACGCCCTGGAGGACGGTGTTCGCTCGTCCACACCTGCCGCGCTGTACCTGGCGGCCTCGATGCTGGAGGACTTCCTGAACAACCAGAGCCTCGTCGTGCTGTTCGGCTGGCAGGGCAAGCAGCTTCTGTTCGCAGGCGACGCCCAGGCCGGAAACTGGGAGTACTGGCTTTACGACGAAGACGAGCCTGCTGAGGACCCGACCGGCCTGGAAGTGACGAAGGACAGCAAGAAGATCCTGCGCAACATCGACTTCTACAAGGTCGGCCACCACGGAAGCACCAACGCCACACCGATACCGGCACTTGAGGCGATGGGTAGCGGCTTCGTGTCGATGTGCTCAACCGAGAAGGACACATACGGCACCGAGGCAAAGGGCACCGAGGTGCCCCGTGGGCCCCTTCTCGATGCGCTCGCCGAGAAGAGCGCGGTCGTGCGCAGCGACCAGATCAAGGTGGCGGAAGGCGACGTCGAAGTGCCTGCGGCCGTGCGCAAGCGGATGCCGAAGCCGAAGACCGGCCGGTTCGAGGTCGGCTCGTGCTACGTCGACTACTTCCTGTGACGATTCAGCGCGGCGTTCCGCCGCCGTCGGCAATGATGACCTGTCCCGTGATGTAGCTACCGGCGTCCGACGTCAATAGCAGTGCGGCGCCAATCATTTCGTCTGGCGAAGCCAGCCGCCTCATCAACGTTCCGCCGACCATGTAGTCGATCGCAGCCTGCGGGTTGTTGCGCATCATGTCGGTGTCCACGGGCCCTGGCGCAAGTGCGTTCACCCGGATCCCGAACTTGACGAAGTCGGCGGCCATCGACCGGGTGAACGACAGCAGTGCGGCCTTGCCCGCGGCATACATCGACACCACAGGTGCGAACTGAAAAGCGCCCGTGGACACCATGTTCAAGATTGCAGCGTGCTGGCTCTGCTTCAGATGAGGCAGGGCTTGCTGAACCAGGAACACCGGGCCGCGCAGGTTCACCTCGTACGACTTGGTCCATGCTTCGACGGTCATCTCCCCCAACGGCTGCGCGAGCGCATTGGCGGCGTTGTTCACCACCACATCGACGCCGCCGAACTCGTCGACCGTGCGCTCGACGAGCGTGCCGAGCGAGTCGACATCGCCGAGGTGAGTGGGCACCCCGATCGCCTCTCCGCCAAGCCCGCGCAGGTGTTCGGCCGCCTGCTCGCAAGCGTCGGGCTTGCGGCTGGCCACCGCGACGCGCGCGCCGGCCAACACAAAACCCTCGGCGAGTGCGAGGCCGATTCCTCTGGTGCCGCCCGTCACGACGACGGTGCGGCCGGTCATGTCGAAGAGACGGTCGAAGGCTTCCCGATTCACCGGCTCAGTAGAACAGATCGGGATTGACCGCCACGTAGTGCTCAACGGTTTCAGCGGGCCGGCCGGTGATCTGCTCCACCTCGTCGGTGGCGCGGTCATACCGGCCGTCCCGATGCAGCCGCGCCATCGTCGCGATGTGCTGGCGGACATGGGCAGGCAGACCTACCGGTTCGAGTACCTCGCGCTCCCACTCATCGAGCGGCAGATCTTCAGCAGCGACCGGCCGGTTCAGTCCGCGGCTGTACTGCTCGGCGAGCCCGTTGATGTCGAGCACCTCGGGGCCGGTCAGTTCGAACACCTGGCCGAGCCGGGCGGCGGGGTCGCGCAGCAACGCGGCCACGACACGCGCGACATCGTCGGCGGTAACGGGCGATGTATGCGCCGAGCCGAAGGGCAGTGCCAGCACGCCGCGCTCACGAACGGACTTCTTCGCCAGAAAGGTGAACATCGGGTTGTCGAGGAAAGTGGTTGGCCTGACGTGGATTACCGGCAGCCCCGACCAGTTGAGAACGTGCTCGGCCAGCCAATGCAATCGGTGCTGTTTGGACTCGCTCGTGCTCGTCAGCGTCATCTGCGACACCGTCATCTGCGACATGTTGACGATCACGTCGAGTCGCCCCCGGTCGAGTGCGACCGCACAGACCTGCGCGGTGGCCTGGAGGTAATCCGGGGACACGCTCATGCTGAAGAACATGCGCGTCGCGCCGTCCATTGCGGCGACGATGTCACCCGCGCTTGTCAGGTCACCGACGATCACCTCGGCGCCCATGGCGCGCAGCCCATCGGCCCGGTCGTCGTCGTGGTGCACCATCGCCCGCACCTGCTCGCCGTCGTCGAGCAGCGACTGCACGACGCGGCGGCTCACACTGCCGATGCCACCGCCCGCGCCGGTGATCAGGTACACGGTGCTACTCCGCTCCTGTCCAGATCGACGTGGCGATCAGGTCGCCGCGGTCCAGCCCACCGGCTCGATGCTCGTGCACCTTCAGGTACTCCTCGTTGGTCACCATGTCGAGAAAGGCCGATGGCGACGGATATTCGACCACGATAATGGCGTCCCACCAAGGCTTCTCGCCCTCACCGATGACGACCGTCGGAGCTTCGCCTGCGTAGCGGACCGTGCCGCCGACGCGCTGCAGGTGTGGAACGACTTCCTGCATGTACCGCAGATAACTCTGCCTACCGCCGTCGGCCCGAAACTGCAGCAGGTTGATCATCACGACGGGTTCGTCGGCGGGCCGCGCGGCGAGTGCTGCGATCTGATCCGGAGTCGGTTCCAGGGATGCGCTCACGTTGGCTCCTTCGCGGGTCAGGCTCATCCTGCCTGCGCCGTAGTCCGGGCACACGCCGTTTCAGGATTCAGCGGCGGTGTCGACATGCCGGGGGTAGAAATCACCAGGAGCGGCACCGAGGACGTATATGCTTTGCTCCCTATGGAAATATCGCCCGCCTGACCGCCTGTAACGGCGCCGACGACCCGATCGATAACCCTGGTGTTCGCAGCGCTGTACGGCCTCGTGATGTCAGCGTTTCACCTAGCACCCATACGATGAAAAGTGAGTGAGCAAACTGCATTTCGTAATCTCTAGCGATCTTGATCGACCCTGAGCTAAATTGCCATCAACAACCGCACCGTCCCGATCCGTTTCGGCGCAACTCGCAGAGGAACCGCCGGATTCCTTCATCGCCGACCGGATTGATGCGTTTGCTAGGTAAGAGCTGTGTGCGGAGTATGCGGGGGCACGCGTCGCACCTCGTTTTGTCCGGTTTCCACATGTGGGGGGAATTGTCGTGTCCGCTGGCTTCGGCCCGTCGCGTCGCTTCAGCTCGAGTCGGGTCTGGCTCAGCCGTTTCGCAGCTGTGGGGTTCGCCCTGTTAGCAGTCATCATGACGGCCAATGCACCGGCCAGCGCGGTCGTGAGTTGGCAGCAGCCGAAGGCGCCGCCCTTGTCCACACCGTGGACGCACCTGGTGGGACCTGACAACGCGCTGCCCGAGTACCCGCGCCCGCAGATGGCCCGCAAGCAGTGGCTGAACCTCAACGGGGTGTGGAGCTACACGGGCCGGCCCGACGGGAACGCGACGCCGCCCGCGCCCAACGACTACACCGAGCGGATCCTGGTGCCCTACCCCACCGAGTCCGCGCTATCCGGCATTCAGCGCCACGACGACCAGATGTGGTACCGCAAGGTGTTCAAGCTGCCGAGCGACTGGCGGGGCCAGCACGTGCTCCTGCACTTCGGCGCCGTCGACCAGATCGCCACCGTGTGGGTGAACAACCAGGAAGTCGCCCACCATGAAGGCGGGTACACCGAATTCAGCGCGGACATCACCAAGGCCCTGCGGTTTCCGGGCACCCAGGAGATCACCGTTCGGGTCGATGACCGCAACGAAACCAACCCGTTCCCTATCGGAAAGCAGCGCAACAAGCCGGGCGGCCTGTTCTACACCGGTTCGTCGGGCATCTGGCAGACGGTCTGGATCGAGCCGGTGCAGACCGCGCACATCGACAAGCTCGACATCACCCCGGACCTAGCGAGTCTGACTGTCACACCGAGGATTTCCGGCACGAAAAACGAGCGGGCCGAGATCGTCGTCTCCGAGCCGGGAGGCGCGGTGGTGTCGATCTCGTCCGGCAAGGCGGGCCAGACGATGCGTCTGCCGATGCCGAACGCGCATCTGTGGAGTCCGGAGAATCCGTACCTCTACGACCTCAAGGTGCGACTGGTGAGCCCATCGGGCAACGTCGTTGACGAGGTGACCAGTTATGCCGGGTTGCGCACGATCGGCACCGTCAGCGACGCGAAGGGCCGACCGCGAATCGCGTTGAACGGCAAGATCACCTTTCTGCACGGCCCGCTGGACCAGGGGTATTGGCCCGACGGGCTCTACACCGCGCCCACCGATGACGCGCTCAAGTTCGACCTGGAGCAGATCAAGGCGCTGGGGATGAACTTCGTCCGCAAGCACGCGAAAGTCGAGCCTGCGCGCTGGTACTACTGGGCCGACAAACTCGGGCTGCTGGTCTGGCAGGACATGCCGTCGCTCTACGTGTCTCTCGATATTCCAGTCGGGCCTCTGCCGGATCCGCCGCCTCAGGCGAAGGCGAATTTCGAGCGGGAGCTGATGGCGATGATCGATCAGCTGCGCAGCGTCACGTCGATCGTCGGCTGGGTGCCGTTCAACGAGGGTTGGGCCGAATACGACACGGCGAGGATCGCCGGTGCGGTGAAAGCCAATGACCCGACGCGGATGGTGGACGCCAACAGCGGGGTCAACTGCTGCAAGTCGCGCGGCGACAGCGGGGCCGGCGACATCTACGACGATCACACCTATGTCGGTCCGGGCCGCCCGCTGGTGAAACCCAACGACCCCGACCGGCGAGTCAGGGTGGACGGCGAGTACGGCGGACTCGGGTTGGTGCTCGACAAGAACCGGTGGCCGGGACCACCGCAGGCCTACGAGATGACCGACAGCCAGCCGAAGTTGACGGAAAGGTACGTCAAGGTCAGTCAGGACCTGGAAGACGTCATCCGCAATGGCGGATTGTCCGGCGCGATCTACACCCAGACCACCGACGTCGAAAACGAGGTCAACGGGTTCATGAGTTACGACCGGCGCGTGATCAAAGTGGACCTTCAGCAGGTGGCGGACCGGAATCGTGCGGTGATCGCCGCGGGGACGGATCCGGGCGACCGTCGGTGACCAACGTGCGTCTGCTGACGAATTCGCGATGATGCCCGCTGACCGGATCCTCGAACTCGAGTGTGTGCGCCAGTAGTTGCAGCGGCGTGGAGAAGTCGTCGGGTGCGACGTCGATCACGTCTGGGTACCACGGGTCGTTGACGATCGGCAGGCCCAGCGACGACATGTGCAGGCGCAACTGGTGGGTGCGGCCGGTGCGAGGCGTCAAGCGGTACAGTCCGTCGCCCAGATGCTCTATCAGCGTCTCGGCATTCGGCTCACCGGATTCCTCGACGGCCTGTAACTGTCCGCGTCGCTTGACGATCCGATTGCGCACCACCCGCGGGAGCTCGACACTCGGATCAACGGCCGCCCGCGCCAGATACATCTTGCGAACCTCGCCGCGGGAAAACAGCGTCTGATACGCGCCCCGTATCTCGCGGCGCGTCGTGAACAACAACACGCCGGCCGTCAGCCGATCAAGCCGGTGCGCCGGGCTCAGTTCCGGCAGGTCGAGTTCGCGGCGCAACCGGACCACGGCCGTCTGCGCCACGTGCCGTCCCCGCGGCATCGTCGCAAGGAAGTGTGGTTTGTCGACCACCACGATGTCGTCGTCGCGGTAGAGCACCGGAAGCTCGAACGGCACGGGAACCTCGTCGCGCAATTCGCGATAGAAGTAGACGTGCGCACCGGGCGGCAACACCGTGGTTTCGCCGACGGGCGTGCCGTCGGGCAAGACCACTTCTCCTGCAAGCACTTTCGCGGCCGCCTCGGATCCCCACCGGGACCGGAACTCCTCGACCACCAAGCCGCCGCGTAACCGCACCCGCGCCGGGCCCAAGCCGTCGCGCACCGGCAACGGCGCGGGTTTCAACTGAGGGGTACCGGCTCGAGAATCTCCGCCCGCGCCTCCGGCGCAGCGGCCCGCAATGCGTCGGCGGACTCGTCGTCAGGTTGTTCCTGTGACCGGACCTCCGCGTCGACGCGCGCGATGTATGTGGCGACCTCGCGGTCGATGTCCTCGCTGCTCCAACCCAGCACGGGCGCAACGACTTCGGCGACCTCACGCGCGCAGTCCACACCGCGGTGCGGGTACTCGATCGAGATTCGCATCCGGCGGGCCAGGATGTCTTCCAGGTGCAGTGCGCCCTCGGCCGCCGCCGC
>DATJIX010000521.1:0-2450 GCA_035492865.1 Mycobacterium sp. | reverse complement strand
CTGTTCCGCCGCATACGTTCCCGGTACGGCCTCGCCGTCGATCGCGCGGTGCCCCTCGGTGCGCGAGGTGGAGAAGCCGAGCGCGCCGGCCTCGATCGCTTCCTGGACGATCCGGGCCATCGCCGCGATGTCGTCGGCGGTGGCCTCCTCGTTGCGGGCGCCGCGATCACCCATCGCATAGCCACGCACCGCGCCGTGCGCGATCTGGGTCCCGAAATCGATTGCTAGCGGGCGCTTCTCGATGGCATCGAGGTATTCGGGGAAGCTCTCCCACTGCCACGTGATGCCCTCGGCGAGTGCTGAGCCGGGGATGTCCTCGACGCCTTCCATCAGCTCGATGAGCCACTGCTCGCGGCCGGGGCGGACGGGGGCGAACCCCACGCCGCAGTTGCCGCCGACCACGGTGGTGACACCATGCAGGCTCGACGGCTCCAACAGCGGGTCCCAGCTGACCTGTCCGTCGTAGTGGGTGTGGATGTCGACGAATCCAGGCGCGACGATCCGGCCCGTGGCGTCAAGCGTCTCCGCCGCTTCGCCTTCCAGCCCCGCGTCGTCACCGCTGCGCCTGAGCACTTCGACGATCCGGCCGTCCTTGACGCCGATATCGGCGCGGAACCGGTCGGCGCCGGTGCCGTCGACGACCGTCCCGCCGGTGATCTTCAGATCGAACATCGCTACTCCTCAGACCAGGCCGGTCGCGTCGAACATCCACGACATATCTGCGTTCGCGAAGTCTTCCTGCCAATTGGGCGGCGCGGAGTTGGCCAACGTCCCCAGGTCCCAGTAGTCCTTCCACAGCGTGATCTTGCCGTTCTCCACGCGGTGCACAGTCACGAACCTGTTGGTCGCGGATTCGCCTGTCGGCCAGTACCAATCCTCATGATGCTCGTACATGACGTCGGTTCCGTTGGTCAGCAACAGTCCGTCGAAGTTCTCATAGGATCCCAACGCATCGAAAGCGATCCTGATGCGTTTGACAATGTCTTCCGGTCCCCGCGCGGCCGCGGCCGGCCCGACCGGCACGTCGTAATAGATGCAGTCATCCGCGAGGAACGGCTTCATGCCGTCCCAGTCCAGCGCTGACAGCGCCTTCCACATCCCACGAACGGTTTCTTCAACTGACACTTGCCAACTCGCTTTCTGCAACCGCAGGGGCCTTGTGTGCCGCGCGCAGGAAGCGCCCGGTGCGCGCTTTGCCGACCAGAGGGGTCGGCAGCCCGTCGAGGAAAACCGGGCGACCGCCGACGAACACGGCACTCACGGTGTCGTCGTTGCGGTTGACCATCCTTGACAGGCCGCCGTACTGCTCGACGCTGTCCTCTGCGTAGTCATCGAGCGTCGCATCGAGACGGTCGGGATCGACGACGACGAGGTCGGCACGGTCACCGACGCGGAGGTGGCCGGCGTCGATGCGATACCAGTCGGCCAGTTCACCGGTCAGCCGGTGCACGGCCTGCTCGACGGTCATGAACGGCCTGCCCGCCTTCTGCGCGTCGCGGACGTGTCGAAGCAGCCGCAGGCCCATGTTGTAGAACGCCATGTTGCGAAGGTGCGCTCCGGCGTCGGAGAAGCCCATCTGGATGCCCGGATCGCGTGCGAGTTTCTTCAGCACCTCGGGCCGGTGGTTGGAGATCGTGGTGCGCCACCGCAGCGCCGCGCCGTGTTCGAGCACCAGATCCAGGAAGGCGTCGACGGGGTGTATTCCGCGGTCCAGACCGACCTCGCCGAACGACATTCCGATGACCGAAGCGTCTGGGCAGTCGACGATTTCGGCGTCGAAGAAATCGCGGTGCCATACCCGCACACCGAACTTGCTCTCGTATTGTCTGCGGAAGTCCCGGCGATAGGACTCGTCGCGCAACAGTTCGTTGCGCTCCACCTCGTCGCGCAGGTGCAGCGCCGCCGCGCCCGCGCCGAACTCCTCGAACACCACCAGATCGATGCCGTCGGCGTAGACCTCGAACGGCACCGGCAGATGCTGCCAGCGGAAGTCGCCGCCGAGGCGGTTGATCAGCCGTGCGACGGGTCCCATGCCCCAGATGGCGTATGGGTTGGCCTTGACGTCGGCGGCCGACAACAGGCTGGTCTTGAGTGGGTTGCGGAAGACGCCGAGCGACTGGGCGAGCTGCGAGCCGAGGTTGACCGGATTCTGAATGTCGGGCCCCGACTGCAGGATTCGGCCCGCCCGCCGTAGCAGGGACTTCAGCCTTCGCAGTTCGCGCGGCTTGGCGTAGGTGGAAGGCAGCGTCCGCGATCGGCAGACCTCACCGTCGAGCTTGTCGAAAAGCAGTTGCTGCGACGACATTCCGACGAAGCCGGCCCGCAGTGCCTCTGCGAGCATCCGCTCCATCTGGGCCTGCTCGCTCTTGGTCGGGCGTTCGCTCTTGCGGGTGGCGCGGTCCAGTCCCATGGTCGCGGCCCGCATGTCGGAATGCCCGATGAAGGCCGCC
>DATJIX010000520.1:0-26378 GCA_035492865.1 Mycobacterium sp. | reverse complement strand
GAGGCGTCGAGCGAATCCTCAAGCCCCAGAAGGCCATGGCCGTCCCAGTCGATCCCGCCGACGATGTTGGCCGCCAGCGATCCGCCGGGATACTGGCGCAGATCCTGACGCTCCGAGCCGACCTCGGGGAACTTGGTGGTGATCGCGTCCGAGATCGCCGGATCCACCGCGCGTGCCAGATACACGAATGAGTCGTTGCTGGTGAGCTTCTTCAGCACCGTGGCGGCGTCGGGTTTGTTGTTGAGCCGCAACGCGACCTCGGCGGCGATGTCGCGCAGCCGCCGTTGCGGATCCGGCGCCTCGGGCGTCTTCGCCTTGGCCTCTTCGAGTTGCTTGCGGATCTTGACCGGCTGGAACGTCAGCGCGCGGGCCTCGATGGTGAAGGCGAGCTTGTCGTTGTTGCGGTCGACGATCGCGCCGCGCACCGCCTTCTCCACGTCGGTGACCTTGAGCTGGCCCGCGGCCTCGGCACGCAGCCCCGCCGCCTTCGGCACCTGCAGTGTGAACAGTTGAGCGGTCGCGATCAGCAGCACCAGAAAGATGATCGCGTTGCCCGCCCGATGACGGAACACGAATGACGCACTGCGCAAACCGTTTTCGGTTGCGGGCTCACGGGTCCGCCTGGCCTTGGCCGAACGCTCCTGGCTGGGTTGCGCCTTGCGTGCCTTCGGCTTGGCCTGGCCGCGGCCGCCATTTTCCGCGCGGCTCATGCGGGCGCGCCGGCAACTGGCGCGGCAACGAGCGGAGCCGCCGGCGGCGGACCCGCATCAGGCGCAGGTGCTGCGGGCACGTCGGCGGGCGGAGCGGGTGCGACCGCAGGGCCCAGCGCAGGCGTCTGACCCATCACGGCGTGCGGCACCTCGGCACCGGGCGGTGCGGCCAGCGGCGCTGCGGGTGTCACCGGCATCGAACGCTCACCGCCCGGCAGCGGGGCGGGTAACGCAGTGCGCTGCGGCAGGTGGACGCTCAGTTCGCGGGGTTCCACGACTCGCGGCGCTGGCGGAGGCGGCGGCGCGGGCGGACCCTCCTCTGGCAGCGGCGTGTTCAGCGGTGGGGGCGCGATGCCCTGCGCGGGTTTGGGCGTGCCGACCACGACCCAGTTGCCCGACGCATCCTGGACGAGGTGTGCGGTGTTCTGCGAAGGGATCATGCCGAGATTGCGCGCCGCCTCGGCGAGGGCAGGTGCGGCCTGGGCCTCGAGGACCTGACGTTCCAGTGCTTCCTTCTGTTGCAGCAGCGCCTGATTGGTCTCTCGAGCGTGGCTCAACTGGTAGGAACGCTCGGCGGCGTCGGTCGACAGCCACAGGGTGACGCCGAGGCCGACACCGAGCGAGCCGATCACCAGCACCACGAACGGCACCCTCGCAACCCACGCGCGCGGGCTGAGCTCGATCGAGGCCAGCCTGACAATGATCCGGTCGCGCAACGGCGGCCGGACGACCTTGGGCGCCTTCGCCTTCCGCGCCTTCGCCCGCGCCTTGGCCTGACTGGAGTTCTTCGGCCGGGCCGGCCCGTCCGTCGGTCGAGGGATCGGGTTGGTCGCAGGCGCAGACCGCTGCGGGCGCTGCTCACGCGTCGGCTTGCGCCTGCGCGGCTGCGCTTCGGCCTGCCGGCGGGCGCTACGGCTGGTCGGGCGCGGTTCCTCGGCACCGCGAACCGTCGCAGGCTTCTTCGCCTTCATGGTCAACCCCCCACCTTTTCCAGTGCGCGTAGCCGCACGGACGCGCTACGCGGATTGCTTTCGATCTCATCGGCACCCGCGCGTTCGGCTCCGCGAGTCAAAGCAACGAATTCCGGCCCGTGGCCTGGCAATTCGACAGGCAGTCCCTGCGGGGTGCGTGAGGCGGTGGCGGCGGCGAACTGATTCTTGACGATGCGGTCTTCCAGCGACTGATAGGCCATCACGACGATTCGGCCGCCCGGGGCCAGCGCGGTGAGCGCAGCGGGGAGCGCGTCCCGCAGTGAATCCAGCTCGCCGTTGACCACGATGCGCAACGCCTGGAACGTGCGTTTTGCCGGATGGCCGCCAGTGCGGCGGGCGGGCGCGGGGATGGCCTGATACAACAGCTCGACAAGCTCACCGGTGGTGGTGAACGGCCGCTGCGCGCGGCGACGGACGATCTGCTTGGCGATGCGGCTCGCGAACCGCTCCTCGCCGAACTCGCGCAGCACCCGCGACAGCGTCTTCTCGTCGTAGGTGTTGACGACCTCGGCCGCGGTCAGCTCCGCGTCGGGATCCATCCGCATGTCCAGTGGGGCGTCGACCGAGTAGGCGAAGCCGCGCTCGGTGCGGTCCAGTTGCATCGACGAGACGCCGAGATCGAACAGGATTCCGTGCACTTGGCTTGTCCCGTAACCGGTTTCGGCCAGCACGCCCCCGATCCCGTCGTAGCGGGTGCGAACCAGCATGACCCGGTCGCCGAACCGCGCCAGCCGCTCACCCGCGATCCGCAGCGCGTTGGGATCACGGTCGAGGCCGATCACCCGCAGGCCCGGCAGCTCAGTCAGGAAGCGCTCGGTGTGCCCGCCCGCGCCGAGTGTGGCGTCGATGAGGACGGCGCCTTCGCCGTCGGTGTTGGTCCGGGTGAGCGCGGGAGTCAGCAGCTCAACGCATCGGTCAAGCAGGACCGGGACGTGCCCGTGCTCTGCGCCTGAATTCGACGACATCGCAACCTCTTTGATGAAGGCCCTTGCACCCAGGTCCCTGTCCGAGAGCGCGGACCTGACGTCGGGGAAGTACGTCAGGGCCGGATCGGGCAGAGGCCACGATGCACGGGCCGTTGCCGCATCAGCGGCGCGGTCAAATAATGTCGTGTAGAGCTTCATCGGTGGCCGCGGAGAAGTTTTCTTCGTGTGTCTCTTGGTAGGACTGCCATGCCGCGGAGTCCCAGATCTCCAGGTAGTCAACCGATCCGATCACCACGCACTCCTTGGAGAGGTTCGCGTAGCGGCGATGATCGGCCGACAACGTAATCCGGCCTTGTGTGTCGGGGTGCTGCTCGTCGGTGGCGGCGGCCAGGTTGCGCAGGAACGCGCGGGCCTCCGGATTGCTCCGCGACGCCTGCGACGCGCGGCGAGCCAGCTTTTCGAACTCGGCGCGCGGGTAGACGGCGAGGCTGTGATCTTGGCTCTTGGTGACCATCAACCCTCCTGCCAGCGCGTCGCGGAACTTGGCGGGCAGCGTGAGCCGCCCCTTGTCGTCGAGCTTCGGCGTGTAGGTGCCGAGAAACATCCCGCCACCTCCTACCACCACGGAACCCCGGTCGCTCCGTTGTCCGCCACTTTACCCCACAATCCCCCACAACGCGCCATTTGGTAGCAAAAGTTGACCTGATGTCCCCACCAGGCCCCCTCGACCCAGCGTTTTCCCGGGCTTTCGGTGGACCGTCGACCGCCACTCGCAGGTAAAACTGCAGGTAAACGCCCTTAGCGTGGTTGGTGGGGCGATGTGGGGAGAGTGTGTGACACGAACGCGCACAAAAAAGGGGCAGCCCATTGCGGGCTACCCCTGGTGTCGGTCGGGTCTACTCGTCGAACCGACGACGGAAGCGGTCTTCCATCCGGCTGGTGAACGATCCGCCCGAACCCTTGGCGCGCTTCTGGCGAGACGAGCCGGGATCAGAGCCGGCGCGGTCGCGACCGCCTGCCACCCGTGGACCGGTGATGGCGAAGATCACACCGCCGAACATCACCAAGAAGCCGATCACCGACAGAATCGGGAAACTGCCAATCATCGTGGCCTTGAACGCCACACCGCAAACCAGCATGGCCAGCCCGATCACAAAAAGCGCGGCGCCCTGCAGGCGGCGCCGTGCCGAGGGTGCTCGCAGAGTCCCACCCCGAACGCTCGACGCGAACTTGGGGTCCTCGGCATAGAGCGCGCTCTCGATCTGGTCGAGCATGCGCTGCTCATGATCGGAGAGTGGCATTCTGCCCTCCTTGCCGGCCCTGCCGTCTAAAACGTACAAACTCGTGTGTGCTCGCGTTTACGGGCACCTAACAGTCATGATACGAGGTCATTCTGAGCCGTACCACCTAGTTGGATGGTCGATTCTATGACGGGCGCGGTGAGTGTGAGCCAGTACCTCGCTCATCCAATAATGGTGTGGACGAACCGCTTGACACCGGAGGCGCGGGAAAGGACACCGAGACGTTGGCGACATTTCTCATCGACATGTCGCCGAGCGATATGCAACGGCGGCTCGGTGACGCGCTCGCGGTGTACGTCGATGCCATGCGCTACCCGCGTGGCACCGAGGACCAGCGGGCGTCGATGTGGCTCGAGCACACCCGAAGGCACGGCTGGAAGGCCGTCGCGGCGGTCGAGGTGGCCGATCACGGTGATATCGGGGGCAGCGCCGACCGCTCCGCCGCGGCATTGGCCGCCGCGCCTCTGCTCGGGGTTGCGTACGGCTACTGCGGAGCACCGGACCAGTGGTGGCAGCAACAGGTGGTGCAGGGTCTGCACCGGGTCGGCGCGGACAGGATGCGGATCGCCGAGTTGATGACGAGCTACTTCGAGCTGACGGAGCTGCACATCGCGCCGCATGCGCAGGGTCGCGGCCTCGGCGAGGCGTTGACCCGGCGGCTGCTGGCAGGCCGCGGCGAGGCGCACGTGCTGCTTTCGACACCCGAGATCAACGGCGAGGCAAACCGGGCCTGGCGGCTGTATCGCCGGCTCGGATTCACCGACATCATCCGGGGCTATCACTTCGCCGGGGATCCGCGCGCGTTCGCGATTCTGGGCCGGGCTCTGCCCCTCTGAGGGGGCCGGGTCTGGCACGATGACCAGGTGCCCGCTCGCTCCGCCCGCACCCGCAAGCTCGCCGTCGTGTTGCTGCTGCTGCTTGTCGTGCCGATGGCCGTGGGCTGCGTGCGGGTCAGGGCGTCGATCACGGTGTCGCCGGATGACCGGGTGTCGGGTCAGATCGTCGCGGCGGCCAAGCCCCGGAACGCCGATGACAAGGGTCCGCAGCTGCTCAACAACCTGCCGTTCGCCCAGAAGGTCGCCGTCTCCGACTACAACCGCGACGATTACGTGGGCTCGCAGGCGGTCTTCTCCGACCTGACCTTCGCCGAGCTGCCGCAGTTGGCCAACATGAACCGCGACGCCGCAGGCGTCGACATCTCGCTTCGCCGGGCAGGCGACCTGGTCATCCTCGAGGGCCGCGCCGACCTCACCTCGCTCAACGACCCCGAGGCCGACGTCACGCTCTCGGTCGCATTCCCCGGCGACGTCACGTCCACCAACGGTGACCAGGTGTCCACCGAGGTCGTGGAGTGGAAGCTGCGACCAGGAGTGGTCACCACGATGAACGCCCAGGCCCGCTACACCGACCCCAGTGCGCGCTCGTTCACCGGCGCGGCGATCTGGCTCGGCGTGGCGTCGTTCCTGGTGGCCGGGATCATCGGCGGGCTGGCCTACTACAGCCGGGATCGCGCGGAGCGACCGACCTGAAACTTCGATTGTCAGCGAACAGCCCTGGTGAGTCGGCGCCCTGACTTGGTACAAAACCCGTCGCACGCTCTACTCTGAATGCACTCGGGGGCGAGTATCACAGACTGACTCTTCGAAAGGGGCGCCCGCTGAGCGTGGATGCTGCGGCACCGTCAGCCGTCGAGCTGGCAGGCGCCGTCACCGACCAATTGCGGGAGTATCTCCGCAATCGCCGCAGTGACGCCGCCTATATCGGTGCCGAATACGCGGAGTTGACCGCCGCCCTAGAGGAATTCGTGCTGCGCGGCGGCAAACGTGTGCGCCCGGCCTTCGCCTACTGGGGTTGGCGTGCGGTGGCGGATGCGGACCAGGATCCGGCCGATCCGTCGATGCTGCGGCTGTTCTCGGCCCTGGAGCTGCTGCACGCGTGCGCGCTGGTGCACGACGATGTGATCGACGCCTCGGCCACCCGTCGCGGGCTCCCGACCGTGCACCGGCTGTTCACCGACAAGCACCGCAGCAGCCACTGGCACGGATCGTCGGAACAATTCGGCATTTCGGCCGCCATTCTGCTGGGTGACCTCGCGTTGGTGTGGGCCGACGACATCGTGGCCACCGCCGACCTGCCCGCCGAAACGCATCTGCGGGTGCGACGGGTCTGGTCGGCCATCCGGACCGAAGTGCTTGGCGGGCAGTACCTCGACATCGTCGCCGAATCGAGCGGGGCCGAGTCGGTCGCGTCGGCGATGACGGTCAACATCTACAAGACCGCGTCGTACACGATCTCGCGGCCGCTGCAGTTCGGCGCCGCGGTCGGCGCCGACCGGCCGGACGTGCTCGCCGCGTTCCATGAGCTGGGAACCAGCCTGGGCGTCGCGTTCCAGCTGCGCGACGACGTGCTCGGCGTGTTCGGCGATCCGGCGATCACGGGCAAGCCGTCCGGCGACGACCTGCGCTCGGGCAAGCGCACCGTGCTGCTGGCCGAGGCCGTCGAGCGCGCGGAGAAGGTCGACCCCGTCGCGGCCAAGCTGTTGCGCACGTCGATCGGCACCGAACTGACGGACCCGCAGGTGAAGGAACTGTGTCTGGTCATCGAATCGGTCGGGGCGCTGGCCGCGGTCGAGAGCCGCATCGATTCACTCACCCGCCGGTCGTTGGAGATCCTCGCCGCCGCGCCGATCGACGTCCAGGCCAAGATCGGCCTCTCCGAGCTCGCCAGATTGGCCGCGAACCGGTCCGCGTAGGAGCATGACGACCCCCACGCCGACGCGGGCCCCGAAAGCCGGGCCGGCGCATCACCTTTGGAGGCTGACGTCCTTCGCGACGTCGGCGCAGGCGCGGCCGGCGCGGCTGGGCGCACTGGGTGCGGTGTTGATCACGGCGGGTGGCCTCGGCGCTGGCAGCACCCGGTTGCACGACCCGCTGCTTGAGTCGCTACATCTGTCCTGGCTTCGGTTCGGCCACGGGCTTGTGTTGTCGTCGGTGCTGCTGTGGATCGGCGTCGCGGTGATGCTGATCGCCTGGCTCTGGCTTGGCCGTCGGGTGATCGACCGCACCGCAACCGAATACACGATGGTGGCGACGACGGGCTTCTGGCTTGCTCCGCTGCTGCTGAGCGTTCCGGTGTTCAGTCGCGACACCTATTCGTATCTGGCCCAGGGCGCGCTGCTGCGCGACGGTTTCGACCCGTATGTCGTCGGCCCGATCGACAACCCAAACTCATTGCTGGACAACGTGAGTCCGATCTGGACGACGACGACCGCGCCGTACGGACCCGCCTTCATTCTGGTTGCCAAGTTCGTCACGATGCTGGTCGGCAACGACGTGGTGGCGGGCACCATGCTGTTGCGGCTGTGCATGCTGCCCGGACTCGCCCTGTTGATCTGGGCGGCGCCGCGGGTGGCCCGCCACGTCGGCGCCGATGGCGCCGCGGCGCTGTGGATCTGCGTGCTGAACCCCTTGGTCATCATTCATCTGATGGGTGGCGTGCACAACGAGATGCTGATGGTCGGCCTGATGATGGCGGGCATCGCGTTGACGTTCGGCGGTCGGCACATCGGGGGTGTCGCGCTGATCGCGGTGGCCGTGGCCGTGAAAGCCACGGCGGGCCTTGCCCTTCCGTTCATGGTGTGGGTCTGGATGCGCGACCTTCGCGATCGGCGCGGATACAAACCGGTGACGGCGTTCGCGATCGCGACGGCGGCATCAGGGCTGATCTTCGTCGCGGTGTTCGCCGTGTTGTCGGCCCTAGCCGGAGTCGGCCTCGGCTGGCTGACCGCGCTGGCCGGATCGGTGAAGATCATCAACTGGCTGACCGTGCCGACGGCGGCATCGAATCTGATCAACGCCCTTGGCGGCCTGCTGTTCCCGGTGAACTTCTACGCCGTGCTCGACGTCGCGAGGATCATCGGCGTCGCGGTCATCGCGATCTCACTTCCATTGTTGTGGTGGCGGTTTCGCCACACCGACCGCGAGGCACTGGTCGGGATCGCGTTGGTGATGATGGTGGTGGTGCTGTTCGTTCCCGCCGCGCTGCCGTGGTATTACACCTGGCCGCTTGCGGTTGTCGCCGCGCTGTGGCAGTCGCGGCCGGCGATCGCGGTGATCGCGGGCCTTTCGACATGGATCACGGTGATCTGGAAGCCCGACGGGGCGCACGGCATGTACTCGTGGATTCACGTGCTGCTCGCCACCGCATGCGCTGCGGCCGCGTGGTATTCGCTACAGAACGCGCCTAGTCAGCCACGATCGCGAGCGGTCAATATGCCATCGCCTGAGCGCGGCGTACCACTTCCCGGGCCTGATGCGAATGAAGCGCGTCCACCGGCCGCGCATTAGCCTGCTGTTCCGTCGAGCCGTCGCTCCTGATGGTCAGCGACGGGTCAGGGGTGAACAGCCAGCGCACGATCTCGGTGTCGTGGTAGCCGCCGTCGTGTAGCACCACAAGCAGGCCCTGCAGGCTCTTCACCACGTGCCCGCTGTTGTCGAAGAATGCCTTCGGCACCACCACCGCGCCCTCGCGCCGGACCGCGACCAGGTGGCCCTCGCGCAGCTGCTGATGCACCTTGGTCACGGGAATCCCGAGCAAATCCGCAACAGAGGGTAGGTCGTATACGGCCTCGGCGGGGTCAAGAACGTCGTCGGCTGCCGGAATGCTGCTCACCGCACTGAGTCTAAGACGTAACTAGCGGCTCGTAACATGTCTTCGGTGGAGGCCCACCAGCAATTCGACCCGCTCGTGGGGGCCGTACTGGACGGGCGGTACCGCGTCGACACGATGATCGCGACGGGCGGCATGTCCGCCGTCTACCGCGGAGTCGACCTGCGGCTGGACCGCCCGGTGGCGCTGAAGATCATGGACTCCCGCTATGCCGGTGACCATCAGTTCCTGACCCGGTTCCAACGCGAGGCGCGGGTGGTGGCGCGGCTGAAGGATCCGGGCCTCGTCGCGGTCTACGACCAGGGCATCGACGGCCGGCACCCGTTTCTGGTGATGGAGCTCATCGAGGGCGGCACGTTGCGCGAGCTGTTGCGTGAACGCGGCCCGATGCCCCCACACGCCGTCGCCGCGGTGCTGCGCCCGGTGCTCGGCGGACTCGCGGCCGCGCATCGTGCCGGGCTGGTGCACCGCGACATCAAGCCGGAGAACGTGCTGATCTCCGACGAGGGCGACGTGAAGATCGCCGACTTCGGTCTGGTTCGGGCGGTGGCCGAGGCCAAGATCACCTCCACCAGCGTGATTTTGGGCACCGCCGCATACCTGTCACCCGAGCAGGTCAGCACGGGCGATACCGGGCCGCGCAGCGATGTGTATTCCGTCGGCATCCTCGCCTACGAGCTGTTGACCGGATCCACGCCGTTCACCGGCGACTCGGCGCTCGCGGTCGCATACCAACGGATGGACAACGACGTCCCGCCGCCCAGCCGGATGATCGCCGGTGTGCCAGCACAATTCGACGAGCTGGTGGGCCACGCCACCGCACGCGAACCCGCCGACCGGTACGCCGACGCGCAGGACATGCGCGCCGAACTCGACGCGATCGTCGACGAGTTGAGCCTGCCACCGTTCCGGGTGCCCGCCCCGCGGAACTCGGCACAGCACCTGTCGGCCGCATTGCACCACAGTCACATGCAGGCCGGCGAGGCCCCCACGGTGACCACCGCGCGACCACAGTCGCCAGCGCCGCTGATGCCCCCGCGACAGCACACCAGAGAACTCACCCGCGACGACTGGCAGCCGGTCGAGTCCGAATATCAGCCTGTATCAGGACAGTTCGCAGGGATCGACCTCGACGAGTTCTACTGGGCCCGACAACGCGCCAGGCGCGCGCTGCTGTTCTGGGTGCTCACCGTGCTGACGCTCACCGGCCTGATCGCGGCCGCGGCGTGGACGCTCGGCGGCAACATCGGCACGCTGATCTAGCGGCGCGCGCTCACCGCACGAATGGAACGCCCGGCAGGCAGCCGGTGGCCGCGGCGTGCATCCAGGCGTCATCGCGGGCCAGGAACAACGCGATGCGCCGTCGCCCCGCCCACCCGCAGGTGCAGGTCGGTGTTCGGTGTACCACCGTCACCACACCCGACAACTTCGCCAAACCCCCCGGCCCGGCGACGTCCGACCTATTTCGATGCCCAAGAACTGCGGTGCTGCCCACTACAACTCCCCCATACCTTCGACAGCTGCTTGCTCAGCTGCCACCCACAGATTATTGACACAGGCGCAAGTAAGAAATCGGGTGTTTCCCTATTCCTCAATCGGGGGTTGCTTCGGAGGGCATCGAGTACTACAGTCGTAGTGGATTAATTCAACGGATGATGAGATCACTGCGAGGTGAGGAACGATGAACGAACGTGTGCTCCCGGTGCTGGTCGTCGGCGCAGGTCCGACCGGCTTGACGGTGGCGAATGAGCTGGCGCGGCACGGTCTGGCGGCGCGGATCATCGACCGTGCGCCCGAGCCCGCCACGACGTCCCGCGCGCTGGTCGTGCAGCCGAGGACACTGGAGATCCTGGATGACATCGGTGTGGTCGACCAGGCGATCGCAGCGGGCACCTCGGCGTCGAGCCTGACCATCACGTTTCCCGACAAGGCGGTCGAGGTGGACTTCGCCGGTCAACTGACAGGGCCGCAGAACTACACGGCGTACCCCGAACCGCGCACCCTGTCCCAGCACGACACCGAGCGCATCCTCACCGAGCAGCTGGCCACGCAGGGCGTCAAGGTCGAGCGCGGAAGGGCGCTGACGGATCTGACCCAGGACGGGCAGACGGTGACGGTGTCGCTGCGCGCCGAGGACGGCTCGGTCGAGACCCTGCGATGCCGGTGGGTGATCGGCTGCGACGGCGCGCACAGCGCGGTGCGCAAGGCCTCGGGCATCCCGTTCTCCGGGTCTACCTATCGCGACGAGTTCATCATGGCCGACGCCGAACTCGACTGGAAGCTGCCACACGGCGGCCTGTACGGGTTCCCAAGCCCCGCAGGGATTTTCGCCGCCTTCTCGATGCCGGGCGAGAACCGCTACCGGATTTTCGGCAACTTCCCGCCAGGACCCGAGGGCCCCACCGCCGAGTACAGCGAACCCACCCACGAGGAGTTCCAGGCGATGGTCGACGAGCGAGTTCCGTTCCCGGCCACGGTGGTCAAGGAGTACTGGGTGACCCGGTACCGGGTGCACAGCCGCACCGTGCCGCGCTACCGCGAGGGCCGGGTGTTCCTCGTCGGCGACGCCGCACACGTGCACAGCCCCGCGGGCGCACAAGGCATGAACACGGGTATCCAGGACGCCTACAACCTGGGCTGGAAGCTCGCACTCGTCGAGCACGGGCTCGCGGACGCGTCATTGCTTGACAGTTATGAGGCAGAACGGCACCCGGTCGGCGTTGCACTTCTCAAGACGACTGACCGGCTGTTCTCGGTGTTCGGCGGGCAGAACCCGGTGGCGCGGCTGGCCCGCGGCCGGGTGGCACCTGTGCTGGCGAGCCGCCTGCTGACCCGGTCGTGGGTGCGCCGCCGGTTCATCGGCCTGTTGGCGCAACTGCGCATTCACTATCCGGACAGCCCGCTTTCCGCCGAGGACGGTTCGGGCTGGCGTAATGCACCGGCGCCGGGCGACCGGGCCCGCGAGGCCGATGTGACGATCGACGGCGGGCAGGGCCGGCTGTACGACGTGTTCCGCGGCACCCACCACACGGTGCTGCTGTTCACCGGGCTCGATGACGACGCGCGCCCAGCCGTCGAGTTGTGCCGGATCGCCGAACAACTCGAGCAGGCGCATCCCGGAATGGTGACGGCGCGGGTGGTCTCCGCCGAGCGCTATGCCGATCATCCTGCGGCACTTGGTGATCCGACGCGATCGGCGCACCGCCAGTACGGCGTCAGCGCGGCAAGCGCGTTCGTCATCCGGCCCGACAAGTACATCGGCTACCGCGGACGCCCGGTCGACGTCGATAGGCTGCTTGCCGACCTGGCTCGGCGGTTAGTCCCGCAGCATCTCGGCGACGAGGAAGGCCAACTCCAGTGACTGCTGGGTGTTGAGCCGGGGATCGCAGGCCGTCTCGTAGCGGCCCGCCAGGTCGGAGTCGGAGATGTCCTGCGCACCGCCGAGGCACTCGGTGACGTTCTCACCGGTGATCTCGACGTGAATGCCGCCGGGATGCGTGCCCAGCGCGCGATGCACCTCGAAGAAGCCCTGCACCTCGTCGACGATGCGGTCGAAGTGGCGGGTCTTGTAGCCGGTCGAGCTCTCGTGTGTGTTGCCGTGCATCGGGTCGCACTGCCAGATCACCTGATGCCCGGTGGCCTGCACCTTCTCGATGATCGGCGGCAGCACATCGCGCACCTTGTTGTTTCCGAGCCTGCTCACCAGCGTCAGCCGTCCCGGCTCGTTGTGCGGATCCAGCCGCTCGACGTACTCCACGGCCAGCTCGGGCGACATCGTCGGCCCGATCTTCACGCCGATCGGGTTCGCGATCACCTCGGCGAACGCGACGTGCGCGCCGTCGAGCTGGCGGGTGCGCTCCCCGATCCACACGTAGTGCGCGGACAGGTCGTACAGCCGGGGCTCGGGGTTCTCGATCGGGAAGTCGGTCGACAGCCGAAGCATGGCCCGCTCGTAGTCGAGCACCAAAGCCTCATGGCTGGCGTAGATTTCGGCGGTTTGCAGGTTGCGGTCGTCGACGCCGCAGGCGCTCATGAACGTCAGTCCGCGATCGATCTCGCCCGCCAACGCCTCGTAGCGGGCGCCCGCGGGTGAAGTGCGGACGAACTCCCGGTTCCAGTCGTGCACCGCGTGCAGCGAGGCGAGGCCCGACGCCGTCAACGCGCGGACCAGATTCATCGCCGCGCTGGCGTTGGCGTAGGCGCGCACCAGCCGCGACGCGTCGTGCTCGCGGGCCGCGGCGTCGGGCGCGAAGCCGTTGATCATGTCGCCGCGGTAGGACTTCAGGCCCAGCGCGTCGATGTCCGATGACCGCGGCTTGGCGTACTGGCCCGCGATGCGGGCGACCTTGACCACCGGCATGCTGGCGCCGTAGGTCAACACCACAGCCATCTGCAGCAGGGTGCGGATGTTGGCCCGGATGTGGGGTTCGGTGTTGTCGGTGAACGTCTCAGCGCAGTCGCCACCCTGCAGCAGGAACGCCTCGCCGCGGGCGACATCGGCGAGCAGGCCCCGCAGCCGCTCGATCTCAGCGGGCACCGTCACCGGTGGCACGCTCTCGAGCACCGTCCGCATCACCCTGGCTGATTCAGGGTCCCAGCTGGGCTGTTGCGCCGCGGGCCTGGCCAGTGCGGCATCCAGCCGATGCCGCAGTTCATCCGGCAGCGGCGGCAGCGGCGGCAGCTGGTCGATGGGTACGTCGACGGTCCAGTTCACCCGTTCATGGTAACGGGCGCGCACACCTGCTTTTCACCGCTGGGCTGGCACTACGTCTTTGTCGAACCCACCGGTCATCAGCCGAAACCGCACCAGATTGTGCTTGGCGTCGACCAGGGCGTCGTGCGCATCACGCGGTCGCGGCGGCATCCGCGGCGAGCCACGCTCCTCCCAGAACTGCCGCAGCTCCCGGGTGAACCGCGGGATCGCGGGAGGTAGGTCGGTCATCGGGCCCCACAGCTGGCACAGCACCACATGGTCGTAGGCGCCGACCCACGCCCACAGCTCGATCGGCTCGTCACCGTCGACACCGAAGAAGTCCTCCAGGTCCATCCGGATCTGCCTGCGCGAGCGCCACAGCGGCGACGCAGGCGACGGCAGTTTGGGCAGCACATGCTTGCGCACCCAGCTTCCTGCCCGTTCCGGATCGAATTCCGTTGAGATGGCGTAATATTCGCGGCCGTCCTCGGCCGCCACCCCGATCGAGATCAACTCGATGGTGCGGCCGTTGTCGATGAACTCCGTGTCGTAGAAGTACCTCACACGTCGGCCGTTTCCTTGTCGGCCGCCCCGCGTGCCCGCGGCGCTGCGGCGGCGTGAATCTCGCGGTCGAGCTGCTGATCGACCTCGCGGTCGTCGGGAAAGTGGGGCTCCCCGGCGATCACGTGTTGCAACCACAGCTTCGCCTGGACCACTGGCCTGCGCAGCCTGCGCTCCCGCTCCAGCGCCCGATGCATCTTTCTCGGCTTGTTGCCGTACCGCCAGCGCGCCCACGGCGCATGCGGCCGCGACAGCCGCAGGGCCCCGATGAACAGCAGCGGCGTGATGAACATCCCGACCAGACCGGTCCACACCTTTCCCTTGAGCAGTACCACCACCGCGACCAGCAGCGTCAGCACCGCGCCTGCGATCACCAGCGCCCGCGCCTGCAACGACTGGTCTTCGCGCCAGATGGTGACGTCGAAGAACGACAATGGGTTGAATCCGAGAATCAGCAGGCCAGCCACCGCGACAGCGGCGAACACGGCGTCCACCGATGTGCGGCCATCCTCGGCCCAGTACACGTCCTGCAAATGCAGGATCAGTGCGAACTCGTCGAGCACCAGCGCCGCGCCGATCCCGAAAAAGGTTGCAGCGACCGTGAATTCGGGTACTCCCCCATCAACAGCCAAAGTCACCATCGACACCCCGGAGACCATGACCAAGATCACACCGATCACCACGTGGTGGATGTGTAAGCCACCGCCGGCGGAAATGTTGCGCGGCTGCCACCATTTGCGCGGTGCGTCGCTGTCCGCGTGGCTCCGGATGTATCGCACGATCGTGCGGGTTACGAAGAACGTGAGGATGAACGCGACGAGGCAGAACACGAGCGGCAACCGCCCGTGCGGAATCGAAAAATCGAGGTCGAACGTCGCGTGCACGCAGAAAACTTACGCCGAGGTGCGCGTGTCAGGGCCGGGATACCGGCCGACTCGCCGGTCGGCACCGATACGCTGGGCTGCGAGATGAGTACTTGGCGGTCGCCCGGCGGGGCTGGTTGGTGGCCAACACTTGCCTGGCGGCTGTTTCAGTTGCTCACCGTGGCGATGTTGGTCTGGGCCGGCTGGCGGCTGTTGGGTCATATTCCGTACCGCATCGACATCGACGTCTACCGGATGGGTGGGCACGCCTGGCTCGAGGGCCGTCCGCTGTACGCCGACGGGGCGATGTTCCACACCCGCGGCGGCCTTGACCTGCCGTTCACCTATCCGCCGCTGGCCGCGGTCGCGTTCGCGCCCTTCGCATGGCTGTCGCTGAACGCGGCCAGTGTCGCGATCACCCTGACCACGCTCGTGCTGCTGATCGTGTCGACGGCGATCGTGCTGACCGGTCTGAACGTGCTGGCTTCCTCTTCTTGGCGCACCGTCACCTCCGAGCCCGCCTGGCTGCGGCGCGGCTGGCTGGCCGCCGCGATCGTGGCGCCTGCCGTCGTCTATCTCGAACCGATCCGGTCGAACTTCGACTTCGGCCAGATCAACGTCGTGTTGATGACCCTGGTCATCGCCGACTGCGTGCCGCGCAAGACGCCGTGGCCGCGCGGCGTGCTGCTGGGCGTCGCGATCGCGCTGAAGCTCACCCCCGCGGTGTTCCTGCTGTACTTCCTGCTGCGCCGCGATACCCGCGCGCTGCTGGTGACCGCGGCGTCGGCGGTGGTGGCCACGCTGGCCGGCTTCGCGTTCGCGTGGCGCGACTCATGGGAGTACTGGACCAATACCGTCCGCAACACCGACCGGATCGGCACCGCGACGCTGAACACCAACCAGAACATCGCGGGCGCGCTGGCCCGGCTCGGCCTCGGCGAGACCGAGCGGTTCGTGCTGTGGATGCTGGCCTGCTTCGCGGTCCTCGGGTTGACGGTGTGGGCGGTGCGGCGGGTGCTGCGCGCCGAGCAGCCGGTGCTGGCACTCATCTGTGTGGCGTTGTTCGGGCTCGTGGTGTCACCCGTTTCGTGGTCGCATCACTGGGTGTGGGCGCTGCCGACCCTGTTGGTGATCACCGTGACGGCCGCCCGGCTGCGACACGTGGCACTGGGCCTGATGGCCGTCGCGGGCATCGCGTTGATGGTGTGGACACCGATCCCGCTGATGCCCGAGCATCATGAAACGTCGGCGTCGCTGTGGCGCCAGCTCGCGGGTGGCTCCTACGTGTGGTGGGCGATCGCGGTGATCGCGGTGGCCGGCACGGTGGCATCCGCGCGGTCGGCCGATCGGTCGGTCAGCCCGCAGCTGCTTCCGGCATCCGCGCCGGCGGCTTGACCGCCGTGTCAGCTTTTCCCTCTTTGACATCGGCGGCGTAGAGGTCGACGTACTCCTGGCCGGATAGCCGCATCAGCTCGTACATCACTTCGTCGATCACCGCGCGCTCGATGAACCGGTTGCCTGCCAGCCCCTCGAACCGGCTGAAGTCCATCGGCTTGCCGAACTTGACCTGAACCCGGCCGAACCGCCACATCTTGCTGCCTGGCGGGTTGACGGAATCGGTTCCGATCATCGCGACGGGAATCACCGGCACGCCGGTCTCCAGCGCCAGCCGCGCAAGCCCGGTCTTGCCCTTGTACAGCCGCCCGTCGGGCGAGCGGGTGCCCTCGGGATACATGCCGAGCAGCTTGCCCTCACCGAGGACGCGTGCAGCGGTGGTCAACGCGGCGTGCGCGCTGTCGGCGTCTGTGCGGTCGATCGGCACCTGTCCGGCGGCGGTGTAGAACCACCGCTGAAACCAGCCCGACAGCCCGGTTCCGGTGAAGTACTCGGCCTTGGCGAGGAAGGTGATCCTCCGGTGGACCACCAGAGGCTTGAAGAAGCTGTCCGCGACGGCCAGGTGGTTACTGGCCAGGATGGCCGGGCCCGAGCGCGGAACATATTCCAGCCCTTCGACTTTCGGCCGGCCAAGCAACGACAGCAAAGGGCCCATGAAGACGTACTTGAAAAGCCAGTACCACATGGGCCCTCCCCACAACCTGAGCACCGGACGGTGCTTTGCGACAACTTTACCCACGCCGTGTGGATGGGACCACAGACGCGACCGTCACTCCTCCACCGTCACAGGGATGTGCTGATAGCGCCCCGGCCCCGCGGGCGGTGCGTCATCCGGGCCCGGCCCGTCCGGCCCAGCGCCATCCGGCGGCGGTTCACCGGGTCCGGTCGGCCCGGCCGTTCCATTTGCTCCGCTCTCTATGAGTGCGCGGATGACCCCAAGCAGCGCCACGCTGTGCTCGGCGATCACGTCGAGCATCGGATGCTGCTCACCGGACGCCAGCGCCGCCAGCGCACACACCGGGCACCACACCTGCTGGCACTTGCCAGGCCCGTCGCCGCTGCCCGCCGCCCTGGCAGCGGCCAGTCGCACGGCGGGGTCGAGCCTGTCGAGGATGGTCTGGGCCAGCTGCCGCAGTTCCGGACCGATGTCGGCGTGGGACCCGGTCATGCTGGCCACACCTCCGGATTCGGTCGAAAACGCACGGTCAGTTCATTGCCCTTGAGCTGCGCGTCCATCACGATGCATCGCCGCAATACAGACGCCAGCCGAACCCGGCGCCGCATACCGCCTGCGCCGATGATCAAGTCGTCGTCGACCCGGCCCAACGTCAAGGCGGCGGAATCGACCTGCGGCAACTCTAGCCGCAACCGGTACACCGATTCGAGTCCAGTTCCCGATTCACGATCGACGATCGGCCGTAGCGGCCCCGGCGGCGGCGACCCGTCGCGCCTGCGCGCGCTGTCGAGCAGTTCACCCAGCGCCTTGGGGCCGATCGGTTCGCCCGCCAGGTGCGGCACAAGCACCAGTTGCACATCTCCGATGGTGCTGTCCATCTCGTCGAGCACCGCCCGCTGCTCCGAGATGCGTTCGGAGTACCAGTCGAACGCGGGGTGCTCGGGCAGGTTGCGGTACTCGTACGAATCATCCTGAACCAGAATCTGATTGACGATCAGCTCGGCGACCTGCACGCCCATCAGCGCCAACGATCCCAGGGTGCGGACCGCCTCCGCGGCGACCACCCGCTCTGCGGTCATCACCAGATGGGCACGAACGCGTTCGCCGTCGGTCAGCAGTGAACCCAACTGTTCGGTCCCCGTGCTGATGCGCTCGACGAGCCCGATGATCGCTGCCGCGTGCGCGTTGTCGGCGCCGGAGGACAGCCGCCGGTGCCGCGGCCACGCCCGCTCCACGTACAAGCCGAACGTCGAGGGCAGCGTGAGCATCCGCAGCGCGTCCGCTGTCGACGCGCAGTCGACCACCACGTGATCCCACTGCCCGGCGGCGGCCAGCTCGCCGACCTCGTGAAGGCCGAGAACCTCCTGGATGCCCGGCAGCGCCGAAAGTTCTTCTGGGGCAACGTCTCCCAAGTCCGATTCGGGGAACCTCTCGGACAGCAACCCTGCGATCTCCCGCCACCGAGCCTCCAGCAGCGCGAGCGTGTCGAGTGCGAGCGCGTCGAGGAACCCACCGCCCGCGTCGGCCTGTCCGGTTTCCAAGTCGGCCAGCACCCTGGTGGGCTCCCGCAGACCCGTCGGCGTTACGGCGGTGCCCAACACGTCACCGATCGAGTGCGCCTGGTCGGTCGACACGATCAGCACCCGCAACCCCGCGCGCGCATCGCGCACCGCGGTGGCGGTGGCCAACGTCGACTTCCCTACCCCGCCCTTGCCGACGAAGAGACTGATCCGGGCAGGCCGCGATTCATTCAGCCTCGACTCGTTTCTTGAGGTCCTTCAATGCGGTATCCGTGAGGCGCCGTTCGGCCTTGCGTTTGAGCAGCCCGATCATCGGGATGATCAGGTCAACCGACAGTTCGTAGGTGACGTCGGTGCCAGAACCATTGGGCGACAGTCGATATGCGCCGTCAAGTGCCTTCAGCAGCGAGCTGGACACCAGGCTCCACTTCACTGATCCGCGGTCGGCGGGCCAGTCGTAGGACAACACCATGGTGTCCTTGAGCACGGTGGCGTCCAGCACCAGGCGGGCGGTCTTGGGGTAGCCCTCGGCGTCCGCCTCGAGCACCTCGGTCTCCTTGTACTCGGCGACCCAGTCCGGATAGGAGCCGATATCGGCGATGACGTCCATCACCGTCGAAGGATCGGCATCGATGTAGATGGTCTGCGCCGTCTTGTCCGCCACGTGAAAAATCTACCTCCCCCTGCTTGCTTCGGCCGAAGTATCAGGCCAGGGGCGAGACGCCCACCGGGCGCGTCGCCTCCAGCGTCCGCTTCACCTCGAAGGCCATGTTCTTTCCGGCCACCCGGCGCCGATGGTTCATCTTCGCCATGTTCATCTTGGCCAGCTGCCACGCCGCCACCCCCGAGGGTTCAGCGTGCAGGAAATAGTGAAGCACGACGCCGTCGAGCACCGGCTCCAGCCAGATCTCCATGGTCCCGGTCAGTGCGCCGGCCACCGTCCACCGGTGCCCCTTGTCGGCGCGGTCCTCGACCACCGTCAACAGCAGGTCCGGCCACCACCGCCGCCAGCTCGCGGGATCACCGACCGCCCTGCCCACCTCCGCGGGGTCGGCCGCAACGAAGGTCTCGTCCGCGATCTGGATGCTGTTCATGGCATACAAGCTTCACATATGCACCGACGGCCGCCGAGGGTGGCCGACTAGGCTGTGAACGGCAAAGCCGCTAGAAAACCCCGAGAGGCCAGGATCGTGCGCGAATACAGTGTTCCCGCAACGTTCACCGTCGGTGAGCACGACAACATCGTCAGTTCCGTGTTCAGCCATGAGCGCGACGATCCCGATCACGTGATCTTCCAGCGCCTGCTCGACGGCGCGTGGACGGATGTCACGTGCAAGGACGCCGCAAACCAGATCCGTTCGGCCGCACTGGGTTTGATCGCTGAGGGCGTCAAGCCCGGCGACCGGGTGGCGGTGTTCTCTGCGACGCGGTACGAATGGCCGATCCTCGACTTCGCCATCCTCGCCGCAGGCGCGGTGACGGTGCCCATCTACGAGACCAGCTCGGCCGAGCAGGTGCGGTTCGTGCTGCAGGACTCGGGAGCGGTGCTGATCTTCGCCGAGACCGACGCGCACGCCGACAAGATCGAGCACCTCGAACAAGAGCTGCCGGATCTGCGCAAGGTGCACCGAATCGACGGGTCCGGCACCCCGGCGCTGGACGCGCTGGCCGAGGCAGGCAAGTCCGTCGAGGCCAAGGAACTCGACGACCGGATGGCAGCCATCTCCTCGGCCGCTCCGGCGACGCTGATCTACACCTCGGGCACCACCGGCAGGCCCAAGGGCTGCCAGCTGACCCACTCGAATCTGATGTACGAGATCCGCGGCGCCAAGGACTGCTTCCCGACGCTGCTGGACAAGGGCGAGCGGATGCTGGTGTTCCTGCCGCTGGCGCACGTGTTGGCCCGCGCGATCACGCTGGCGTGCTTCGCGAACAAGGTCACGCTCGGGTTCACCAGTGACATCAAGAACCTGGTGCCGACGTTCGGGGTGTTCAAGCCGACGCTGGTGGTGTCGGTGCCCCGGGTGTTCGAGAAGGTCTACAACACCGCCGAGCAGAACGCCCGCAACGACGGCAAGGGCCCGATCTTCGAGCGGGCGGTCAACACCGCCATCGAATACAGCCAGGCGCAGGACACCGGCGGCGCCGGGCTGCTGCTGCGCGCCAAGCACGCGCTGTTCGACCGGCTGGTGTACGGCAAGCTGCGCGCCGCGCTGGGCGGCAACTGCCGCGGCGCGATCTCGGGCGGCGCGCCGCTGGGCGCCCGGCTCGGCCACTTCTACCGCGGCGTCGGCCTGACCATCTACGAGGGCTACGGGCTGACCGAGACCAGTGCGGCGATCACCGTGAACCGGATCGGCGAGGTGAAGGTCGGCTCGGTCGGAAAGCTGGTGCCCGGCAACAGCATGCGGCTCAACGATGACGACGAGCTGCTCGTCAAGGGCGGCGTGGTGTTCAGCGGTTACTGGCGCAACGAGGAGGAGACCAACGCCGTCTTCTCCGACGGGTGGTTCCACACCGGCGATCTCGGCGCGATCGATGACAACGGCTTCCTCACCATCGTCGGCCGCAAAAAGGAGATCATCGTCACCGCGGGCGGCAAGAACGTCGCACCCGCGCTGCTGGAGGACCGGCTGCGGGCGCACCCCTTGATCAGCCAGGCGATGGCGGTCGGCGACCAACAACCGTTCATCGCCGCGCTGATCACCATCGACCCCGAGGCGTTCCCCGGTTGGAAGGAACGCAACGGCAAGGATCCGAATGCAACGGTCGGCGATCTTGCCACCGATCCCGATTTGATGGCCGAGATCGACCTCGCGGTCAAGGACGCGAATCAGGCGGTGTCCCACGCCGAGTCGATTCGCAAGTTCACGATCCTGCCGGTGGATTTCACCGAGGACACCGGCGAGCTGACGCCGACACTGAAGGTCAAGCGCAAGGTGGTCGCCGAGAAATTCGCCAGCGACATCGAGGCGCTGTACGCAAAGAACTAGAGCAATTCGGCAAGGCGCTGCGCCTTGCCGCTCCACTGCCAGTTCTCGACGACCCAACGCCGCCCGGCTTCGCCCATCCGGGCGGCCTTGTCGGGATCGGCGAGCAGGTCGCCGACCGACGCCGCGATCGCGCCGACGTCCCAGCCGTCGACCACCACGCCGGTCTCCCCGTCGACGACGGTTTCGGGGGCTCCGCCGGAGCGGCCCGCGACGACCGGCACGCCCGTCGACGACGCCTCGAGGAACACGATGCCGAGACCCTCGACGTCCAGACCCGCGCCGCGGGTGCGGCACGGCATCGCGAACACATCGGCCAGCGCGTGGTGTGCCGGCAGTTCCTCGCCTGGCACCCCCTCGGTGAACACCACGTGCTCGGCCACCCCGAAGTTGTGCGCAAGCCGCCGCAGCGACGTCAGGTAGGGGCCGCCGCCGACGATGACGAGCGCGGCGCCTGGTACCCGCTGTCGGATCGCGGGCATCGCGCGGATCAACATGTCCTGGCCCTTGCGCGGCACCAGCCGCGACAGACACACCACCACCGGCCGCTCTCCCAGCCGATACCGGGCGCGTAATTCGGCGCGCGCCACCTCGTCGGGCGCGAACCGGTCGGTGTTCACACCGGGCGGCAGGTGCTCGAGTGCGGCGTGCGGTCCGAAGGCCGAGGCGAATCGGCCGCGCGTGTAGTCGCTGACGTACGTGACGACGTCGGTGCCGGTTCCTATGCGCCGCAACGCGGTTCGGGCCACCGGCAGCATCGACCAGCCGACTTCGTGACCGTGTGTGCTGGCCAGGACGCGGCCGGCACCGGCGTCGCGCGCCAGTGGTGCCATCAGCGCCAGCGGTGCGGCCGCACCGAACCACACAGTGTCAGGGCGATGGCGCTCGATGAGCTTGCGCATCCGGCCCGCCACCGACGGCTCGGGCAGCATCAGAGTGGTGGGATGGCGCACCACCTCGTAGGCCGCCGCACGGTCGAACTCCTCGGCGCCTTTCCATTTCGGTGCGTACACCGTCAGCGTGTGCGTGCCTGCCGCGACCAGATGGTCGACCAGGTTCTGCAGATAGGACTGGATGCCGCCGCGTCGCGGCGGAAAGTCATTGGTAACCAGCAGAACCCGGCTCATCGAGTGTCAGGCTAGCCGGACATCCAGTGCCGCCACCTGGCGAGCACCGTCGGCAGGTCTGCGCCGAGGGTCTCGCGTACGGCGGTGGCGGCGTCGGGATGGCCGAGACCGCATGCGCGCGCGTACAGCGCCCGCAGCGTGTCCTGGCCGTAGGCGTCGGCGACGAAGCGACTGAACCACCAGGCCCGGTCATAGGCCGCGGATTGATCGGGCCCGCTGAGTTCGGCATCGGTCGGCAATTGAGCCAACACATCGCCTGGTCGTGGTGCGGGCGGTCGGCCGACGTAGTCCGCGACGCCCTCGGTCAGCCAGCGCGGTGCATCGGCGGCGGTCGACGCACGCGACGCGAAGTGGAAAAGCTCATGGCGAACCACGATTCGCAGCGACGCGTCGCTCATTTGCGCGGCACCGGGCGCGAACGTGATCCGCTCCGCGGTCGTGGTGGCCGCGGTGTCGGGGCCGCCCCCTGCCAGCGTGCCGAACTCGGCATCGGTTCCAGCGGCGACGATGACCACGTCGTGCGGCCAGTCGGGCCCCCAGAACGCGGTGACGGCCTGCGCGGCGCCGTCCATCTCGGCGGCGATCCGGGCCAACAGCGGCGCGGTGTGTGCGCCGCCGAGGCCGACGAGGTGAACCGTGCGCCCGTCGGTAAGCGTCTCCGTGGTCGAGGCCGCGGTGGGCGTCGTGAGCGAGGCGGGTGCCGCCACCACCGGCTGCTGCGGTGTCGCCTGCGGCCTGCCGACCAGAAACAGCGCGCAGATCAGCTCGGTGACGAGGATGGCCGCGAGCCGACGGCGGTCAGTAGCGGCGGACGTTGTAGATCGGCGCATTGTCGACCGGGGCGACTCGCACCGGCACGCCGAAGGTAGAGGCATGCACCATCATGCCGTCACCGATGTAGATGCCCACGTGGGACGCGTCGGAGTAGTAGGTCACCAGATCGCCCGGCTGGATCTGGTCCATCGAGACCGGCTGGCCACCCTGCGCCAGCGCCTGGCTGGAGTGCGGCAGCGAGACACCGGCCTGCTGGAACGACCACATCACCAGCCCGGAGCAGTCGAATTGGTTCGGGCCCGAGCCACCCCAGACGTAGGGATCGCCGATCCGGCTCAGCGCGGCCTGGATGACAGTGGCCGCTGCCGGGGATCCACCGCCCGGGTTTTCGCCCGGCGGCGCCACGTCACCTGGCGGAATGCCTTCCGGCGGGGCGGCCAGGATGCCGGGATCCGCCGGTGGTGGCGCGTCCGGTGGCGGCGGCGCGGGAATCGGCGGCAGGGCCGCCAGCGCGTCACGCTGGGCGGGCGTCAGCACCTGGTACTGGGACTTGACCACCGCGATCTGCACCTGCAGCTTGCTTTGCTTGGATTGCAGGTCGGCGCGCACCGCGGCGGCCTGCTCGGCGGCGGTCTTGGCGTCGGCGGCCGATTTGGCAGACGCCTGCTCGGCCAGCGCGGCCTGCTTGCCGATGTCCTGGTAGCTCTTCATCTGGGCCGACATCTCGGACGCCATCACCCGTTGCACCGCGAGTTGGTCGATGAGGCCCTGTGGCGAGGTGGCGGTCAGCATCGCGTCCAGGCCGTCGGTCCTGCCACCCATATATTGCGCAGCAGCTAATTTGTCGACCGCGCCCTGGAATGTTGCCAACTGAGATTTGGCCGATTCGACGGCTGCGACGTCAGAGACGTGCTTTGCCTCGGCGGCTTGTTGCACTGCCAGCTTGTTGTTCAGATCCAGCTGGGCGGAATGCATCGCCTCAGTGGTTTGTTCTGCTTGCCGAGACAACTCGTTGAGTTTTGCCAAAGCGTCATCGGCAGGGTCGGCCTGCACATGTCCCGCGACAATGCTCCCGAGCACCGTTAACCCAGCTATCGCACCTACAACGGGTTTCCGGAGTCGTTGAAAACCACGTGTGATCCCGCGCGTGCGGCTGAGGCTCAAGATTTGCGTCCTTCAGATGCCGTGACGGAAACCGTCTCGAACTGCTCTTAGGTCTCAGATAGGTTACGAAACGGCATCGGCCTTGTCCAACAGAAGACGCAAATTTAACAGCTGTCTCAAACATTGTTATCAACGGGGGCGTAAACGAATCTCGTTACGCGACTCCGGAATCGCCGCGCCGGCGAATCGGCACCAACCGTAGTCGCGGCGCCAATCCCGCGTCGGCCAGCACCTCGAGCGCCTGCCGCTCGTCATCGAGCAGCGTCTCGGGCACGCCGAGCAACACACTCACGACACAATCCTGGCATCCGGGACCGCGCACCGCGCAGTCGTCACAGTCGATCTTCACCGTGCCCATCTGGCTGTCCTCTCAATCGGTGTTGCCCGCACGGTATCGACGGCCACCGACAATTTCGTCCGCGTGGCAACCCGTTGCTGTCGGTGCCGCTGCCTACCTTCAGCGCATGGGTCAGCTGAGCTTCGCGGATGTCGATGCTCAGGCCGACGTGTCACTTCGCGAGACGACCTTCGTCGTGGTGGACCTCGAGACCACCGGCGGCCGCCCATCCGGCGACGGCCATGACGCCATCACCGAGATCGGGGCGGTGAAGGTGCGCGGCGGTGAGGTGCTCGGCGAGCTGGCCACGCTCGTCGACCCTGGCCGAAGCATCCCGCCGCAGATCGTTGCGCTCACCGGCATCACCACGGCCATGGTGTGCAACGCCCCGACCATCGATTCGGTGTTGCCGTCCTTTCTGGAGTTCTCCCGCGGCGCGGTTCTCGTCGCCCACAATGCCGGCTTCGACATCGGGTTCCTGCGGGCCGCCGCCGAACGTCTCCACATCACCTGGCCAAAGCCGGCCGTGTTGTGCACCGTGAAGCTGGCCCGCCGGGTGCTCACCCGCGACGAGGCCCCGAGTGTGCGGCTGGCCGCGCTTGCCAGGTTGTTCAATGCGACCACCACCCCGACGCACCGGGCGCTCGACGACGCCCGCGCCACCGTCGACGTGCTGCACGGCCTTATCGAGCGGGTGGGCAATCAAGGCATTCACACCTACCCCGAACTTCGCTCGTATCTGCCCGATGTGACGCCTGCCCAGCGCAGCAAGCGGCATCTGGCCACGGCATTGCCGCATCGGCCCGGTGTGTACCTGTTCCGCGGGCCGTCGGCCGAGGTGCTCTACGTCGGCACGGCGGTCGATCTGCGCAGGCGCGTCGGCCAGTACTTCAACGGCGCCGATCCGCGCACCCGGATCAAGGAAATGGCGACGCTGGCCACCGCGGTGGACCACGTCGAGTGCGCGCACGACCTCGAGGCAGGCGTGCGCGAACTGCGTCTGCTCGCCGCGCACGCGCCGCCGTACAACCGCCGGTCGAAGTTTCCGCACCGCTGGTGGTGGCTGGTGCTGACCGACGAGGCCTTCCCGCGGTTCTCGGCGGTGCGAGCCCCCAAGCGCGACACCGCGATTGGACCGTTCCGGGGACGCGCCGACGCCGTCGAGACCGCCGCGCTGCTGGCCCGGTTCACCGGCGTTCGCACGTGCACCAAGCGGCTTGGCCGCAGCGCGCTGCACACGTGTCCCGAACGCGAACTGTCGCCGTGTCCCGCGCCTCAGGGCATCCCGCCGACCGAATACGCGTCCGCTCCGGCTCGTGCCGTCGACCTCATCGAAGGCGGCGATAACCGCGCGCTGGCCGCGGTTGTCGCACACATCGCCGACCTTGCCGAGCGCAACCGCTACGAAACCGCGGCCCGGTTGCGCGACCACGCAGTCTCGGCCATCGACGTGCTGTGGCGCGGCCAGCGGTTGCGGGGGCTGGCCGCGGTCACCGAACTGGTCGCCGCCCGGCCCGACGGTGACGGCGGCTGGCACCTTGCGGTGGTCAGGCACGGCCAGTTGGCGGCCGCGGGCAGCGCCCGTCGCGGGGTGCCGCCGATGCCGGTCATCGACGCCATTTGTGCTGGCGCACAAGCAGTTCTGCCGAGTGAGGCGCCACTGGGCGGTGCGCTGGTCGAG
>DATJIX010000519.1:0-12810 GCA_035492865.1 Mycobacterium sp. | reverse complement strand
GGTCATTGGTCCCGGCTCCCATCCTCACCGCAATCGTGCTGGCGCGCTGGCCAACTACGCAATTGCGTCGACGGACTTGAGGAGACGCTCCTTGAAGGAGTCCGGCAGCGGGACGTAACCGGCAGCAGACAGGTTGGCCTGCCCCTGGTTCGCCGACACCGTCAGGAACGACTTCACCGCGGCGGCCGTGTCAGCGTCGTAGCCCTTGCTGCACACGATTTCGTATGTCGCGAGCATCAACGGGTAGGAGCCGGCGTCCTTGCTTGCGTACAGCGCGTTGAGGTCCAGCGTCAGATCGTTGCCCGCGCCCTTGACCTTCGCCGCGGCGACGGCCTTGCCGGTGGAGTCGTCGTTCAGTGCGACTGGGCCTGCACCACTGTCGATCTCGGCGGTCTTCAGGTTGGCCGCCGCAGCCGGGCTCTTCTCGACGTAGCCGATCGCGCCGGGGGTGGCCTGGACGGCCTGCACGACACCGGACGACTTCTGTGCGCCCTCGCCTGCGCCACCCTGGAACTCCTTGCCTGCGCCCTTGGTCCACGCCTGCGGCGCGGCGGCGGCCAGGTACTTCTGGAAGTTGTCGGTGGTGCCCGACGAATCCGAACGGTAGACCGGCTTGATGTCGGCGTCGGGCAGGCTGGTGCCGCTGTTCAGGGCCGCGATCGCGGGGTCGTTCCACTTGGTGATCTGGCCCTGGAAGATCTTGGCCAGCACCTCGCCGTTCACCACCAGCTTGTCGACGCCGTCGATGTTGTAGGCCAGCGCGACGGGCCCGAAGACCAGCGGCAGGTTCCACGCCTCGTTGCCACCGCAGCGCTCGGCGGCCTTCGGCTTCTGCTCATCGCTCAGCGCCGAGTCGGAACCGGCGAAGTCGACCTGCTTGGCGATGAACTGGTCGACACCCGCGCCCGATCCGGTCGGGTTGTACGCCAGCGTCTTGCCGGAGCAGACCTGGCCCCACACCTTGTTGAACTCGGCGATGGCGTTCTGCTGGGCGGTCGACCCCTCGGCGGTGACGGAGTTCTTGCCGGCGCAGTCCGCCTTGGCGGCGCTGTCACCGGCGGCAGCGCTGGTGGCCGAGCCAGACGCGCTCGAGCTCGAAGTCGAGGCATTGTTGTCGCTGCCACAGGCGGTCAGCGTCAGCGCGGCGATCGCCGTCGCAGACAGGGTCGTACCAAGCGCCTTGCCAATGCTGTTGAGCTTCACTGATCCCACTTTCGGTTGACGGCTTTGAACTCTCCGGCAACGTATGCGGCCGCGGTGGACGGCTCTCAGATGGAAAGTGAACGGAAGGTGAACAGGTCCAGCTAGTTCACAGGTCGAACCGCGTAGGCCGCGTCGACACTGGCTACATCGAAACCCAGCCGTTGATACGTCTTTACCGCCGCGGAGTTATCTGCCTCGACGTAAAGCATCACCACCGGTTGTTCACTTTCCGATAGCCGGTCGGCGAGATGATGCAGCCCGACCAACGTCAACGTGCCGCCGAGGCCGCGGCCCTGTGCGGCCGGATCGACACCGACGACGTAGACCTCGCCCAGATCCGCGGTGTGCACTTTCGTCCAGTGAAAGCCGAGCAGCTTGTCGGTCTGCTCGTCGACGGCCATGAAAAGGCCTGCGGGGTCGAACCACGGCTCGCTGCGGCGTTCGGCGATCTCGGCGTCCGTCCACCCACCCTGTTCGGGATGCCATGCGAACGCGGCGTTGTTCACGCGCAGCAGCTCGGCATCGTCGGCGGGACCGGTGTATGTCGTGATGCGAACACCGTCGGGGATGGTGACCGGAGGCAGATCGGTCAGCGGCCGCCGCATCTGCAACAGCTCACGTGCGACGACGAGGCCGAGCGCGGCGGCCGTCGCACGCGCGGGTTCGAGGTTGCCGTGCGCCCAGACGCGGGCGTCGGCGCCGCCGTCGGCCAGCCCGGTGCGGGCCATCGCCGAGCCGATGCCGCGGCGCCTGGCGTCCGGATGGACCACCAGCTCGGCCATGGCAGGGTCGGCGGTGAGGTTCAGATATCCGGCCACCTCATCTCCGTCGAAGGCGAGCAGGTGCCGGGTGCGGTCGTGGGGCAGTTCGCGGAGCACCTGGTCGCCGACGGGCGCGACACCATCTGCCTGTTTCGCCGCCGCGATCAGTTCGCGGATGCTGCGCTGTTCGTCGTCGGACAGCACAGCGCGCCAGGCAATGTCCGTCACTGACTGCGCAGCGGGTCGACCAAGGCGTCGGGCAGGCTGTCGGGCGCGTCGTAGCCGCCCGCCTCGTCGACCATGTCGTCGGACACCTCCGCCCCGGGCGCCGGCGGCCTGCCGCGCGCCGGCCGAACAGCCTTGTAGCCGACGTTGCGCACCGTGCCGATCAGCGATTCGTATTCGGTCCCGAGCTTGGCGCGCAGCCGCCGCACGTGGACGTCGACGGTGCGGGTGCCGCCGAAGAAGTCGTAGCCCCACACCTCTTGGAGCAGCTGCGCGCGGGTGAACACCCGACCGGCGTGCTGCGCCAGGTACTTCAGCAGCTCGAATTCCTTATATGTCAGGTCGAGCGGCCTGCCACGCAACCGCGCGGTGTAGGTGCCCTCGTCGATGACGAGCTCGCCAAGGCTGATCTTGCCGAGGTTCTCCTGGTTGGCCACGCCGCCGCGACGTCCGACCAGCAGTCGCAGCCGGGCGTCGATCTCGGCGGGGCCGGTGCTTGGCAGAAGTATTTCGTCGAGACCCCATTCGACGTTGACGGCGACCAGGCCGCCTTCATTGACGACGGCCACCACGGGCACCGAGGTGCCCGTCGTGCCCAACAGCCGACACAGGCCGCGAGCGGCGGCCAGATCTGTGCGCGCGTCGACGATCGCGACATCCGCGGTGCCTGCCTCGAGGAGGGAGGACACCTCCGTCGGTGCGGTCCGCACGTTATGCGCCAGCAGCGCCAACGAGGGCAGCACGGATTCGGGATGTGGATCGACGGTCAGTAGCAATAGATCCAACTGGCCCTCCAGCAGCCATAGGGACCTCGCCCGGACAACGATGTCGGTGGTGACTTCCCAGATTCACGCCTGACACACGGCCGTTACCCGGCCGATGGTCATCTAACGATAGCGCGCTACCTGCTCGTTAGCCGCGCCGAGCAGGGTAACCGGGCTCGGTGGGCCAGAATGTCCGGGTGCGGAAGGTGCTGATCGGTGCGATCGCGACGGTGACCGCGGTGGTCGTCTGCGCCGTCGGCGCCGACTTCGGCGCAGCGATCTACGCCGAATACCGGCTGGCCAGGAGCGTGCGCGCGGCCGCAAACCTGAATTTCGACCCCTGGGTCAGCATCCTCGGATTTCCGTTCATCACCCAGGCCACCCGCGACCACTTCAATGAAATCGAAATCAAGGCCAGTGGCGTTGATCACCCCGTGGTCGGCAAAGTGGGGCTCGAGGCAACCCTGCATTCTGTCGACGCAGCCGACACCTCCTGGCTGATCGGGCCGGACGCCAAGTTGCCGGTCGGCGAGCTGGAGAGCCGGATCATCATCGACTCCACCCACGTCGGGCGGTTCATGGGCATCCCCGACCTGCTGGTGGAGGCGCCGTCGCGGGAGACCAACGACGCGACCGGCGGCACCACCGAGTCGGGGATCTCGAGCAATCACGGGCTGGTGTTCACCGGGACGCCCAAGAAGGCCGATTACGACAAGAAGGTCAGCATCGCCGTCGACTTGTCTACCGCCGGACCCGACCAGACCACGCTGATCTTCACCGCGACCGGTGTGATGACCGGGGCAGGCACGGCTGACCAGCAGATTCCCGAGGACAAGCTGCCCGCGGTGCTCGCTGCGTTCAGCTCCAGCATGCCGGGCCAGAAGCTGCCGTTCGGAGTTCGTCCGACGAGCGAGGGGGCCCGCGGGTCCGACATCATCATCGAGGGGATCACCAAGGGAGTAACCATCCCGCTCGATCGGTTCAGGTTGTCATGAGCTCTTCAGTGGTGCTGGCGGTCACCGTGCTGATCGCCGCGTTGGGCGTGGCGTTTGTCATCGGCCGACTGATCACGCTGCGCGCCGGGATGCTGAAGGCGGCCTCCGACGCCAGCAATGTCGACACGTCCGACCTGGGACTTTCGCAGACCGGACCGACCATCCTGCATTTCAGCGCGGACTGGTGCGGGCCGTGCGCAGCGGTGCGACGCGTGGTGGATCAGGTGTGCGACGAGTTGCCAGGCGTCGCGCATGTCGAGATCGACATGGACGCCAATCCCGAAGCAGCCCGACGGCTTTCGGTGATGTCGCTGCCGACGACGCTGATCTTCGATGCGGACGGGCGGCCCCGGTATCGCACCACCGGTGTGCCCAAGGCCGCTGACCTGCGCTCCGCCGTTGAACCGCTGTTGGCTTGATCACCGTGTCATTGGGTAAGCTGTCAGCCGTGTCCGCCCGCCTCGAGCCAATGCTCACAAAGCGCCGCGCAGTCGATCTGTGCCGCGTGGCGGGTTGTTGCTGTTGTTGTTGTAGCTGCTGAGTAGCCGCGCCTTTCTTCGCGCCGCGCTCGGAGCAGCCGTTGTGGCTTGCTCATGCCCAGCCCATTGACACAACAGGAGCAGATTCATGTCGACCAATACCAGCACTGCGGCACCGGACCAGGTGGACGTGCGTGGTCCGCGGTTCGCCGCGTGGGTGACCACCGCGGTGATCGTGGCGACGCTGATCGCCTCGGCCGTCAGCTCGATCGCGGCGGCCGTGATCCTGGGTGTACAGGCGGTGGCCTTCGCGATCGGCGCGTGGCGCGGTCCCCGCCAGCACCCCTACGGCCTGATCTTCCAGCGCCTCGTCGCGCCCCGGCTCGGGCCTGTCACCGAGAAGGAACCCGTTGCCCCGCTCAAGTTCGCCCAATTGGTGGGCTTCGTGTTCGCCGTCGTCGGCGTCATCGGATTTGCTTTGGGCGTCCCCCTTCTCGGCTTGATCGCCACCGGCTTCGCGCTCGTGGCGGCCTTCCTCAACGCGGCCTTCGGCATCTGCCTCGGTTGCCAGCTCTACCCGCTCGTCGCACGGTTCCGCCGTGCACCGTCCCCCGCATAAACGCTCGAATAGCAAGCAACCGAAAGGATTTCGTCCATGGCACGCTCCGACGTCCTGGTCAGTACCGACTGGGCCGAGAGCAATCTCGACGCGCCGAACACCGTCTTCGTCGAGGTCGACGAGGACACCAGCGCCTACGACGGCGGCCACATCGCCGGCGCGATCAAGCTGGACTGGAAGACCGACCTGCAGGACCCGGTCAAGCGCGACTTCGTTGACGCGCAGCAGTTTTCGAAGCTGCTCTCTGATCGCGGTATCTCCAACGACGACACCGTGATCCTGTACGGCGGCAACAACAACTGGTTCGCCGCATACGCGTATTGGTACTTCAAGCTCTACGGCCACGAAAACGTGAAGCTGCTCGACGGCGGTCGCAAGAAGTGGGAGCTCGACGGCCGCCCGTTGTCGAGCGACGCGGTCAGCCGGCCGGCCACCAGCTACACCGCCAAGGCGCCCGACAACACCATTCGCGCGTTCCGCGACGAGGTCGTGGCGGCCATCAGCAAGAAGAACCTCGTCGACGTGCGCTCCCCCGACGAGTTCTCGGGCAAGATCCTGGCTCCTGCGCACCTGCCGCAGGAGCAGAGCCAGCGGGCTGGGCATATCCCGAGTGCCATCAACGTTCCGTGGAGCAAGGCGGCCAACGAGGACGGCACGTTCAAGTCGGATGAGGACTTGGCCAAGCTGTACGCCGAGGCCGGCCTGGACGGGGAGAAGGAAACCATCGCCTACTGCCGGATCGGCGAGCGATCGTCGCACACCTGGTTCGTGCTGCAGGAACTGTTGGGACACAAGAACGTCAAGAACTACGACGGCAGTTGGACCGAATACGGCTCCCTGGTGGGAGTCCCGATCGAGTTGGGAAGTTGATTATGTGCTCTGCACCGAAACAAGGACTGACGTTGCCCGCCAGCGTCGACCTGGAGAAGGAAACCGTGATCACCGGTCGCGTGGTCGACGGCGCGGGTCAAGCGGTCGGCGGTGCCTTCGTGCGCTTGCTGGACTCGTCTGACGAGTTCACCGCCGAGGTCGTCGCGTCGGCCACCGGTGACTTCCGGTTCTTCGCCGCGCCCGGCACGTGGACGCTGCGCGCGCTGTCCCCTGCGGGCAACGGCGACGCCAGCGTCGCGCCGTCGGGCGCGGGCATCCACGAGGTCGACGTCAAGGTCGCCTGACGGGACCGCTGCGGCCGGGCTTTTTCCGGCCGCAGCTCAGCTTTCGGCGCGAAAACGCTCCGAAATTAGCTGACCCGGTCCACCATGTGGGTAGTTGCTGCGCTGCTGCGCGGGAACATCCACGATGAACAGGGCCGATCATGAAATTCGCAATTGGGGGATTCGCGACGACGGTGTTCGCCCTCCTCGCTATAGCTATCGCTCCCATCGCCGCAGCCAGCCCGGATGACGACTTCCTCAACGCGCTGACCAAAAACGGCATCTCGTACCCACCTCAGGCGGGGGTCAGCCTCCTCACCGCAGGCCATGCCGTGTGCTCGAAGCTCTCGAGGGGCGACAGCTACAAGGACGTCACCTCGTACGTCAACAAGGGGTTCGGCGGAAACCAGGGCCTCACGGGAAGTTTCATCAGCGCCGCAACCAGTACCTTGTGCCCCGAGTACTCGTAATGATTTTGGTGAGCTGAGCCACCACGGCCGCCGAGAGTTGTTGAGGGTCCGGCGGCTAGACTCCCTGACGTGGTGTTGTTCTTCGAGATCATGCTCGTCGCGGCCGTCGTGGTGATCACGTGGTTCGCGCTGTACGCGCTCTACCGGCTCATCACCGACGAGTCGTGACCTCCGGCGACGATGCCGTCGCGGCGGCAGCCGAACGAGCCAAGACAACGGCGGCGCGCAACCTCCCGGTGTTTGAGGATTTGCCGCTGCCCGCCGATACCGCCAACTTGCGGAAGGGCGCCAACCTCAACGACGCGCTTCTGGCGCTGCTGCCGTTGGTCGGCGTGTGGCGCGGTGAGGGCGAGGGCCGCGGTTCCGGCGGTGACTACCGGTTCGGTCAGCAGATCGTGGTGTCACACGACGGCGGCGACTACCTGAACTGGGAGGCGCGGTCGTGGCGACTGGACGAAAACGGCGACTACGAGGCACCGGGGCTGCGGGAGACCGGCTTCTGGCGCTTCGTCAACGACCCGACCGATCCTGCTGAATCACAAGCCATCGAGCTGTTACTCGCGCACTCCGCGGGCTACGTCGAGCTGTTCTACGGCAGCCCGCGAAACCAGTCCTCATGGGAGCTGGTCACCGACGCGCTGGCGCGCAGCAAGTCCGGAATGTTGGTCGGTGGGGCCAAGCGGCTCTACGGCATCGTCGAGGGCGGCGACCTGGCTTATGTGGAGGAGCGGGTCGACGCCGACGGCGGGCTCGTGCCGCATCTGTCCGCCCGGCTGTCGAGGTTTGTCGGCTAGTGCGAGTGATCGCCGTAGCCGCGGGGCTCGCCGCGGCGGGACTGCTCGCCGCGTGCTCATCGAACACGCCCGCACCGGAACCGTCCTCGAGCTCAGTCGCGCCGACCGGGCACGGTGGTTTGGCGCACTGCCTGAGCGAACACGGCGTGCCTGCCGCGCCGGGTCCAGCCGTCGGTCCGCCGCCCGGGGTCGATCAGAACACCTGGCACCAGGCCATGCAGGCGTGCTCCTCGCTGGCGCCGGGGCCTGCCGGCTAAGCCAGCACGGGCGCGTTGCCCGCATCGGCGAGCCACTGCTGCTTCAACCGCTCGAGAGTGCCATCACCTCGCAGCGTGTCGACCGCCCACGATACGCAGCGGGTCAGCGCGCTGCCCTTGTCCAGCACAATGCCGAGCTGCTCGACATCGCCTGAGATACTTGGCAATTGGCCCACCATCTGTCCGTTACGCAGTTCGTTGGCGACCGCGAAGGCCGTCGGCAGGTCGGCCACCAACGCATCGATCTCACCGCTGATCAACGCCATCTTGGCGTCGCCGTTGGTGTTGTACACCTCGATCGGGACGTCAGTGTTGACCGACGTCGCCGCCGTGTAACTGGTGGTGCCCACCTGAACACCCAACCGCAGCTTTTTCAGCTGGTGCACCGTCTTGGCGGTCGCGGCCGGCGACGTCTTGACTGTGACGACGGCCTGCGTCACGTCGAAATATGGCGACGAGAAATCCACCGCCACCCTGCGCTGTTCGGTGATCGAGAACTCAGATAGGTTGGCGTCAAACGTCTTTGGCCCTGGAGCCAGCGCAGCATTGAAAGGCACTCTGACCCAGCGAACGTCGTCGCGTGCGTATTTCATCTTGTCCGCGACGGCGTAGGCGATCGCCGCTTCGAAGCCCTCGCCGCTGGCCGGGTTGTCTCCCATGTACCACGGTGGATAGACGGGCTGATCCGTGCCGAATGTGAAGATGCCCGGATACTGCGTGCCCAGCAAGTCCTTGGTGCACTTGTCGGCGCTGCCCGTCGCGGTCTTGTCGGAGATCGGCGCGCATGCGGTGACCACCGCGGCCACCAGCGCGGCCAGCCTCCACACGTTGCGCATGGGCCGCATCATCGCGCACCCGGCTAACCGACGCCAGCATGCGACACGAGTTCGGCGCAAAGCCGGGGCAAAGCGCCCCGCCGAAGTGGCCAAGACATGGAGCGGCCCCCGAGCCGTTGTACCTGGTTGGACAAGACCGAGGGCTCGGGGGCCGGGTGACTGCGGGGAATTCGCCAGCGCGCGCAGGTGACTCCCCTGGCGCTGCTAGCTCGCAGCCACCTCACATGTCCGTAAGTCAATCAATTGGTCGGACCACCTCCTTCCTTGTGTACCAGCGACCGTACCTGCGCATCTCCACCGCGACAAGCGATTTAGGCTTGTTGGGGCGTCTCGAACCAGCGCACCCGCTGGGCGGCGACGGGTTCGAGTTTGCCTTTGAGCTCGACATGCTCGAGCGGTCCTGCCGGTTCATCGAGGAACCGAGCGAGGCGTTCCGCAATCAGCACCTCGCCGCTGCGTGCGTGCGACTGCAACCGCGCGGCCGTGTTCACCACGTCGCCGATGGCCGTGAAGTCGCTGACTGCGGTATTCCCGCCGATGTTGCCGACGAATGCTTCGCCGTAATCGAGGCCGATGCCGAGGTCCAGCGCCGGGCCGTCACCGCCGCCATAGCCGAGACCCGCGAGCAACCGGCGGGCGTGGTCCAGCATGACGTTCGCTACCTTTCGCCGGTCCGCATCGTCAGGAGACCAAGAGGCTCCCGTGACGAAAATGGGCAGATACAGCGCCATGACCTCGTCGCCGATCAGCTTGTCGATGAGCGCTTCCGGGAAGAGCACGTCCTCGGCGACGGAATACAGGCGTCGCAGCAGCGCGCTTGCCTCCTGCGGTGTGAGGGACTCCGAACGCGTGGTGAACCCGCGCAGGTCGGCGAACATGACCCCGACCTCAGTCGTGATGCCGCCAGGCGGCGCCAGCTCGACGCACGTCGCGCACAGCGTCGGGTTCTTCCGCGAAGGGCGGAAGCCCAACGGCCGAACCAACCGGCCGCCGATGCCCGCGAACGGCGCGCCGCACATACCGCACCGCGGACTCGACGGCAGTGCGCGCATGACGCTGTGCACCGCCCGCGTACTCGTGACGGTGGAGAACTCGAAATAGGCCTGCCAGTCTTGTGATGTCAGCGGTTGGCCCGGCCGTCTTCCGGCATGCCGCACCAGACGGCGCAACGCCATCCGCTGCCACCAGGTCAGCCGTTCATCCGCGGACCCGTCCCCCATACATCAAGCATGGGCTATCGTCCGGATTGCGGTCAGCGATCGGACACGATTGCCGCGTCGACCAGTTCGGTGATTTCGCCCGACATGGGCGCAGGCGGTAGCAGTTTGCCGTCGAGGGTGTGCACCCGAGCCGCAAGCGTGATGCTCGAAACCAGCCAAACTCCTTGCGCGTCAAAGAGATCCGCGAGCCGCAGAGTGCGGTAGTCGCAGTCGTAGCCCTTGTTGCGGGCCACCTCGAACAGGGCCTGCTGTGTCGTGCCACGAAGAATCGGATACCACGGTGGAGGTGTCAGCAGTGCCGGACTCCCGTCGAGTTCGGTGGCGATCACCACCGTCGACCGCGGCCCCTCGAGGATGTGGCCGTCGGAGCTGACGAAGATCACATCGCCAGCGCCTTTTCGGTCGGCGTGCCGCAACGCGGCCATGTTCACCGCATACGACAGGGTTTTCGCGCCCGCCAGCAGCCACGGCATATCGGCCGCGCAGTCGGACGGCAGGCCGCGCGCCAGCGTCAGCGCGGCCACGCCCTTGCGCCTGGCGTCGGCGACCCGCGCGGGCAGCGCCGCGATCGTCGCGAAGGCGGTCGGCGGCGATCCGCTCTCCCGCCCGCGGCTGTACACCAGTCGCAGCACACCCTCATCGCCGCCGTCGGCGATCCATCGCTCGACCCCCGCCGCGACGGCCGCCCGCCACCGCGGCAACTCCGGCACGGGCAGGTCCGTCATGCGCGCCGACTGGGTCAGCCGCGCCAGGTGGGCCTCCAGCAGGCACGGCCTGCCGTCGCGCACCAGCAGCGTCTCGAAGATGCCGTCACCGCGCACCGCAGCCAGGTCATCGGCGAAGAGCAACGGCGCTGCGGGATCGTGAAGTTCGCCGTCGAGCGTGACCACTACAGCGGGTTGGCTGGCCATGGCCAAGAAGCGTAGCGCCGTAAGGTTGAAGGCATGTCTGCAGTTCCCGCGCCTGAGACCGGACCCGACGCCGGCGCCGCTTGGCATTACGGCGATCCGCTCGGCGAACAGCGCGCAGCGGCCGATCACGCGGTCGTCGTCGACCGGTCGCACCGGGGCGTGCTGACGGTGACCGGCGGTGAGCGCAAGACCTGGCTGCACAGCATCTCGTCGCAGCACGTCAGCGAGCTTCCCGACGGGATGGTCACGCAGAACCTGAGCCTCGACGGGCAGGGACGTGTCGAAGATCACTGGATCCAGACCGAGCTCGACGGGGTCACCTATCTGGACACCGAGCCCTGGCGAGCGGAGCCACTGCTGGCGTACCTGCGCAAGATGGTGTTCTGGGCCGACGTCGCCGTCGAGCCCGCCGACCTTGCGGTGTTGTCGCTGCTCGGACCCGAGCTGGCCGATCCGCGGATACTCGACGCGCTCGGGGTGAGTTCGCTGCCGGCTGAGGGCACCGCCGTGGCCCTGCAGAGCGGCGGATTCCTGCGCAGAATGCCCGGTACAGGCATCGAACTGGACTTGGTGGTGCCGCGCGAACAGGCCGCCGAGTGGCGGCAGCGACTCGTCGACGCAGGGGTGCGTCCAGCCGGCGTGTGGGCCTACGAGGCTCATCGGGTCGCCGCGCTGCGGCCCCGCCTCGGCGTGGACACCGACGAGCGGACGATCCCGCACGAGGTCGGCTGGATCGGTACTGCGGTGCACCTCGACAAGGGCTGCTATCGGGGCCAGGAGACCGTCGCACGCGTCCACAACCTGGGCAAACCGCCCCGGATGCTGGTGCTGGTCCACCTCGACGGCTCCACGGACCGGCCCGCCGCCGGCGATCCCGTGCTGTCGGGTGGACGCGCCGTTGGAAGGCTCGGCACGGTGGTCGACCACGTCGACGAGGGCCCCATCGCGCTGGCCCTGCTGAAACGTGGTCTGCCCGCGGACACCCCGCTAACCACTGGCGGTGACGCAGAGATCGCGTTGGTCATCGATCCCGACTCGCTGCCGGCCACCGATCAGGTGGGCGCGGGTCGGCTGGCGGTGGAACAGTTGCGCGGCCGCGCGCGTTGACGCGATGGCCTGCTTCACGGCTCAGCCGTGACCGGGCCTGCCAGCGCACGACAGCCGGGCACGGTAAAGTGTTGGCAGGACAATAAATGACACACAGATCGGAGCCGCCTAAATTTTGGGCCGCTCCGTTATTGCGCGAGGGGGTACCCCCATGGGCCGCGGCCGGGCTAAGGCAAAGCAGACCAAGGTTGCTCGTGAGCTCAAATACAGCTCACCGCAGACCGATTTCACCCAACTACAGCGCGAGCTGGCGGGGTCGGACGGGTCTGATGATCGCAACGGCACCGACGGGGTGACCGATGATTGGGCCGCCGACGACGACGACTGGCGGCGTTAACCCCTAGAAACGCGGGTGCTGGCCCACCAGGCTGGCACGCGGGCTGTCCTTGCTGCCCTTCTTGATGGTGCCCAGGGTCCAGCAGTTCAGGTGCCGGGCGGTCAGCACGGCCAGCGCGCGGTCGGTGTCCTCCGGCGCGACGACGGCGACCATGCCGACCCCCATGTTGAAGGTCTTCTCCATCTCGACCCGCTCGACGCGGCCGCGCTGCGCGATCATCCCGAACACCGGGGCCGGCGTCCACGTCCCGCGGTCGATCTCGGCGACCAGCCCGGGCGGGATGACCCGTTCCAGGTTTCCGGCCAGTCCACCACCGGTGACATGGCAGAAGGTGCGCACCTGCGTCTCCGCGGCAAGCGCGAGGCAGTCCTTGGCGTAGATGCGGGTGGGTTCCAGCAGCTCTTCGCCCAGCGTGCGGCCGAATTCCTCGACATGGCCGGCCAGGTTCATCCGGTCGATCTCCAGCAGCACCTTGCGCGCCAGCGAGTATCCGTTCGAATGCAGACCTGTCGCGGCCATCGCGATGATCACGTCGCCGGGCTTGACCCGCTCGGGTCCGAGCACGTCGTCGGCCTCGACCACGCCGACCCCGGTGGCCGAGATGTCGTAGTGGTCGGGCGCCATCAACCCCGGGTGTTCGGCGGTCTCGCCGCCGAGCAGTGCGCAGCCGGCCATCAC
>DATJIX010000518.1:0-4990 GCA_035492865.1 Mycobacterium sp. | reverse complement strand
AGGCCGGAGCCGTTGTCCGCCTTTGTTTCCCGTGTGCACGACGCGCTGCCCGGCACCTCATGGGGGGTGCGGGCCTCTGGCGACTCGGAGGCGATGGTGTCGCGGGTCGCGGTGTGCGGAGGAGCGGGCGACTCGCTGCTCGACAGGGTCGCGGGCGCGGGGGTGCAGGCTTACGTCACCGCCGATCTGCGACACCACCCGGCCGACGAGCACCGGCGGGCATCGGATGTCGCGCTCGTCGACGTCGCGCATTGGGCAAGTGAATTCCCTTGGTGTGCACAGGCAGCCGATCTGCTGCGAAGCCATTTCGGCGATTCGTTGCCGGTCCGGGTGTCGGCGGTGCGCACCGATCCGTGGAATGTCGAGAGAAACGGAACATGAAAGCTGAAGTAGTACAACAACGTTCGTTGCTCGAGCTGGCACAGCTTGACGCGGAGCTGAGCCGCATCGAGCATCGGGCCAAGAACCTGCCTGCACAGCAGCAGCTCGAGGAGGCCCAGTCGTCGCACCGCGAGGCGAATGACCGGCTGGCCGCGGTGCAGATCGCGCTGGAGGATCTCGACGGGCAGGTGGCCAAGTTCGAGTCGGAGATCGACGCGGTCCGGCAGCGCGAGGACCGCGACCGCAACCTGCTCTCTGCGGGCACCGTGGACGCCAAACAGCTCACCGAGTTGCAGCACGAGCTCGAGACGCTGGAGCGGCGCCAGGCCAGTCTTGAGGATTCCCTGCTGGAGGTGATGGAGCGCCGCGAGGAGCTGCAGGGTCAGCAGGCGGCCGGGCTGGCCGAGATCGACGAGCTGCAGACCAAGCTCTCCGATGCCCAGCGGGAGTGTGACGACGCACGCCGCGAAATCGATCAGCTTCGCCATCAGTCCCTTTCGCGGCGAGACGAACTCGTCTCGATGTTGGACGCCGATCTGGTCGCGCTGTACGAGCGTCAGCGGACTCGCGGCGGGGCGGGCGCCGGCGCGCTGCAGGGCCGCCGCTGCGGTGCGTGCCGGATCGAGATCGACAAGGGTGAACTGGCCCGCATCTCGGCCGCAGCCGAGGACGAGGTGTTGCGCTGCCCGGAGTGCGGGGCAATTCTGTTGCGGGTCAAGGGAGCCGGCGCATGAAGGTGATCGTCGAGGCCGACGGTGGATCGCGTGGCAACCCCGGACCTGCGGGTTACGGGTCGGTGGTGTGGACGGCCGATCGCCGTGCGGTGCTGGCGGAGAGCAAGCAGGCCATCGGGCGGGCCACCAACAACGTAGCCGAATACCGCGGTCTGATCGCGGGCCTCGAGGAGGCGGCCAAACTCGGCGCCACCGAGGTCGACGTGTCGATGGATTCCAAGCTTGTGGTGGAACAGATGTCGGGCCGATGGAAGGTCAAGCACCCGGATATCGCCCCGTTGCATCAGCAGGCGTCGGCGCTGTCGTCGCGGTTCGACCGGATCAGCTACACCTGGATCCCGCGTGCCAAGAACAGCCACGCCGACCGGCTGGCCAACGAGGCGATGGACGCCGCCGCCGAACTCGAGGCGGCCGCCGAGGCGCCCAAGGAAGCGCAGACGCCGTCGTCGCCCGCGGGCTGGATCGGGGCGCGCGGCGCGCCGACCCGGTTTCTGCTGCTGCGCCACGGGCAGACCGAGTTGTCCACGCAGCGGCGGTATTCCGGCCGCGGCAACCCGGCGCTGACCGACGTCGGCAGGCGGCAGGCAGAGGCCGCCGCGCAGTTCCTCGCGCAGCAGGGCGGCATCGACGCCGTCATCACCTCACCGTTGCAACGCGCGTATGACACGGCGGCTTCGGCGGCCAAGGCGCTGGGTCTCGACGTCACCGTCGACCACGACCTGATCGAAACGGACTTCGGCGGCTGGGAAGGGCTGACGTTCGGCGAGGCGGCCGAACGCGACCCCGAACAGCACCGGCGCTGGTTGCGCGACACCAGCATCGCGCCGCCCGACGGAGAGAGCTTCGACAGCGTCGCGCAGCGGGTGCGCCGGGCGCAGGCGCGAATCATCAACGAGCACAACGGCGAGAGCGTCCTTGTGGTGTCGCACGTGACACCGATCAAGACGCTGCTGCGGATGGCACTGGATGCAGGCCCCGGGATTCTCTACCGATTGCACCTCGATCTCGCGTCGCTGTCCATCGCGGAGTTCTACCCCGACGGCGTGGCGTCGGTGCGGTTGGTGAACCAGACGGCCTACCTGTAGTCAGCGATCGCTGCGAATAGCGAGTCCAGCGACCGCAATAGGCGCTCGTGGGTGAATTCCGTCGGGGATACCAGCAGCAGTCGACCGGATTCCCACAGCGCGGCCAGCAGGTGATTGGCCAGCATTTCGGGATCGGCGTTGCGACATGAATGACGCAGTGTCGCTTCGAGTTCGTGTGCAATGCCGGCTCGCAGCCGGGCGACGCGTTTGTGCAGTGCCGGGGTGACGCTGGGTGCGATCAGGAAAATCGAGCGCCACCGTTGCGGGGCCTCGGTCACCGCGCGCAGGTGGACGTCGAAGAAGCGGTGAAACGCCGCGCCGAGGTCGTCGTCGCCGCGTCCGGGTATGGCCTCGATGAGCTGAGCCAACGCGTGCTTGGACTCGCGATCGAGTGAGGCGCGCAGCATGTCGTTCGAGTCGGTGAAGTGGTTGTAGACCACGGGCCGGGTGACGCCGGCGCGCCTGGCCACCGCGTCCATGCTGACGGCGCCGACGCCGTCGGTGTCGATGACGTCGAGCACCACGTCCAGCAGTTGTTCGCGCCGCTGTTCGGGTGTGAGTCGCGGTGCGTAGGGGCGGTTGCGCCGCACAGTCGCCTCGGCCATTGACACAAGCTACACCACTGTAGCTACAGTAGTGTAGCTTTCGGCTGATGTGGAGGACGGCGATGACTGACATCCAGGAGCGCGCCCGCGAGATCGCGCAGCTGGCGCGCGGTATGGCAGCAGAGATCGATGCCGAACGCAGGCTCCCCGGGGAACTCGTCACCGCGCTGACCGACTCCGGCCTGCTGCGCGGTGGCGCACCCGTGGAGGTCGCGGGCCCCGAGCTGGATCCGGGCACGGCGTTGCGCTGTGCCGAGGAGGTGGCGCGCGGCGACACGTCGGCAGGCTGGTGTGTGTCGATCGCGATCACCAGCAGTCTGCTGATCGCCTATCTGCCCGCGGTGAGCCGCGACGAACTGTTCGGCGACGGACGCAGAGTGGCCGCGGGGGTGTGGGCGCCCCATGGCAAGGCCACGCGGGCGGCAGGCGGCGTGGTGGTATCGGGGCGGTGGGCATTCTGCAGCGGCATCACCCATGCCGACGTGCTGTTCGCCGGCTGCGTGCTCGACGGGGCGCCCGCCGTGGTCGCCATGCCCACCGAGCAACTCCAGATCCTCGACACCTGGCACACGCTCGGGCTGCGCGGCACCGGCAGCCACGACACGGTCGCGGAGAACGTGTTCGTCCCTGACGCCCGGGTGCTTTCGATCTTCGACGGACCGGTGATCGACCGGCCGCTGTACCGATTTCCCCCGTTCGGCTTCTTCGCCGCGTGCATCACCGCCGCCGCACTGGGCAACGCGCGCGCCGCGATCGACGACTTCATCGAATTGGCAGGCGTCAAAAAAGGTGTCGCCTCCAGCCGCACGCTCGGCGAGCGGCCCGCGATCCAGACGGCCGTCGCGAAGGCAGAGTCGGAGCTGGAATCTGCGCGGGCGCTGTACTACCAGGCGATCGAAACGACTTGGCAGGCAAGCCAAGACGGGTCACCCGTGCCGGTTGAGCCGCGGACCCGACTGCGGCTGGCGGCGACACACGGGGTACGCGTTGCAGCCGACGTGGTGCGCACGATGTACGACCTTGCCGGCGGCAGTGCCATCTACGACGGGGCGCCGCTGCAACGCCGGTTTCGTGACGCCTTCACCGCGACCGCGCATTTCCAGGTCAACGAGGCCTCGCGCGAACTGCCGGGTCGCATTCTGTTGGGGCAGCCCTCCCAGACGGAGATGCTGTGAGGGCCGCTGTCGAGGCGGTGCTGCCGTTCTGGTTGGACCGCCCCGACGAGGAGGCGGTGCAGATCGCTCGGGCCGCCAGTCAGGCCGGGTTGCCAGGATTGTGGATCGGCGAGATGGCGAGCTTCGACGCCTTCGCGTTGGCCACCTCGATCGGAACATCCGCGCCCGGCTTGCGACTGAACGTGGGACCGCTGCCGATCAGTGTGCGAACCCCGGTCGCGATCGCGCTGGGGGCAAGCTCGGTGGCGGCGCTGACCGGCTGTGCGATTGACGTCGCCCTTGGCGCCTCCAGCCCCGCCATCGTGACGGGTTGGCACGACCGCGACTGGTTGCACGGCGCGGCACGCATGCGCGAAACCATTGAGTGTCTGCGCCCGATCCTGAATGGCGAACGTACCGACTACGAAGGGCGCTACGTCCGCAGCCACGGCTTCCGGCTACGAAACCCATTGCCGCACAGCCGTATCGGCATCGGTGCGTTCGGCCCCGCGATGATCCGGTTGGCCGCCGAGGTCGCCGACGAGGTGGTGCTCAACCTGTCGACGCCGCACCGGGTCGCCGACGTCCGCCGCCAGATAGACGGCCTCGCTGCGGCGGCGGGCCGCACGCCTCCGCATGTGACGGTGTGGGTGCCTGCCGCGCTGCGGCCCGGTAACGCGTCGGTGCGGCAGGCGGCCGATCAGCTGGCGATCTATCTCGGCCCACCCGGCTACGGCGAGATGTTCATCGATCTTGGCTTCGCCGAACTCGTCGAGCGGGCTCGCAGTGGCGTGCGCCGCGCGGAGTTGGCGGCCGCAATTCCGCCCGAATTGGTCCAGCAGCTCTGCGCATTCGGCACAGCGGACCAGATCGCGTCACGGCTGCAGGCCTACCTCGATGCCGGCGCGGACACCGTCGCGGTCGTCCCGGTCACCGCGGAGGATCCGGATGGCAGGGGAGTCCTCAGTTGTGCAGGTGAAGTCTTTCGCCATGCACCCCGAAGAGCGTGATGGCCTCGACGGGCCCGTCGA
>DATJIX010000517.1:0-37835 GCA_035492865.1 Mycobacterium sp. | reverse complement strand
GTGCTGACCTGTGACGACGGTGCGACAGAAGCGATTCCACTCGGCGAGGCAGAGGAATTGCTGCCGAGGCTGCAGCAGTTGCCGGGGTTCGACAACGAGACGTTCATCCAGGCGATGGGTGTCAGCGAGGAGGGCATCTCGGTGCTGTGGCGGCGCTGAATGCCTTCGAACACGCAAACCGGTGTTCTATATTCGCACCATCATGTACCCCCCGTACCCGCCGTATCCGCCGCCGTACGGCGCTCCCTACGGTGGGTTTCCCGCGCAAGAGCCGGATACCAACTTGGTGTGGGGGATTCTGACCACCCTGCTGTGCTGCTGGCCACTGGGCATCGTGTCGATCGTCTACGCGAGCAGGGTGTCCGGCTTGTGGCACCAGGGCCGCTATGAGGAGGCGCAAGCTGCATCGGCCAAGGCCAGGAATTGGGCGATCGGGTCCGTGGTGGGTTTCGCCAGCCTGATGGTCGTCTCCGTGATGATCTTGGCCGTGGTCGATCCGCCCCGCTAGAAGTCGCGCTCGTCGGGCCGCGAGATCGAGCGGGGTTTCAGCTCGAGGCTGCGGACGTGTTCGGCGATCGCCCCAAGGTTGGTGACCCAGACGTCGTCGTGGGAGCACACGTATTCGATCAGTCCCTCCAATGCGTGCGCCCTGGACGGGCGGCCCGACAGGAAGGGGTGATTGGTCAGCACGAAGCAACCATGAGCGGCCCGCATCGCGTCGAACTCCAACTGCCACATCTCGATTGCCTTGACCGGACTCTCGATCAGCCCTGATCCCGAGAAGTCCGGCACGTAGCAGTACTGTTCCCAGTCGTCGAGGGCCCATTGGATGGGGATTTCGACCAGTGAGTCGCCCCCGTCGACGTCCAGTTCGTACGGGTGGTCGGTGTCCATCAGGCTGCTGTCGTAGAGAAAGCCCCTGTCGCGCAACAGCTTCGGGGAGTGCCAGTTCAGCTCCCACATCGGCGCGCGGTAGCCGCTCGGCCGCACACCCGCGACGGTGTCGAGCGCCTCGAGGCCGCGGTCCAGAATGTCCGCCTCCTGCTCTTCCGTCAGGCCGAACATCGGTTCGTGCAGGTAGCCATGGTGAGCGATCTCGTGTCCGCCGTCGACGATCGCTTTGATGACATCTGGATAGCGCACCGCGGTGTAGCCCGGTACGAAGAAGGTCGACGTGACACCGTGCTTGGCAAGGATTTTCAGCAGACGCGGCACACCCGTCAACGGCCCGTACGCCTGGTGACTGATCGCCGACATGCGGCTGGCGTGTTTCGTGTCGACGCCGAGCATCGCGGACTCGGCGTCGACGTCGAAGCTGAACGAGGCCGCGCAGCGCGCTCCGTTCGGCCAGGGGACGGGTTCGGCGGGAATGGTCATCGGTCAGCCTTCTGCGCCAGCAGGGACACGAACTCGTATGCCAGGTACGCCGCGGCGATGCCGGTGATCTCCGCATGGTCGTACGCGGGCGCGACTTCAACAATATCCGCGCCGACCAGGTTTAGCCCCTCGAAACCGCGTACCAGCCCGAGGAGTTCACGGCTCGTCAGCCCGCCGATCTCGGGAGTGCCCGTCGCCGGGGCGTGGGCGGGGTCGAGCACGTCGATGTCGATCGAGACATACAGCGGATGCCCGCCGATGGTTTCCCGCAACTGATCGACGACGTCGGCGACCGAGCGCGATTCGAACGCCGAACAGTGCACGACCGTGAAGCCGAGCTCCGCGTCGTCATCGAGGTCGGTTGGCGAGTAGAGCGCACCACGAATGCCGATGTGCGCGCTGTGGCCCGCGATGAACAATCCCTCCTCGGCGGCGCGCCGAAACGGGGTGCCGTGGGTCAGGGGCGCGTCGAAATAGGTGTCCCAGGTGTCGAGGTGAGCGTCGAAGTGCACCAACGCCACCGGCCCGTAGCGGCGGTGGTGCGCACGCAGCAGCGGGTAGGCGATGGTGTGATCGCCGCCGAGGCTGACGATCTTCGCGCCGGTGTCGATCAACGCCGACGCCTGTTCCTCGATCTGGCGGACGGCGGCCGCGATGTCGTAAGGCGTGCAGGCGATGTCGCCCGCGTCGACCACCTGCTGGTTTGCGAACGGCGACACGTCGAGCGCGGGGTTGTAGGGCCGCAGCACGCGCGAGCACTGCCGGATGTGGGCGGGGCCGAACCTCGCGCCAGGCCGATAGCTCACGCCGGTGTCGAATGGAATCCCGATCACGGCGACGTCGCAGCCGTCGACGTCCTCGATTCGCGGCAGCCGCGCGAACGTCGTCAGCCCCGCATACCGCGGCACGACCCGGCCGTCGACCGGCCCCACCGGCTCGCTGCTCATGCCCGGCACCGCGTCGTGCCGCCGTTGACCTGAATGGTTTGCCCGACGAATGCGCCGAGATCATTGCGGGCCAAAAGTGCTACCGCGGAGGCTATTTCGTCGGGTTCGCCGATTCGGCCGATCGGTATCCCTCGGCTGTATTGGTCATGCATGTCGGCCAGGCTCACTTTCGCGTTGTCGGCGTCCACCTGGAGTTGCGGGGTGTCGGTCACCCCAGGTGCGACGGCGTTGACGGTGATGTTCTCCGGTGCCAACTCGCGGCCCAGCGACTTCGTGAGTGCGATGAGGCCGGCCTTGGATGCCGAATATGCGCTGGCCTCCGGCCAGCCGGTCACGCCCCACTCGGAGGCGATGATGACGATGTTGCCGCCACCTGCGCGGCGCATCCCGGGCAGCGCAGCCTGAATCAGATGGACCGCGCCCGCAAGGTTGGTGTCCAGGATCTTCCACCAGTCCTCCTCGTCGTGCTCGAGGAACGGCGCCATGGTCATGTACGCGGCGTTGCACACCAGGACGTTGATGGGCCCGTGGGTCGTCTCGATGTCCTCGACCAGCTTGTCGACGACATCGGGATCCGAAATATCGCCAACGGCAGGGAATCCCGCGGTCTCCGCCACGACGGCGGCCATCCGGTCGTCGCTCACCAGACCGTTGACGGCGACGGTGGCGCCCTCACGGGCCAGCCGTCGCGCGATGGCCGCGCCGATGCCCTGGGTGCCGCCGGTGACCAGCGCTACGCGTCCGTGCTGCGGTGCCGCCATCGCTAGATCACCACCCCGCCGTTGGGGGAGAGAACCTCGCCGACGCAGAAGGCGGCGTCGTCGCTCAGCAGAAACTTCGCGACTTCGGCAATTTCATCGGGACGGGTAAGTCGCCGGTTAGGCACCGTCGCCAGGTATTCCGGTGCACGCCAAGGCGAATCGGATGCCAACAGCGGGGTGTCGGTCGGACCGGGTGCGATCGCATTGACGCGAACGCCGTGGTGGGCGACCTCGACGGCGAGGCTGCGGACCAGCCCGATGATCGCTCCCTTCGCGGCCGCGTAGTGGGCGCCGCAGTCGTCGCCACCGATCGCGAGCTCCGAGGTGATCGCAACGATCGAGCCGCTGCCCCGGTCAACCATCGACGGCAGCACACCGCGGATGATGTTGCGAAGACCCCCGAGGTGCACACGAAGCATCCGGTGCAACTGCTGTCGGGTGATGTCCGAGATCGGCACCATCTCGTAGTGCCCTGCCGCGGAGACGACGGCGTCGATCGGGCCGACGTCGGCGACGACGCGCTTGATCGAATCCTCGACTGCTGCCGGATCGGATACATCGACGACATACGGTGCTATGGGGTGGATGTCGAGTCCGGCGACGGTGTAGCCGTCCTTCTCCAGCGCCGCGGCGACGGCGGCGCCGATCCCGGAGGCCGAGCCGGTGACGATCGCGGTGCGGGTCACGAAGCGTCGGCGCCCAGTCGGTGCGCGATCGGCTCCTCGATGCGGTGGCGCACCGTGAGGTAGATGACCAGACCAACCACGGCCAGGCCGGCGGTGGTCAGCACACTGGCCCAGTTGATGTACCACGGCTGGTCGGGTTGCGTTCGGGGCCAAGCGACGTTGACCGTCTCGAAAATGATCCAGAGCGACGCCAAGTAGGTCACCGGTGCGCCCCACCGGCCCAGAGTGAACGGGCCGGGCCGCCACTTACCCGTCAGCCGTGCGATCGCGGCGCCGATCACCGGTACCCCGAACGCGATGTAGAACCCGATGATGTTGAAGTTGACCAAGACGTTGTAGAACTTCGTGCCTGCGATCAGAACGAACACGACGGCGACGATCGCGGTCAGCGCGATGGCGTAGACGGGTAGCCGCTCCGGTCCTGCCAATCCGCCGAGAAGCTTTGAGCCGGGAAGACTGCGGTCGCGCGCCGCGCCCCAAATGCAGCGCGACACTGCGGCCTGCACTGCGAGAAAGCTTGAAACGAAACCGATCACGAACATCGCGAGCAATGGCTTGGTGATGCCCGCTCCGAGGTGTGCGGTCAGGGTGTCCGACACCACGTCGCCCGACTGGGCCGCCACCACCGACGAAAGGTTGGGGATCGACAGGATGAGCGCGGCGCTGGAAAACATCACCACAAGGCCAACGAGCAGTAGCGCCAGGATGATCGCCTTCGGCACGTTGCGTTCGGGGTCGTCGACCTCTTCGGCGACCGAGCCTGCGGCCTCGAACCCGAGGAACGACCAGCCGACGTAAGCGATTGCCAGCAGCATCGGTCCCGACACCCACGCGTCCGCACCTGGAATCCCGGCGCTGGAGAACAGCGCGGAGAACGGGTTCTCACGATAGAACAGCAGCAGCACCGTGCCAAGGCCGAGGGATCCGACAACCTCGCACGTGATGCTGATGGCCACAACGATTTTCAGGCCTTTTCGGCCGACCATGTTGATCAGCGTGCCGACTGCGATGATGCCAATGGCGACGGCGGCGATCTGCCAGCGATCGGGTTCGCTCACCCCGAAGATCTGTAACAGGAATCCGCTCGCCGCATACGACAGCGTGCCGAGGGCCAGGGTGAGTCCCCAGATGTACGCCCACATGGCCGCCCAGCCCCATGTGGTGCCGCGGACGTGGCGGGACCATTGGTACACGCTGCCCGCGTACGGCCATCGCGACGCCAGCTCCCCGAAGACCGCGGCCACCAGCAGCTGCCCGACGAGCACGATCGGGAAAGCCCAGAAGAACTTCGGCCCCGCGGCGAACAGTCCCAGCGTGAAGATCGCGTACACCGCGGCGATCGGCGACACATCGGCGAACGCCAACGACAGCGCCGATCGGAAACTGAAGCCGCGCAGCAGCTGAGGCGGGCGGTCCTCGGAGACTGCTTGGGTATCCAGTGGCTGAGCCATCTTCGCCTCCCATAGTTGCGGCACTTGAGGCGTCACTGTGTGCCTGTGGCGGCCAGAACTGAAGTGTTCGTTCGTACAGACAAGTCACCTGTAATTAGATGATCATCTAGCATTGGGCACGGCGTCAGACCGCGGCTCGGTCAGAGGCACGGCCTGACCAGGCGGTTTTGTCAGCGGGGGGTGCAGCGACGCGCGCGTAACCGGATATTGCGGTCACGTGAAACTTCGCAGGAAGGCGGTGCCCGATGGCCTATCGCGTCGCCGACCTCGTCGACACTCCACATCTGCGTGTGCAGGTGCGTGCCGGCGCCGCGGGCCTGGACCGGCCCGTCACATGGGCCCAGACGTCGGATCTAGAGGAACCGTGGTCCTACCTGGCCGGCGGCGAGTTGCTGATGAAGAACGGCCAGACGCTGCCGGAGTCGGCGCGCGGGCAGACGGCGTTGATCAAGGGCCTCGCCGAGAGCGGGATGTGCGGCATGGTGATCGGGCTTGATGCCGCAACGCCCGAACTAACGTCAGCTGCAACAGGTTTGGCTGACAAGTTGAGCTTCCCGGTGATGACAGTGCCCTATTCGATCGGTTTCGCCGCGATCGGCCGGGCCGTGGCCGATGCTGGTGTCGACAGCGCCAGGGTCGTCGCGACCGAGCGCGTCTACAACGTCATCCGGCAATCGGTCACGCACTCCACCCGCTCAAATGTGCTGAGCCAGTTGGGCCGCGACCTTTCGTGCCGGCTGGCGGTGCTCGATGCGGCGACGGGTGATGTCGCGCTGGATGCCTCGGAACCCGTGCCGCCCGAGTTGCGCCGGGTGGTGGTCGACGAGATCGCGGCCCGGCGGGGCGCCGTCCCTGGTGTGCTGCACGTCAGCACCGCGGGCGGCCGAGCGCTGGTTGTCGAAGTTCCCGACGAAGAACCGACCGTGCTCGTCACCTACGACTTTCGCGGGCCTGCAGTCGATCTCGTTCACCTACAGCATCTTGCGTCGGCAATGGCCGTGCTGTTGGCGCAGCAGAATGTGCGTCTCGAGCACGAACGGCGGATCGGCGCCGAGGTGATGGCGCAGCTGTGTGACGGCAGGCTCGCCGTGCGCGAGGCCGACCGGGAACTCGCCGAGCGTGGGCTCGCCTCACGCGACTGCTCGATCGTGGCCGCTGGTGGTGTCCTGCCCGCTGGGGAGAGGCAACTGCACCTCAACCTCGGTCGACGGGCCGTGCCGCACCTGCTGCTCCGCCGCGGCGATCTGCTGTACACGTTGATGCCGATCACCGAGACGTCGTTGGCGGCGTTGCGTCAGCGGCTCGGGGGCCAGGCGACCGTCGGAATCAGCGATCCGTTGCTTCGGCCCGGCCGAGCCCCGACGGCGGTGCGCGAGGCGACGTGGGCGGAGCGGGTAGCGCGGACAGGTCCCGCCCGCACCGCGCGCTTCGCCGACGCCACGATGTTCTCTGTGCTGCGGGACACAGAGGAGGCCCAGGTGGTCGTCGACCGGGTGCTCGGGCCCCTGATCGCCTACGACGCTCGCCACTCCGCCGAGATGATCAAGACGCTGGACACCTATCTGCAGTGCGAAAGGTCGTGGGTGCAGACCGCGGCGGCGCTGAACGTGCATCGGCAGACCGTCGTCTATCGGATCCAGCGCATCGAACAGATCACCGGTCGCACCGTCGCCGAGACCGCCACGATCGCGGAGTTCTGGTTGGCGCTGCGTGCGAGAGACTTGCTGGCTGTGCCGCACCCGTAGGCCGACGACCCGCGCCACTAGACTGGACCAGTGGAATCAGCATCGCCCCGCCCCGTCTTGGTGGTCGACTTCGGCGCGCAATACGCCCAGCTGATCGCTCGCCGTGTGCGCGAGGCCAGGGTGTATTCCGAGGTCATCCCGAGTACCGCGACCGCCGAAGAGATCAAGGCCCGCGATCCGCAGGCCATCGTGCTGTCCGGTGGCCCGGCCAGCGTGTACGCCGAAGGCGCGCCTCAGCTTGACCCTGCGGTGTTCGACCTCGGAGTGCCGGTGTTCGGCATCTGCTACGGATTTCAGGCGATGGCGCAGGCGCTCGGCGGCACGGTGGCAAAGACCGGAACCAGCGAATACGGCCGCACCGAGGTGAATGTCTCTGGTGGGCAATTACATTCGGATCTGCCGATCACCCAGTCGGTGTGGATGAGCCATGGGGACGCCGTCACGGCCGCCCCCGACGGCTTCGATGTGGTGGCCACCAGCGCAGGGGCTCCCGTGGCGGCGTTCGAGAACCGGGAACGCCGGCTCGCGGGTGTGCAGTATCACCCCGAGGTGATGCACACCCCGCACGGCCAGCAGGTGCTGAGTCGGTTCCTGCATGAATTCGCCGGGATCGACGCTGCATGGACGCCTGCGAACATCGCCGACTCGCTGATCGAACAGGTGCGCAACCAGATCGGCGACGGCCGCGCCATCTGCGGACTGTCGGGTGGAGTGGACTCCGCGGTGGCCGCGGCGCTGGTGCAGCGGGCCATCGGCGATCGCCTGACGTGTGTGTTCGTCGACCACGGGCTGCTGCGCGCGGGTGAACGTGAACAGGTGCAGCGCGATTTCGTCGCCGCCACAGGCGCCAACTTGGTCACCGTCGACGTCGCCGACCGCTTCCTCGAGGCGCTGTCCGGGGTGACCAACCCGGAGGGCAAGCGCAAGATCATCGGGCGCCAGTTCATCCGCGCGTTCGAAGGCGCTGTCCGAGACATCGTGGGCGACAGTGGCTCTGAGGTCGATTTCCTGGTGCAGGGCACGCTCTATCCGGACGTGGTCGAATCGGGCGGCGGCACAGGCACCGCCAATATCAAGAGCCACCACAACGTCGGCGGCCTTCCGGACGACCTGAAGTTCAAGCTCGTCGAGCCGCTGCGGCTGCTGTTCAAGGACGAGGTGCGAGCGGTGGGCCGCGAACTCGGCCTGCCCGAGGAAATCGTTGCGCGCCAACCATTCCCGGGCCCCGGTCTCGGCATCCGGATCGTCGGCGAGGTCACCGCTGCGCGCCTGGACACACTGCGGCGCGCCGACGCGATCGCCCGCGAGGAACTGACCGCGGCCGGCCTGGACAACCAGATCTGGCAGTGCCCGGTGGTGCTGCTGGCCGACATCCGGTCGGTGGGCGTACAGGGCGACGGCCGCACCTACGGCCATCCGATCGTGCTGCGCCCGGTGTCCAGCGAGGACGCGATGACCGCCGACTGGACGCGGGTGCCCTACGAGGTACTCGAACGCATCTCCACCCGCATCACAAACGAGGTACCCGAGGTGAACCGGGTCGTGCTGGACGTCACCAGCAAGCCGCCCGGCACCATCGAGTGGGAGTAATTTTCTAGCGCGAGCAGACGCAAAGTGCCCCATTTTCCCGGCGTGTCGGGGACTTTTACGTCTGCTCGCCGGGAGAACCCTCGACGTAGTCCGCGAGGATGCGGCTGACCAGTTCCTCGATCGTCGACTCGATGGAGGACGCCAGCGTCGCAGTGACCGCCGCCACCGCCTGCGTTCGGAACCGCACCAGCATCGTGATCAACTCGGCGACCTCGGTGTCGTCGGGCAGTCCCACGCCGGGCTTGATCCGGTCTTGCACGTGCTCGGCGCCCGCCTGCACCAGGATCGCGCTGATCTGATCGACCAGCGGCAGCACCTGCTCGTGGATGTCGATGAGTTTGTCGATGGACACCCCGTACTCGCGGATGTCGTTGAACGCCTCGATCAGCTTGGGCCGCACCACGGTTGCGTCATCGTCTTCCAAGCGAATCAATCCGGAGCCGACCAGCCGGTCGAACGCGGCCTCGTCGTTGATCAGCCGCCGCGCGTCGGCCACCGTCATAGTCTGCGGCTTCTCCGCCGCCCACGTGCCCGCGATAGCGGACTCCAGCCCGAGCACCGAGCCCAGGTCCTTGCCCTGCTCCCACGCGCTGAGCATCTCGTGAACGTGGGAGATGTTGTAACCGCGATCGAGCAACGACGTGATCAGTCGCAGCCGGGTCAGATGCGTGTCGTTGAACAGCGCGATCCGGCCGACGCGCAGCGGCGGGTGCAGCAACCCTCGGTCGCGGTACACGCGGATATTGCGGGTCGTGGTGCCCGCCAGCCGGGCCAGGTCGTCGATGCGGTACTCGCCCGACGCCGCCACCCCGTGTGGATGAACTGCGGCGTCGAACAGCTGCGACACCGCGGTCTCGATGACGTCGCGGGAGCCACGCTGAACGCGTCTGCGAAGACCCTTCAGCACTGTTGAAATCGCACCGGCCTGCTGCCGCGGCTTGCGCGGCGGCGGGTCAGGCCTGGTGGTCATGCGCGGATGCGGGCAACGATGCCTGCGCGCGCGTCGCGCGCGACGGCGTCGTAATCGGCGAACCGGAAGTCCCGCATCTGACGAAGATACTGCGTGGCGAAACCCGGGTACATCGATGCGTTGAACCCGTCCGCCGTCAGATACCAGCTGCTGCAGCCCGACATCCATGTCGTCTTGGTCAGCCGCTGTTGAATCCGCGCGTTGTAGCGCCGCTGGACGTCGGCGCGCACGTCGAGATATCGCAGGTTCTGGCCCAGGATCGTGGTGATGCCACGCACCGCATAGTCGAGCTGACCCTCAACGTAAACCAGCAGCGAGTTGTGGCCGGGACCGGAGTTGGGTCCTGTCATGAAGAAGAGGTTCGGGTAGCCGCTGGCGTTGATGCTCTTGTACGCCTGTGCCCCCGTGGCCCACTCCTCGCCGAGCGAGCGGCCGCCGATGCCGGTGACCGGGTACGGCGGCCCGGTGAGGTGTACGTCGTAGCCGGTGGCGAAGACGATGCAGTCGAGATGGTGCTCGACGCCGTCGCTGGTGCGGATTCCGACCGGGCTGACGGTCGCGATAGGCCAGTCGATGAGCTTGCAGTTGTCCTGCTGCAGCGCGGGGTAGTAGTCGCTGGAGATCAGCATCCGCTTGCAGCCCGGTCTGAAGTCCGGGGTGAGCTGACGGCGCAGCCACGGGTCTTTGACCTGGCGGCGCAGGTGGGCCTTGCCCAGCCGCGCGACCAGCCCCGTCAACGGCGTGTCCCACACCATCGCGGTGGCGCTGATTTCGTGCCCCCAGAACAACGCCTGGCGCGCAAGTTCCTGAACAGCAGGCACTTTGGCGAACAGTGCCTTTGCCGCGTCCGGCGTCGCGCCATCCAGCCGTGGTAGCACCCAGCCGGGTGTGCGCTGGAAGACCTTGACGAACTCGGCCTGCTTGACCAGTTCCGGGATGATCTGCACGGCGCTGGCGCCCGTGCCGATCACGGCGACCCGCTTGCCGGTGAAGTCGTAGTCGTGGTCCCAGCGGGCGCTGTGGATCTTGTGGCCTTCATAGGTGTCGAGGCCGCGAATGTCGGGCCACTTGTGGTCCGGCAGTGGCCCGGATGCCATCACCACGGTGCGGGCCTGGAATTTCTTGCGGCCCTTGGCCTTCAGCGTCCAGACACCCTCGGCCTCGTTGAACTCCAAGCCGTTGACCTCGACGCCGAACTGGATCTTGGGTTCCAGGCCGGAATTGCTGACCATGTCCTCGATGTGAAGGCAGATCTCATCAGCGGGGGAGTAGGCGCGCGACCATGACGGATTCTTGACGAACGAGTATGAGTACAGGAGCGACGGAACATCGCACGCCGCACCGGGATACGTGTTGTCTCGCCATGTGCCGCCCACCCGGTCGGCGCGCTCCAGAATGACGAAGTCGTCGACGCCGGCCTCGGTGAGCTTGATCGCCGCACCGACCCCGGTGAATCCGGCCCCGACGATGATCGTGTCGTAGATGCGAGCAGCCATGTCAGGCCGCCGGCTCGTGGGTGACCTCTTTGACCCAGCTCGGTACCGACGGCAGCAGCGGCCGCGGATACCGGTCGGACAACCAGACCATCGAGTTGGCAAGCAGGTGGTAGGGGTGACGCGGATTGGTGACCACTCCCGCGTAGCGCCTCAGGAACCGGTACGTCGGCACCCGCCAGGTGTATTCGCCGCGATCACCGAGCTCCTTGAACCGCTTGACCGCCTTGTACAGCCGCTCGGGCTCCATGCCCATGGCGGTGATCTCGTTGCGGATCCTGTTGATCAGTGGTGCACCCATGATCGCGCCGATGATCAGACCCGGAGTGGCGTTGTGGCCGATGAAGTCGATCAGCATCCGTCGGATCTTCGCGTGCCCGATCATGTCGAGCACCTCGAAGTCGACGACGAGGTGCCGCGATTCGTCGTTGTTGATCTTCTCGAAGACCTGATGGCACACCGGGTCGTGTACCTCGTCGAGCAGGAACTTCAGCAGCGCGCCGTCAAGGGCGACCTCCAGCATCGGGATCACCGTGCCGAGCAGCGATAGGGGCATGTCGTCGGCCCAGCGGTCCAGCCAGTCGATGGCCAGCCGGATGTTGACGTTCGGTTCGGGGACTTCGCCGTCGGCGAGCATTCCCCACCGCTTCATCAACGCCAGTTCGGCGTTCGCGTGTCGCTGCTCCTCGGCGTGGAAATAGCGGTAGATCTCGGCGATGGTCGGTGTCGGCGCCTTCTTGGCCAACGCCGCGAAACCGCGCGCACCGATGTTCTCGATCCAGCACAGGTCGGCCATGAATGCCTTCAGCTGGGGGCGCTGCTCGTCGGTGATCATCTCGGCACCCGGTGCGTCCCAGTCTATGTCGGCCAGTGCCCACTGGCGGTCCTTGATCTTCGCCAGCATGGCGTCCATATCGATGGTCATCGGATCCTCCCTACGTCGTCACGCGATTGGCGAGACCGGCGGCGCGGGTGTACACCGTCGGGGTGAAACGCTTGATGCCCCAGCCGATCCGGGCGTCGGGTTGCGGCATGCAGTAGAGGCCGCCGCGGTCATTGGTGTCGAGGCACATCCGGGCCACCCGCTCAGGTGAGAACCCGGTCCACCGCATCAGCCGGTCGGCGAGCTGGGTGGATTGCGCTGTGATACGGCCGGATTCGACGATATTCGTCTTGACGAACGTCGGGCAGAGCACCGTCACGTTGACGCCGGTGCCGGACATTTCGGCGGCCAGCGTCTCGGACAGCGACAGCACCCCGGCCTTGCTGACGTTGTAGGCGGCCATCCCGGGTGCGGCGCCGAAGGCCGCGGCCGACGCGACGTTGATGATGCCGCCGTACCGCGCCTCCCGCAGAATGGGCGCGAACACGTGACAGCCGTGGATCGGGCCCCACAGGTTGATGCTCAGTACCCAGTTCCAGTCGTCAAGGCTTGTTTCACCGATCGGTGTGCCGCCCGCCCCGACGCCTGCGTTGTTGACGACGAGCGTTGGTGGTCCGCCGAACCACTCCTGCGCATCAGCGGCCAGGCAGTGCATGTCGTCGATGCGGGTCACGTCGCAGCGCACGGCGAGCGCATCTCCGCCGTCGCCGAGGATCGCGTCGGCCGTTGTGCGGGCCGCGTTCTCGTCGATGTCACTGCACACCACCCGGCCACCGCGCTTGGCGAGTTCGACGGCGAAGGCCGCGCCGATACCACTGCCCGCGCCGGTGATGACGGCGGCGGCGTTGTGGCTTCGCTTGTCCGAACCGAAGAATCCCATGACCTTCACCCCACTGCCTGGTCGATTGTGTTGGCGCGCAGTGCATGTGCGATGAATCCCGAGATATGCCGCATGGCGGGTCTGGCCTCGGGTGTCATCCGCGGCAGCGCCTGGAAGACATGCACCTGGTCGGGCCAGATCTGCAGCTCGCACTGTCCGCCCGCCGCCTCGATGTGCTCCGCGATCGCGATTGCGTCGGCGGCCAGCATCTCTGCCCCGCCCGCCTGGATGAGCGTGTGCGGCAGGACGCGCCCACCCGCGACGTCGAGCTTGAGTCGGGGATGGTCGGAATCGATGCCCGCGCAGTACAAGTCGATAAGCCGAATCGCGTCGTTCGAGCGGATGGCCGGATCCCGGCGCAACCGTTCGCGGGTGCGGGCCAGCGTTAACGTCAGATCCGCGATGGGGGAGAGCAGCACCAGCCCGGCCGGGTGGGCGACGTCGGGTTGCAGCAGCAGATCGACGGACAGATGCCCGCCTGCGGAATCGCCTGCGATGATGGTCTGTTCGGGCACCAGCCCGTAGTCACCGATGAGCCAGTCCCAGCCGGAGCGCACATCGTCTGCGGCGCTTGGGAATCGATGGCGCGGTGCCAGTCGATAGTCGACGCTGAACACCGGGAGTCCGGTCAGCCGGGACAGCCACGCGGTGAGGCGTCGGTGGGTGCGCGGTGAGCACAGGACGTAGCCGCTGCCGTGGACGAAATAGATTGCGGCGGCTGCCCGATCGCGGGGCACACCGGCGCCGTGAACCCATTCGCCGACGACACGGCGGCCATCGGACGTTCTGGTGTCGACGGGGACGACGTGGGTGCCGGTGAGTGACGGCCCGAACGTGTCCATGACGCGGGCCACGATCTGGCGGGACAGCCACACCCCCCACGCCTGCTCGGAGGGAATCACGGCGCTGATCTGCCGAAGGGTCAGGCTGCTGACTGCTGCGGCACCGCGGGAACGTAGGGATCCCCGCTCGTCATTGAGCATCGCTGGAGTACAGCACCGAATGATGACATTTGTCAATGTCAGCATTGATCAATGGGAAGTCTTGATCCGCTTGACGGTGTCGGTGGGTGGGTGTTTACTCGGGACATCGAACATACATTCGAAAATAGAGTGATTCTGATGATGCAGGAGGTGCTGCTGTGACAGTGGCAATGAGCCTGGAACGGCGTCGGCTTGACCGCGCTGAACAGGTAGAACACCTGCGTCGCAAGATCGCGGCGGTGTCAGGAAAGGTGGGTGACGGACGCCGCGGCCCCGCGCCGTCGATCGATCCGCTTCCGGCCTCGGAATCTTTGCTGCCGGTGCCCGAAACGCTGGCCGAACTGCTCCCGGCGCCGTTGCCGCGCGGGACCGTCGCGGTGCTGTCGGGCGCCCGATCGCTGTCGCTGAGCATGGTGGCGGCCGTGACGGCGGAGGGCGGACACGCCGCGATCGTCGGCCAGCCCGATGTCGGCCTGCTGGCGGCCGTCGAGATGGGCGCGGATCTGAGCAGGATCGCGGTCATCCCTGAACCCGGTGCCGATCCGGTCGAGGTGGCCGCCGTGCTGATGGACGGTATGGATCTGGTGGTGCTCGGTCTCGGCGGCCGGTCGGTGCCTGCGGGCCGGGCGCGGGCGGTGGTGGCCAGGGCGCGGCAGAAGGGCTGCACCTTGCTGGTCACCGGTGGCGACTGGCAGGGCGCATCCACCCGGCTGGAGGCCAGGGTGTGTGGCTACGAGATCACCGGCGCCGGTCGCCCCGGTATCGGGCGCATCAGCAAGGTGCGGCTGGCGATGCGGGCCAGAGGACGATCCTTCGGCACCGTTCGGGCAGTAGGCGGATGAGTGTCCTCCGGATCTGCCTCGCGAGTGCTGGCCGTCTGGTGCATGGACTGGCCCGCTGTCGCGGCCTTGGTCGCGGCGGGCCTTCCTGCCACGGCTCCGGTCGCGGTCACTCTGGCCAACCGAGTGATCGCCTGTTCGGCGTCCGCGCGTGCGGCGGGGGTGCGACGTGGCTTGCGCCGCAGGGAATCTCAGGCGCGATGCCCGGAACTTCACGTCGTCACCGCCGACCCAGCGCGCGATGCCCGCCATTTCGAAACCGTGACGGCCGCGGTCGACGACCTGGTGCCGCGCGCCGAGGTGCTGCGTCCCGGTCTGCTCGTGCTGTCCGTGCGCGGTGCGGCCCGCTACTTCGGATCTGAAGAGGCCGCCGCCGAGCGACTGGTCGACGCGGTGGCAGCCGCGGGGGCCGAATGTCAGGTCGGCATCGCCGATCAGTTGTCCACCGCCGTGTTCGCCGCACGGGCGGGACGGATCATCGAGCCAGGCAAGGACGCGCTGTTCCTGTCCGCTCTGTCGATCCGGCAACTGGCCACCGAGCCGAGTCTGGCCGCACCCGGTCGTGAGGATCTGGCAGACCTGTTGTGGCGCATGGGAATCCGCAATATCGGGCAGTTCGCGGCGTTGTCCCGCAGCGATGTGGCGTCCCGGTTCGGCGCCGACGCAGTGGCCGCCCACCGGTTCGCCCGCGGCGAACCCACCCGTGGCCCGTCGGGGCGTGAACCACCGCAGGAACTCGACGCGGTGATGAACTGCGATCCGCCGATCGACCGCGTGGATGCCGCCGCGTTCGCCGGCCGGTCACTGGCCAGCATGCTGCACCGCAGCCTCGAGGCGTCGGGGGTCGGATGTACACGGCTGGCCATCCATGCCGTCACTGCCAATGGCCAAGAGCTGGAACGGGTTTGGCGTTGCGCTGAACCGCTGACCGAGGATGCCACCGCTGACCGGGTGCGTTGGCAGCTGGACGGTTGGCTGAACAAGCGCAATCCGAACGATCGGCCGACCGCCCCGGTGACGTTGATCCGGCTGCGGCCGGTGGAGGTGGTTTCGGCCGAGGCGCTGCAGCTGCCGCTGTGGGGTGGCGTCGGTGAGGAAGACCGGTTGCGCGCCCGCCGCGCGTTGGTGCGGGTGCAGGGCCTACTCGGGCCCGAGGCCGTGCAGGTGCCGATGCTGTCCGGCGGTCGTGGACCTGCCGAGCGCATCACCTTCACCCCGCTGGGCGATGAGCCGGTACCGCGGGCCGACCCAGGCCAGCCATGGCCCGGTCAGCTTCCGGAGCCGTCGCCGACGGTGCTGCTCGACGATCCGGTCGAGTTGCTCGACGCCGACGGCAACCAGGTACGGGTGACCGGCCGCGGGCTGTTCTCCGCAGACCCGTCGCGGCTGACCGCGCCGGGACGCGACGGCAGGTTGTCCTGGTGGGCGGGACCATGGCCGGTCGACGAGCGGTGGTGGGATCCGGAGCAATCCAAGGCAGGCCGTACCGCAAGGGCGCAGGTGCTCTTCGATGGGGACCCGGGGCAAGCCCTGCTGCTCTGCTATCGGCAGCGGAGGTGGTACGTCGAGGGGATCTATGAATAGCGAGGTCAATACTTCACCCGGAAGTTGCCGACAAGCTGAATCATGTTGTTGTCAGGATCAGCGATGGGAAATAGTCGTACGCCCTTGTTGGCGTCGATGATCTCGCCGGTGCCAAGACCCTTCTCGCGAAGTTCGCGAACGCCTTCCTCGAAGTCAGACAGGGCCAAGTTGAGCATCCCGTTGCCGGCGCGCACGGGGTCCTCGGTCACCTGCACCCAGCCGCCGTCAGTGACCTGCCATTCGATCAGGTTCGGCATCGGGTTGTTGTCCGGTTCGCGGCCGAACAGCGTGGTGTACCAGATCCGGCCTGCTTCGATGTCGCTCACCGCCACGACGGCCAGCACGAAGTCAACATGTGCCATGATCAGTTCTCCTTCTCATCAGCGACTACGCCGAATTCCGCTGCCAGGGTGTCCAATTGCTGCGCGGTTCCGTGTTCGCGCCACTCGGGCTGCTCCTGGCCGGCTAGGTAGATTCCGTGCTCGGTCAACACAACCCAGGTGTCGCCATCTTCTGCCCGGAACTCGACACTGGTTACAGAGACTGTCGACAGTCGGTCCTCGGTGTGCAGCGTCGATGTAGTGAGAATTCTTTCGTTGAGCACGATTTCGGCGTAGCGCGCCTCATAGGTGAGAGCGCGACCCTCTCCATCGGCCCCCTTGACCGTCTCGAGGCCGCCGACCACAAAGTTCTGAGAGTGCTCGGCCCCTTGGGCCATCCAGCGTCTCCGCGCTTCCGGATTCCCCCAAGCCTGAAAGACCCGCTCAACCGAGGCCGGAAAGCGACGCTCCAGCGTGAACGTCGAGTGCGTTATCTCCATGATCAATTTCCCTTCAGATAGTCGTCGAGTTGATCAAGCTGCCGTTCCCACTCCGTGCGCTGGCGGCTGAGCCACTGCTCGGCGTCACGCAGCGCCTTGGGCTCGATCCGGCAGCTGCGCACTCGGCCGACCTTCTCCGTGACGATCACGCCAGCCGCCTCCAACACCTGCAGGTGCTGCATCACCGCAGGCAACGACATCGTCAGCGGCTCGGCGAGCGCCTTCACCGAGGCCGGGCGGCGCACAAGCCGCTCGACGATCGCCCGCCGGGTGGGGTCGGCGAGCGCCTGGAACACGCGGCCGATCCCGTCGGAACTGGATTGGTTAGGCACATGCTTAACTATTGCGATCGATCATCGGAAAGTCAAGTAACTGGTTAACCATCCGGAGCACATCGGCGGCGACAATTCAGTTGTGCACAACTGAATTGTGCGCTACAGTTCCGGCATGGCCACGCTGCCCCTCGACCGTCATCTCTGCTTCGCTCTGTATTCGGCGTCTCGGGCGATGACCGCCGCATACCGGCCGATCCTGACCGAGTTGAACCTCACGTATCCGCAATACCTGGTGCTGCTGGTGTTGTGGGAAGAGGGGCGTGTCACCGTCGGGAGACTCGGTGAGCGGCTGCAGCTCGACTCGGGAACGCTGTCGCCACTGCTGAAGCGGTTGGAGGCCAACGGATTTGTCCGCCGCGAGAGGTCGCAGGACGACGAACGCCTGGTCGATGTGACACTCACCCCTGCGGGTCGTCGCCTCGAGCGCAAGGCCCAGTGCATCCCGGAACAGCTGTTCGGCTCGACCGGAATGACCGAAAAAGAAGCAGCGGATCTGCGCGATGCAGTCCGCCTCCTCACAGATGCGCTCAACGCATCGCTACGAAAGGAATCCGCATGAAGACCCTCTACACCGCCGAAGCGCTGGCCACCGGCGAAGGGCGCGACGGTCACGGCCGCACCTCGGACGGCACGCTCGATCTCGACCTTGCCATTCCGAAGGAGATGGGTGGCAGCGGCAACGGCACCAATCCCGAGCAGCTGTTCGCGGTCGGCTACGCCGCGTGCTTCCACTCCGCGCTGCGGCTGGTCGGCCGCCAGGAGAAGGCCGATGTCTCCGATTCGGCAGTGGGAGCGCGGGTTTCGCTCGGTCAGATCGACAACGGTGGCTTCGGCCTCGCGGTCGAGCTGGAGGTCACGCTGCCCAACCTCGACCACGACGCCGCCCAGCAGCTGGCCGAAAAGGCGCACCAGGTGTGCCCCTACTCGAACGCCACCCGCGGCAACATCGACGTGAAGCTCGTCGTCACCGACGACTGAGCCCCCCGAAACTGCGGGGAGATCGCGATTTCATCCAAATCCGCGATCTCCCCGCAGTTTCGCTATACGCAGGCGCCGAACAAGCAGAACCCGCCATCGGGTTCCCAGCCACCGTTCCAAGTGTCCGGGCCGCCGGGTGGCGGCGGGGGCGGTGGCGGTGGCGGGGGTGGGCCCCAGTTCGGCGGACCAGGATCACCCCACGGCGGCGGAGGCGGTGGCGGCCCCCAGTCGCCGTGGTCATGTCCATCTCCCGGCCCTGGTGGGGGCGGTGGCCAGTCTGCGAAGGCCACGCCCACGCCTGTCACCCCCATCGCGCCGACAGTGATACCACTCGCGATCGCCAGGCCGGCAATAACCCTGAGGGGTTTCACCTCGTCGTCTCCGTTCGTCGTCTCCGCCGCTTGTCCCGAGCATCATCGTTGGCGAACTTGTGAATTCACTGCAATCGACCTGAAAGTTGGTGTGCGAAGGCCGGTATCCGGCGTTAGATATGGGTCGCGTCAGCCCAGCCGACGCGCGAACGGCCCGACGCGGGCGATGAAGCGGTCGAAGAACGCATTCGGGTCGACCTCGATACCGACGAGCGCGTTGGGTTCTCGGCCCCAATGGCCGCTCCAGTCGGCAATCGTCATGCCTCGGGTAAGGGTGCCCGCCAGCTCGACGTCGATCGCGGCGGGCCGATACCGGACCAGATCGGGATCCAATGCCACCGCGGCGGCCAACGGATCATGCAGATGCGCGAGGTAACCCTCGCCCTGGTCGAAGTGAAACTCGAAGTAGAACCGCATCGCGTCCTCGAGCACGCGGATCAACGGGTTGGACGCCACCGACCGGGTGCCACGGTCGTCGAGCACACTCATAGGAATAGACGAGGACTCCGCCGCGATCGCAAGTCGGCTGAGAATGGTCGGCGTCATCGCGACGTTCTCGGTGAGGTTGAGCCCCAACACGATTGGGATGTGTTTCGGTGGTTCGGGTCCCCACGCCGCGCTCCACCCGCCGAACACCTCAGCGGCCGCCTCGGGGTCGACGCTGATATTCCACTCGGCAACCGGCGTGGTGTTTCCGCGATAGTCGAACGCACCGCCCATGATGACCAGCCGGCGCAGCAGTTTGGGCAGTTCTGGCTCGACGCGCAGCGCCAGTGCCAGGTTGGTCAGCGGCCCAGTGGCGATGCCCACCAACTCTCCCGGGTACGCCTGTGCGGCGAGTACCCATGCCTCGGCCGCATCGTGAGCGGTGAGTTGACGCTTGGTCGGCGGCAACTCCGCATAGCCAAGGCCCTCGGGGCCGTGGGTGTCCTCTGCGGTGCGCAGCGGGGTGCTGATCGGCTGCTCGGAGCCTTTCGACACCGGAACGCCGGTGATCTGACAGAGGTCGAGCAGCGCCAGGTTGTTTCGGCAAACCTGTTGCACCGGAACATTTCCCGCGGTGGACGCGATGGCGACCACTTCGGCGTCGGCACTGGCGAACAAGTACGCAAGCGCCATCGCGTCGTCGACGCCCGTATCGACGTCGACAAACACGGGCTGCGGAGTCACGTCGCCAACCCTAGGGCCGGCCACTCACCAGTGCACGCCGGGTACCAGCCGGACGGCACGCTTGACTCCCCGGGGCACCCGCAACGCCGCGACCGCCGGCTTCGGGCGCTTGGGCCGCCGCGGCGTGCGCTGTTGAACCTCATCGGTGGCCAGTCCGCGGGCGGCGGCCGAGTCGGGGTAGCCGAGGTAGAGCTGGTGCAGCACGCGGCGGGACAGCTTCGGGGTGAAATACATTCCGACATCGGCCAGAGTCCCGACCGGAGTGTCGATGCGTGCCGGTTTCTCGACGAGGCCACGCACCACCATGGCGGCCGCGTGTTCCGCCGTGATGGGCGGCATGGGGTTGAGCCGGCGCGAGGGGGCGATCATCGGCGTCTTCACCAGTGGCATGTGGATACTCGTGAAGGTGATGTGGTCGGACAGCGTTTCGGTGCCAACCACTTCGGCGAACGCGTCCAATGCGGCCTTGCTTGGTATGTAGGCGCTGTATTTGGGACTGCTGGCCTGCACACCGGCACTGGACACGTTGACCACGTGCCCGAATCGCCTTTCCCGCCAATGCGGTAGCAGTGCGAGCACCATCCGCACTGCGCCGAAGTAGTTGACCGCCATCACACGCTCGTAGTCGTGCATGCGGTCGGTGGACGCGGAGATTGAGCGCCGGATGGACCGGCCTGCGTTGTTGACCAGATAGTCGACGTGACCGAACCGGCCGAGGATGTCCTTCACCGTGTGCTCGACGGACGTCGAGTCGGTGACGTCGCACGTGAATGCGTGGGCCTGCCCGCCTGCGGCGCGGATCTCGGCGACCAAGTCGTCGAGCGCATCAGCGCTGCGCGCCAACGCGAATACCGTCGCACCGCGCTCGGCGATCGCGATTGCCGAGGCCCGGCCAATTCCGCTCGATGCGCCGGTGATGATCACATGCTTGCCGACCAGTGGTCCTGCCGGGTCATCGCGACGGGCGCGGTTGGGGTCGAGATGGTCGGCCCAGTACCGCCACAGCTTCGGCGCATAGGAGGCAAACTCCGGCACCGCTATCCCCGTGCCCTGCAACGCTTCTACGGTGTTGGTGGCGGTGAAGGTAGGCGCAAGATCGACCACGTCGAGAATCTCACCCGGGATGCCGAGCTGGGTGGCGGCCATGTTGCGCGCAATCTTGGCGCGCCCGCTGACACGCAGGAACGGTGTTGCAGTCGCGCCGGGCAGTGACCCGCGAAGCGGCGGCAACCCTGCCTCTTCGGCGACACCACGGTAGATGCCGCGCAGGCCAATGGTTTTCGGTGCGGTGAGGTGGAAGGTCTGGCCGTCGCGGCCGTCGGCGTGCATCAGCTCGACGAGCGCGTCGACCACATAGTCCACTGGGACGATGTTGGTGCGGCCGGTGTCGGGCAGCACCATCGGGGTGAACCTGGGCAGCACGGCCAGCTTCGCCAACAGTCCGAAGAAGTAGTACGGGCCGTCGACCTTGTCCATTTCACCCGTTTGGGAATCGCCCACCACGACCGCTGGCCGGTACACCCGATACCGCAGTCCCGGCGCCGACCTGACCAACAACTCCGCCTCGAACTTCGTCTGGTGATACGGCGTCGGCAGGTCCTGCGCGACGTCGAAGTCATCCTCGGTGAACTCACCGCGATAGGTGCCCGCGACCGCGATCGAAGACACATGGTGCAGCGTGGCGTCGAGCCGGTGCGCCAGGTCGATCACCGCGCGGGTGCCCTCCACGTTGGCCGCCTGCTGGCTGTCCTCGTCGGCGGTGATGTCGTAAATCGCCGCGCAATGAACGATGTGGTCGACAGCGCCCAACTCGGCGATGACCTCGTCGGTGAGGCCGAGATTGGCCGCCGTGAGGTCGCCGACCAGGGCCTTCGCCCGTGGTCCCCAGTCCGTGGCGAGCCGTTCGAACCGGGCCAGCGATTCCCGTCGGACCAGTACCCACACCTCGGCGTCCTCGCTGCGGGCCAGGATCTGCGACACGACTCGGCGACCGATAAACCCGGTACCGCCGGTAACGACATAGCGCATGCGAGCCATGGTCGCCCCTTGCCAGGCAAAGGTCAACATGGTGTGACGCGGTCGGTCGTCTGCAGGTCAGGCGCAGCAGATATCGTCCGACTATGCCGATTGACCCCAACGCCGTAGGCGCCAAGACGGACCCCTCAGTTTTCGAATGGACCGACCGCGACACGTTGCTCTATGCGCTCGGCGTGGGCGCAGGTGTCGATGATCTGGCGTTCACCACCGAGAACAGCCACGACATCCCACAACAGGTGCTGCCGACCTATGCGGTCATCGCCTGTCTGCCGTTCGCCGCGGCAGGCAAGATCGGCAGCTTCAACTTCGCCATGCTGCTGCACGGATCGCAGGAGATCCGGCTGTTCAAACCGCTGCCCGCGAGCGGCAAGCTCAGCGTCGTGGCCGAGGTCGCCGACATCCAAGACAAGGGTGAAGGCAAGAACGCGATCGTCATGCTGAAGGCGACCGGCACCGACCCCGACACGTCGGAGGTCATCGCGGAAACGTTGACGACGGCGGTGATCCGCGGTGAGGGCGGCTTCGGCGGGCAGCCGGGGCAGCGGCCGGTGGCGCCCGCGATCCCCGAGCGTGAGCCCGACGCGCGGATCGCGCTGCCGACGCGCGAGGATCAGGCGCTGATCTACCGGCTGTCGGGTGACCGCAATCCGCTGCACAGCGACCCGTGGTTCGCAAAGAATCTGGCCGGCTTCCCGAAGCCAATCCTGCACGGGCTCTGCACATATGGGGTCGCCGGACGCGCACTTGTCGGCGAACTCGGCGGCGGCGACGCCACCAAGGTCAGGCAGGTCGGCGCTCGATTCACCTCACCGGTGTTCCCAGGCGAGACGTTGACCACGTCGATCTGGCGCACCGAGCCCGGGCATGCGGTATTCCGGACCGAGGCGTCCGGCCAGGATGGATCCGACGCCCGGTTGGTGCTCGAGGACGGTACCGCCGAGTACATCGACTAGCTGGTCATCGCCAAAGTGGCCTAACCGGCCGCCTCGTCTTGACAGGATGAGGCGCACGGCACGGTGCGGTGCGAGATGGGCGGTGAGTCGGCTATGAAGTTGGTCGTTGGTTATCTGGCCACCCCAGGTGGCGCGGATGCGATGGCGCTCGCTGCGCGGCTGGCCCGGACGCTCGGCGCCGAGTTGGAGCTCTGTCTGGTCCTGCCGCCCGATCCCGCGGGTGTCGCACGTCTGTCGGTCGGCGGCTACGACGAGATGTTGCAGGAGCAGGCGGAGAAGTGGCTGAGCGAGGCGCGTGCTGCGGTGCCCGACGACATCGTCGCGCGCACCAACGTGTCGTTCGACGAGTACTTCGCCGACGGGCTGATCGCGCAGGTTGCACGACTCGAGGCCGACGCGATCGTGGTGGGTGGCTCGGGTGGTGGACTGGCCGGCCCGTTCTCACTGGGTTCTGTGGTCAACGAGCTGCTGCACTCCTCGCCCGTACCGGTTGCGGTGGCGCCGCGGGGTACTCGCCATTCGGATGTCGAGCGGGTCCGCGAGGTGACGTGTGCGATCGGCGAACGGCAGGGCGCGGATCTGTTGCTGCGCACCGCGGTTCGCTTCAGCAAAGCGGCGGGGACGCCGCTGCGCCTGGCCTCCCTGGTCGCACTGGACCCGACGTTCGGCTCGCTTCGTGGCGACGCGGATGCCGTAAGGGAGCGGGCGTTGGCCCATGCCCAGCACACCCTGGAGACCGCGAAAGAGGCTCTGCCCGAGTCTATTCCGGTGACGTCGACGATCGTCGACGGCCCGACGGTCGAAGATGCGGTCAGCAAGCTGACGTGGCGCGACGGCGACCTCATCATGGTCGGATCGAGCCGGCTCAGCGCGCCGCGGCGGCTCTTCCTCGGTTCGACCGCCGCGAAGATGCTTCGGGTGCTCGATGTTCCGATGATGGTGGTGCCGCGAGACCAACTCGGCGCAGGCGACCTGCCGTGATTACCAGGTCTGTTCGGCCGAGCGCACAAGCATTTCATTGACTGCGACCCGCCGGTCGCGGGTGACCATGTAGACCACGGCGTCGGCGATGTCGCCGGGTTCCAGTTTCACCATTCCCGCAGTCCGCTTGTCCAGTACCGCTTGTGCTTCAGGCGGTAAGGCGGTGGTGATCTCGGTCTGGACGGTGCCTGGCTCCACCAGCCCCACCCGGACCCGTTGACCGAGCACCTCCTGGCGCAGCGCCTCGGAGAACGCGCCGACGCCGAACTTCGTCAGCGCGTAGACCGCGTTCCCCGGACGCGCCACCCGCCCGGCTGTCGAGCTGATGTTCACCAAGTCCGCTACGCCGCGCGGAGCGTCGGCGGCCGCCCGGATCAGGTGTGGCAGGGACGCCCTCGTGACGTAGAGGAGTCCCTGCACGTTGACCGACAGCATGTCGTCCCAATCCGCTGGGTCGGATTCGGCGGCCGGTCCTATTCGCATCAGGCCTGCGTTGTTGACGACGATGTCGAGTCGACCCAGCTCGGTAACCACCTGCTGCACAGCCGTTTCGGCCTGTTCCCGGTCGGCGACATCCGCGACGAAGGCCGCGGCGGTGCCGCCCGATGTCGTGATGCGGTCCTTGAGTGCGTCGAGGCGGTCACCGCGGCGCGCGATCAACGCCACCGTGGCGCCCGAGCCGGCGAGGGCGAGGGCGGTGGCTTCGCCGATACCGCTGCTGGCACCGGTCACGAGCGCGATGGCGCCATTGAGGGGCTGGGTCATGATCACGTCTTCAAGCATGCCCCCGGATGCTGTGGCCCGTGCTACGTCACGCGTTCGGTTTGTAGATCGCCGGCGGTCCCCAGGCGGGATCGGTGAAGCAGCGCTCCCCGTACAGCACCGCGCACTGAGTGATGTCTGCCGGAGTCGGCGCCGGCGTCGACGGTGTGGTCGTGACGTCGAGCGGTTTGGCTCGCACTCCCGCGGGAGGGGTCACCCCCCGATTGAAATAGGCTGTGACGCTGTACCCCGGCGCAAGTTGCGGGTCTGTTTTGACGACGACGTCCCACCGCTGATCGGAAACAGATGCGTTGGCCACCCAGTACTTTTCGTCGGACGATCTCGGGCCGATCAGGACGACCACATCGTCGACTCCGGTTGCGGCCCAACCTGTCACCGTCACTTCGGATCCCGACTCATTCGGGGTGACTTTCCCGACCGAACCGAATGGCGACGTCTGGACCACCGTCCCGCCGCCCTCGAGTGAGGGCGATTTCGCTCCATCGTCTCCGAACCCCACCGCGACCACGATCGACGCAACCGCTGGCACCGTCGCCGCGATGATCGTGCCGATCAACCCCACCTTGGCCACCGACAGCCCCTTGTCGGGCTGCTCCGACGGTGTGCCGGCATGTACTGCTGATGTCATGATGCTCGCCCCCCACGTGAACCTGATATGAAGTTCGCCCCTGTTTGGCGATCTCAGACGTGCAGTCGACGATTCGTTCCCGTTGGGTTCACCAAACTTCGGCGCCTCCGAATCGTCCCTCCGGTACGCAAAAGGTATGTGAGTAGGTAACTACTCGAATTCGATCCGGTAACGAGCCTATCGAACAATTGTTCGATAGGCTGTCGGTATGAGTTGGTTCACCGGGCCGCCGAGCTGGACGGAAATGGAGCGGGTGCTCACCGGCAAGCCGCGCCATGCGGGGTGGCCCATCGACGAACAAGCCGGCGACGGTGGGGACAGCCCGGCCTGGTCGCGCAAGCGGGGGAGCTATGAGCGTCCCGATGTCGAGGGTCCCGTCTCATCGGTGCCCTATGCCGAGTTGCATGCGCATTCGGCGTACAGCTTCCTCGACGGTGCCGGTACACCGGAGGAACTCGTCGAGGAGGCCGCCCGGCTCGGCCTGCGGGCCATCGCGCTGACCGACCACGACGGGCTCTACGGAGTGGTGCGGTTCGCGGAGGCTGCCAAGGAACTCGAGGTGCAGACGGTGTTCGGTGCGGAGCTGTCGCTCGGCGGCGGCGACCGCACCGAGGACCCCGATCCACCGGGACCGCACCTGCTGGTGCTGGCCCGCGGACCGGAGGGCTATCGACGGCTGTCGCGGCAGCTGGCGGCCGCGCATCTGGCGGGCGGGGAAAAGGGCAAGCTGAGCTACGACTACGACGCGCTGACCGAGGCGGCGGGCGGGCACTGGCACATACTGACCGGATGCCGCAAAGGTCATGTCCGCCAAGCGCTTTCCAAGGGAGGTCTCGATGCTGCCGATGCGGCGCTTGCCGACCTGGTGGACCGGTTCGGGCGTAAAAGGGTCAGCATCGAGCTGACCCACCACGGTCACCCCCTCGACGACGAGCGCAACGCCGCGCTGGCCGAACTGGCGCCTCGTTTCGGTGTGGGCGTGGTGGCCACCACCGCCGCGCACTTCGCCGAGCCGTCGCGAGGCCGGCTTGCCATGGCGATGGGCGCGATCCGGGCCCGCAACTCCATCGATGAAGCGGCCGGTTACCTTGCCCCGCTGGGTGGTTCGCACCTGCGGTCGGGGGATGAGATGGCGCGGCTGTTCGCACATTGTCCCGAGGTGGTGACGGCCGCGGCCGAGCTCGGCGAGCAGTGCGCGTTCGGGCTGGCGCTGATCGCCCCACAGCTGCCACCGTTCGACGTTCCCGATGGCCACACCGAGGACAGCTGGCTGCGGCATCTGGTCATGGCGGGCGCCAGGGGGCGATACGGGCCGCCGGAGCGGGCGCCGCGGGCGTATGCACAGATCGAACACGAACTGAAAATCATTGAGCAGCTGACCTTTCCGGGCTACTTCCTGGTGGTGCACGACATCACCCGGTTCTGCAAGGAAAGCGGCATCCTTGCGCAGGGCCGCGGTTCGGCGGCCAACTCGGCAGTCTGCTACGCGCTCGGGGTCACCAACGTCGACCCGATCGCCAACGAGCTGCTGTTCGAGCGGTTCCTGTCACCGGCCCGCGATGGGCCACCCGACATCGACATCGACATCGAATCCGACTTGCGTGAGAAAGCGATTCAATACGTCTACGACCGCTACGGCCGTGACTACGCCGCCCAGGTCGCCAACGTGATCACCTACCGCGGCCGCAGCGCGGTCCGTGATATGGCCCGCGCGCTGGGATTCTCGCAGGGGCAGCAGGATGCGTGGAGCAAGCAGATCGGCCAGTGGGGGAACCTGGCCGAATCGCCTCACGTCGAGGGCGTTCCCGAGCAGGTGATCGATCTGGCCATGCAGATCTCCAACCTGCCGCGGCACATGGGCATCCACTCCGGCGGCATGGTGATCTGCGACCGGCCGATCGCCGACGTGTGCCCGGTGGAGTGGGCCCGGATGGAGAATCGCAGCGTCCTGCAATGGGACAAAGACGACTGCGCGGCAATCGGTTTGGTGAAGTTCGATCTGCTGGGCCTCGGCATGCTCTCGGCGCTGCACTACTGCATCGACCTGGTGCGCGAGCACAAGGGCGTCGACGTCGACCTGGCCAAGCTGGACCTGTCTGAGCCCGCGGTGTACGAGATGCTGCAGCGCGCCGATTCCGTCGGGGTATTCCAGGTGGAGTCGCGCGCACAGATGGCAACCCTGCCCCGATTGAAGCCACGGGTGTTCTACGACCTGGTGGTGGAGGTTGCGCTGATCCGGCCAGGGCCGATCCAGGGCGGTTCGGTTCATCCGTACATCAAGCGTCGCAACGGGGATGAACCCGTTACGTATGACCACCCTTCGATGGCGTCTGCGCTGCGAAAGACGTTGGGGGTGCCGCTTTTTCAAGAGCAGCTGATGCAGCTTGCAGTCGACTGCGCAGGCTTTTCCGCCGCCGAGGCCGACCAATTGCGCAGGGCGATGGGGTCCAAGCGGTCTACCGAGCGGATGCAACGACTGCGCGGCCGGTTCTACGACGGAATGCGTGAGCGGCACGGCATCACCGGCGTGATAGCCGACCGGATCTACGAGAAGTTGGAAGCTTTCGCCAATTTCGGCTTCCCCGAGAGCCATTCATTGAGTTTCGCGTCGCTGGTGTTCTACTCGTCGTGGTTCAAGCTGCATCACCCCGCGGCGTTCTGCGCGGCGCTGCTGCGCGCTCAGCCGATGGGCTTCTATTCCCCGCAGTCACTGGTGGCCGATGCCCGCAGGCACGGTGTCACGGTGCACGGCCCTGACGTCAACGCCAGCCTCGCGTACGCCACGCTGGAGAACGCCGGGCAACAGGTGCGGCTCGGCCTTGGCAGCGTGCGCCACATCGGTGACGAGTTGGCCGAGCAGATCGTCGAGGAGCGAAAGGCCAACGGGCCGTTCGGTTCTCTGCTGGATCTGACCGGCCGCGTGCAGCTGTCGGTACCGCAGACCGAGGCGTTGGCCACCGCGGGGGCGCTGGGCTGCTTCGGGATCACCCGCCGCGAAGGGTTGTGGGCGGCCGGTGCGGCCGCCACCCAGCGACCGGACCGGCTGCCGGGCGTTGGGTCGTCGTCCCACATCCCGTCGCTGCCCGGTATGACCGAACTGGAGCTGGCCGCCGCGGACGTATGGGCCACCGGCATTTCACCCGACAGCTACCCCACGCAGTTCCTGCGCGAGGACCTGGAGGCCATGGGTGTGGTGCCCGCCGATCAGCTGTTGGCAGTGCCCGACGGCACCCGCGTGCTCGTGGCGGGGGCGGTGACGCATCGGCAGCGGCCCGCGACCGCGCAGGGCGTCACGTTCGTCAACCTCGAGGACGAGACCGGGATGGTGAATGTGCTTTGCGCACCGGGAGTCTGGGCGCGACACCGCAAATTGGCGCAGACAGCGTCGGCACTGCTGATCCGGGGTCAGGTGCAGAACGCAACGGGTGCGGTCACGGTCGTCGCCGACCGGATGGGCCCGCTCAGCATGAAGGTCAGGTCGAAGAGCCGCGACTTCCGCTAGGAACTACGCCGAGCGTGCGTGTCTGCACGGCAACACGGCGTGTATCGCGTACACAACGCGCACGCTCGCCGCGAGGTCAGCCGTATGTAGTCTCGCGAAATGACCTTGAACTTGTCCGTCGACGAACTCCTGACCACCACGCGTTCGGTGCGCAAACGGCTCGACTTCGACAAACCGGTGCCCCGCGACGTGGTGATGGAATGCCTCGAACTCGCACTGCAGGCGCCGACGGGATCCAACGCGCAAGGCTGGCAGTGGGTGTTCATCGAAGATCCCGCGAAGAAGAAGGCGCTGGCAGACATCTACCGGGCCAATGCGACGCCGTATCTGGATCTTCCCAAGCCAGAGCGTGGCGATATTCGTGACGACCAGATCGATGCGGTGATGAACTCGGCCAAGTACCTGAACGAGAACTTCGAAAAGGCACCCGTGCTGATGATCCCGTGCCTGGAGGGACGGCCCGACGGCGCCCCCGCAGCCATGTCGGCCTCGTATTGGGGCTCGCTTCTGCCTGCCGTCTGGAGCTTCATGCTGGCGTTGCGGTCGCGCGGACTGGGATCGGCCTACACGACGCTGCATCTGCTCGGCGAAGGCGAGAAGCAGGCCGCAGACCTCCTCGGTATCCCGTACGACAAGTACAGCCAGGGCGGTCTGTTCCCGATCGCCTACACGAAGGGCACCGATTTCCGACCCGCCAAGCGGCTGCCCGCCGAGCAGTTATCGCACTGGGACAGCTGGTGAGCGTGCGCAAAGTGATCGCCAATCGCGGCGTGTCGACGTACAGACACGCACGCTCGCGGTAGTTCGGAAGACATGTCAGATCGCGCCGGTGAAGCCGTGCTGGCGCCATGCCTCGTAGACGGCGACGGCGGCGGCATTCGACAGATTCAGTGATCGCCGGCCCGACAGCATCGGGATGCGCACGTGCGCGGTGATGTGCGGATCGGCGAGTGTCGCCGCGTCGAGCCCGGTGGGCTCCGGGCCGAACATCAACACGTCACCCGGCTGGTAGCTGACGTCGGCGAACGACGATGTCGCGTGAGCGGTAAAGGCGTACACCCGCGACGGCGCCAAGGCTTCCCAGGCAGCGGCCAAGTCGCGGTGCACAGTCACCGACGCCAAGTCGTGGTAATCCAGGCCGGCGCGGCGCAACTTGGGTTCGGACAGGTCGAATCCCAGCGGCTCGACCAAATGCAATTCACAGCCCGTCCCGGCCACCATGCGGATGGCATTGCCGGTGTTGGGTGCGATGCGCGGGGAGTAGAACAACACCTTGAACACAGGTAGCCGAGAACGTGCCGCAGTCAGGCCTTAGGCCCTAATCGTCTTTCGCGTGGCCGGGCACACCGGGAGTGGGGTCGTTGGCCGGATCGGCCAGCGGGTGAGGCTCTTTGGCGTCATCCGGCAGCGCGTGGCCGGGCACGCCAGGCGTCGGGTCACCTGACGGATCTACGTGATGCTTGTCGCCCTCGGCCATGATGTCCCCTGTCATTGTGGCGGTGGTTGATTCGAACACAGCGACCCTACGCTTGGCCGCCTTTTGACATCCGTCGGTTGCCCGGGCGCCTGGGCCGAAACATTGGCCGATTCGGCGCCCCAACCATTTGCTCGCACACACCGAAACTGCTCGTCAGAGCGGTTATGAACTCTGTCTGTTCAGTAAGAATTGTGGTAACCGCCCGACATGGCTGGCATACTCGACCAATTGCCAGGCGTAGAACGCGCGCCCATCGGAGGGCGAAATCAGCAGGAAGTCTTATGAACCACGCTTCATTACTGAATTGCGGACAGGCGGCCCATAGCAGCGGCGGGCGCCGATGACCGCGTTCTCGCAGCTGAAGAAGGCCGATGGCACGGTCGTCGATTTCGAGCCAAAGCAGCAGCAGCGCCCCGCCAAGCGACCATCGAGATGGTCCATCGCAAATTGGCCGGTCCGCTGGAAAGTGTTCGCGATCGTTTTGGTGCCGTTGGTTCTCGCCGGAACGTTCGGCGGATTGCGCATCTACTCGAGCGTGACACAAGCGGGTGATTTGCGCCGTGCCGCCGATCGCGCCGAAATGGTGCCCGCAATCGAGAGCTACATGGCCTCGCTCGACGCGGCGATGCTGGCGGGTTCCACCGGCGGTGACACCCAGGCGGCGCTGACGAAGTTCGACTCCAGCCGGCAGGAATTGCAGCGGCGGCTGGCCGACACCGATATCGCGCCCGACGTCAGCAAGGGCGTGAACACCATGATCGGCGCCGGCCAGGCGCTGATGGACAAGGTCACCGCCAACAGCATCGGGCTGCGCGACCGCGTTCAGGCTTACACGCCGATCCTGCTGACAGCCGAGGACGCCATCAACGGCTCCGTCCGGGTGGACGACGAACGTATCCGTGCCGAGACGCTGGGTCTGAGCCGTGCGGTCGGCGCCCGCGGTCAGATGATGATCCAGCAGCTGCTGGTCAACCTCGGCGGTGAGCTGCCCGATCCCGAGCTGCGCATGTCGATGAACACCGTGGCGGGCACCGAGCCGTCGACGCTGTTCGGCATGAGCCAGGTGCTCGGCGTCGGCTCTCCCGAGGCGCAGAAGCTGCAGGAAGAGTTCGTCAAGCGGATGTCGATCATGTCCGACCCGGCCTCCGTGCTGGTGAACAACCCGGATCTGACGGCGTCGATTCAGGCCACCAACCAGATCGCCGACAAGATCGTCTCCGACACGTCGACCGCGGTGACGAGTGCGGTGGAGAGCGAGGCCTCCGCGCAGCGCACCGCCGCGATCCGCGACATGGCGATCGTGGTCGGCGCGATGGTGCTGGCGCTGTTGCTGGTCATCCTGGTGGCGCGGTCGCTGGTGCGCCCGCTGCGCAGGCTGCGCGACAGCGCCCTCAAGGTGGCGCACGACGAGCTGGCCCGGGAAATCGACCGCGTCCGCGCAGGCGCGGAGATCGGTCACGTCCAGCCGATCCCCGTCTACACCTCCGAAGAGGTCGGGCAGGTGGCGCACGCCGTCGACGAGCTGCATGAGCAGGCTGTCCTGCTGGCCGGTGAACAGTCGCAGCTGCAGATGCAGGTGAGCGACATGTTCGAGACGTTGTCGCGGCGCAGCCGGTCGCTGGTGGACCAGCAGCTCTCGCTGATCGACCGCCTGGAACGCAACGAGGAGGATCCCGAGCGGTTGGAGAGCCTGTTCCGCCTCGATCACCTCGCCGCAAGGATGCGCCGCAACGGCGCCAACCTGCTGGTGCTCGCCGGCGCCAAGGTGCCCCGCGAACAGGTCGAGCCGGTACCGGTGTCCGCGATCATCAATGCGGCCGCCTCCGAGGTGGAGGACTACACCCGGGTGGTCACCGCGACGGTGCCCGACAGTGAGGTCGCAGGCCCGATCGCAGGCGACCTGGTGCATCTGCTGGCCGAGCTGCTCGACAACGCGCTGCGCTACTCGCCGCCGATCTCGCAAGTGCGGGTGTCGGCGGTGCATACCGGCAACGGCGGGTTGGTCATCGAGGTCAGCGATATCGGCATCGGCATGACCGAACCGGATTTGCGAGTGGCCAACACCAGGCTGCAGTCCGGCGGCGAGGTGAACCCCTACACGGCGCGGCACATGGGCCTGTTCGTGGTCGGCAGGCTGGCCGCGCAGCACGGGTTGGTGGTCCGGTTGCGCAGCACCATTGCGGGAGAACCGAATTCGGGCACCACGGCCGGTGTGTTCGTGCCGACGGCGTTGCTCGTCGTGGCGGGCGAGCCTGATCACTTCGGTGAGCCGGATTACGACATCCCTGCCGACGCCCACGCAGGCATTCACACCGCGTTGGCGCTGGACGAGGACCACGACTACACCGATCAGTTCGGTGAGCCGGGCCACGAGCACACCAACGGCCACGGCGACCTGCCGATCGCGTTGCTGCCGCAGCGCAATCCGGGCGCCAGCGGAATCTCCGACATTCCGGCCTCGCTGGCCCAGCCCGAGGAGCCGCAGGACCAGTGGCCCGCCGAGGAGTTGTGGCCGGAGGACTCGATGCCTGCGCAGACGGCAGAGCCCGCGCCGTGGGGTCAGCCGCTCACGCCTGCGCCTGAGCCCGAGGCCGACCGCGCACCCGTCGATACGTCGGCGTTCTTCGCGTCCCGCGCGCAGGCCGCCAGCAACGGCGTCCCGGCCCGGCCGGAGGTCGAGGAGCAGCGCCCGCAGGCACCCCGGCAGCAGGAGCCGCCCGCAACGCATGAGCCGCTGCAGGGCGAGCCGTCGCGACACGTCGTGCAGGACTCGTCGTCGACGGCAGGCGCCGATGACGCGATCTATCAGAAGATGCTGTCGGAATGGCTCGTCGACCCCACCGACCTGGCCAAGAGCGAAGACCTGAACTGGGAATCGGTGTGGGATCACGGCTGGTCAGCCGCAGCGGCAGCGGAGGACGCCCCGGTCGAAGAGCACACCGAGGAGGGCCTGCCCGTGCGTCAGCCGGGTGCGCGCCTGGTGCCCGGCGCGGTCGACGCGGCCGGTCCCGACAACCCGTCGAACGGCGTCCACCACCTCAACGGAGGCGCGCACAGGAGCGATGACAGCGGTGAGCAGGTAGCATCGGCGGCTGAGTTCGGTACCGGCGGAGGATCGATTCCGCCGCGCGATCCGGACGCAGTCCGGGCGAGCATCAGCAACCATTTCGGTGGGGTGCGGGCCGGTCGATCACATGCCCAAGAAACCAGAGGAACCGATAACGAATGACCTATCCGCCACGTTCGACGCAGCGCGATTCGCTCGACTGGCTGGTCTCAAAGTTCGCCCGCGAAGTATCCGGTGTCTCGCACGCCGTGCTGGTATCCGCCGACGGACTGTTGATGGCGGCCAGTGAGCACATGCCGACCGAACGCGCCGACCAGCTGGCCGCGGTGGCCTCCGGCCTCGCCAGCCTTTCGACGGGCGCCTCGCAACTGTTCGAGGGCGGGTACGTGCTGCAGTCCGTCGTCGAGATGGAGAACGGTTACCTGCTGTTGATGAGGGTTGGCGACGGCTCGAACCTCGCCACCTTGGCGACCCGCAACTGCGATATCGGCCAGATCGGTTACGAGATGGCGATTCTGGTGGAACGGGTGGGCGCGATGGTCCAGTCGGCACGACGCACACCGCAGCACTCGTGAGCCGCCTATGGACCATTGGGGATCAGACGATACGGACGAACCGCAGCTGGTTCGGCCGTACACACTGACGGCCGGCCGTACCGATTCCCGGGTCTACCTGCCGCTCGAGGCTCCCGTCGAAACTGTGCTCGCGCCACCGAAGCCGCCGCGCTGGCCGGGAAACGATGTGCGTGGCCAGATCCTGACCACGTGCGCCGACTGCCCGTCTGTGGCCGAAATCGCCGCCGTCTTATCCCTGCCGCTCGGCGTGGCGCGCGTGCTGATCGGCGACCTCGTGACGCAAGGTTATCTGCGGGTGCACACCACCCTGGGTGAGTCCACCACCGTTGACGAACGAAGAGAATTGATAGGAAGGACGCTGCGTGGCCTACGAGCGCTCTGAGAGGCGGGACACCGCCTCGACGAAGATCGTCATCTCCGGTGGCTTCGGCGCCGGCAAGACGACGTTCGTGGGGGCGGTATCCGAAATCATGCCGTTGCGCACCGAGGCGCTGGTGACCAATGCCTCGGCAGGGGTCGACGGCCTCGAGCTGACCCCGACCAAGAACACCACCACCGTCGCGATGGACTTCGGCCGCATCACGCTGGCCGACGATCTGGTGCTGTACCTGTTCGGCACTCCGGGGCAGCGTCGGTTCTGGTTCATGTGGGACGACCTGGTCCGCGGCGCCATCGGCGCGATCATCCTCGTCGACGTCCGACGGCTGGCCGACAGCTTCGCCGCCGTCGACTTCTTCGAGGCACGCAAGCTGCCGTTCCTGATCGCGATCAACGAATTCGACGGGGCGCCAAGGCATCCCGCAAATGCGGTGCGTAAGGCGCTTGCACTGCGCGACGACATTCCCATCATCACCGTCGACGCCCGCGACCGTCACTCCACCAAGGCCGCGCTGATCGCCGTCACCGAGTACGCGCTGAACAGCCTCACGCCGCTGCGCGGCTGACCGCGTGACCGAAGACGAAACGCGGTGGACCGAGCGGGAGTTCGACGGTCACGACTTCCGTGACGACGACCTGAGCCGACTGCGCACCGACCGTGTGGTGTTCACCGAATGCGACTTCAGCGGCGTCGACCTCTCCGAATCCGAACACGTCGGTTCAGCCTTCCGTAACTGCACATTCCGTCGGACATCATTGCTGCACAGCACGTTTCAACACTGTAGCTTTCTGGGTTCGGTGTTCACCGAATGCCGCATGCGGCCCATCAAGTTCGTCGAGGTGGATTTCACGCTGACCGTGCTCGGCGGGGCGGATCTGCGCGGCGTCGATTTGTCCGACTGCCGGCTGCGGGAGGCCAGCCTGGTCGAGGCGGACCTACGCAAGGCCGTGCTGCGGCGCGCCGACCTCAGCGGCGTGCGGACGCAGAACACCAAGCTGAATGAGGCAGACCTGCGCGGCGCGCGGATAGATCCGACGCTGTGGACAACCGCGGCGGTGCGCGGGGCCAAGATCGACCTCGAGCAGGCGATGGCGTTTGCCGCCGCCCACGGCCTCGACATCCACGGCGCCTAGCTCATCCTGCCAACTGCCGATCAATTCCTGCCACGGGAATTAGTGCATTCACATGCCCGTTTAACCGTTTACATCGATCGAGACAGTTAGGAATCGGTCGAGCGGAAAACGGAAGAAGGCGTCGAAATGAAGAAGTTCGGAGTCGCCACGCTGATCGCCAGTGGTCTGACCGCAGCGGTGCTCGGTCTCGCAGGTCAGGCTCAGGCCGATATCGTGACCAACCCGGTCGGGCCCCACTATCAGGTCGACAACCACGACGAGGTGAACACCACCAACGGCTTTGTGGACCGGCCCTTCTGACGGAAACCAAGGATGAGCTGGCCATGCCCGAGACTGTCCCCTGCGTGCCGCGTGGGCCCAGGGAGATCGTCGCCGGGACCGAAAACGCGATCTCTCCGCAGTTTCGCGGCGCGTAGGGCCCGTCCGAGGCGAGGATGGTGCCATGGCCGATACCTGGGACACGATTGATCGCTACGTCGTCATTTCGACCGATACCCACGCGGGAGCCGATCTGTACGACTACAAGCCCTACCTGCCTGCGCGGCTGCATGACGACTTCGACGCATGGGCCAAGACCTATGTCAGCCCGTTCGATGACCTCGTCGTCGCCACCGCGCAGCGCAACTGGGATCACGAGATGCGGCTGTCCGAGATGGACGCCGACGGGGTGGCCGCCGAGGTGCTCCTGCCCAACACGATCCCGCCGTTCTTCCCGACCACGCCGAACATCACCATCAGCCTGCCGAGCACCCGCGACGAGTTCGACAAACGATGGGCCGGCGTGCAGGCGCACAACCGCTGGCAGGTCGACTTCTGCGCACTGGCTCCGGCGCGGCGACGGGGGTTGATACAGATCTTCCCCAACGACATCGACTTGGCGCTCGACGAGATCCGTTGGGGTGCAGAGCAAGACTGCTTCGGTGGGGTGCTGCTGCCCGCGGTATCGCCGGGAGACCCGAATGTCGCCCCGCTCTTCCACACCCGCTACGAACCGATCTGGGCGCTGTGCGCCGACCTCGACCTGACGGTGGTGCAGCACGCGGGCGCGGGCAGTCCGATGATGCCGATGGACCAGCCGGCGTCGAACGCGGTGCTGATCACCGAGATTGCGCTGTGGGCTCAGCGGACGGTGTCGCACCTCATCCTCGCGGGCGTCTTCGAGCGTTACCCGGCACTGCGATTCGTGCCGACGGAGCAGGGCACATTGTGGCTGCAGCAGCAGATGATGCTTCTGGACGTGATGGTGCCCAGCATGAAAACCGAGGCGCACAACCGCACCTACGGCATGTTCGGGGGCTCGTCGATCGATGAGCTGACCCTGGCGCCGAGCGAGTATGCGAAGCGCAACTGCTATCTGGCATCCGAACTCACGCCGTACGAGTCGTCGATGATCAAGTACATGGGTGCAGACCACATGATGTGGGGCAGCGACTATCCCCACGAGGAAGGGTTTGCGCCCCACTCAAAGCTGGCCATCCGATGGGCGCTGCACAATCAGTCCGAGGACGCGTGCCGCAAGATTCTGGGCGGCAACGCGGCGCGGCTGTACCGCTTCGACCTGGAGGCCCTCACGCCGATCGCCGCTGCGATCGGCCCATCGGTCGCCGAGGTGCAGACGCCGTTGGGGGACACGGGGTATGTCTCGCCGCCGGCGTTCGGATATCGGCCCTTCGAGGGTGGGCTGGCCCTCAAGCGGCTTGCCCCCGTACGCAGTTAGGGAATAACCGATGCCCGGTGAGGTTTGACGGTTGCATGCGCGCAGTCATCTATGACCCCGAAGCACGTGCCAAGCTGCGGCTGGGCGACGTCGACGAACCCGTTGTGACCGACTCCGAGGCGATGATCGAAGTGCGGGCCACCGCGCTCAACTTCGGCGAGGTGCACTTCATCGACCGGATGCGCAAGCCCGGCGAGGTTCCCGGCTGGGACGCCGCAGGGGTGATCGCGCAGGCCGCGGCCGACGGCTCCGGGCCGCCGGTCGGCGCCCGGGTCGTCGGATTCAACGGCGCAGGCGGCTGGGCGCAGCGACGCTCCGTGCCGACGGAAAACCTTGCGGTACTTCCTGATTCGGTGGATTTCGGGCCGGCGGCCGCACTGCCGGTGGCGGGGGTGACAGCGCTACAGGCGCTGCGCAGGCTCGGGCCGGTGGTCGGCCGTCGGGTGCTGGTCACGGGAGCGTCCGGCGGCGTCGGCCGCTTCGCGGTTCAGCTGGCCGCCCGCGCAGGCGCACACGTGATTGCCGCCGTCGGTTCCGAGGCTCGCGGCGCAGGGCTGCGTGAACTGGGCGCCGCCGAGGTGGTGGTCGGCCTCGCCGACGTCACCGAGCCCGTCTTCGGTGTGCTCGACAACGTCGGCGGTCAACTGCTTGCCGAGGCGTTCAGCCTCGTCGCCGACGGCGGTTCCGCGCAGTCCATCGGAATGGCGTCCAACCAGCCCACCACCATCGACTTCGAGGCC
>DATJIX010000516.1:0-3842 GCA_035492865.1 Mycobacterium sp. | reverse complement strand
AGCTGTACGACGAAGCGCAGGAGATGCTCGACACCCTGATCAAGGAGAAGTGGCTGACCGCCAACGGGGTGATCGGGTTCTTCCCCGCGAACGCGGTCGGCGACGACATCGAGGTCTACACCGACGAGACCCGTACCGAGGTGCTCACCACGTTGTACAACCTGCGCCAGCAGGGCGAGCACCGGGACGGCGTCCCGAACAAGTCGCAGGGCGACTTCATCGCCCCCAGAGAGGCGGGCCTTCAGGACTACGTCGGCGCCTTCGCCGTCACGGCGGGGCTCGGCAGCCAGGACAAGATCGCAGAGTTCAAGGCCGCCAACGACGACTACAGCGCGATCCTGCTGGAGTCGCTCGCCGACCGACTGGCAGAGGCGTTCGCCGAACGGATGCACCAACGGGTCCGCAAGGAGTTCTGGGGATTCCAGCCCGACGAGCAGCTGGACAACGAGGCGCTCATCGGTGAGAAGTACGTGGGAATCCGCCCTGCCCCCGGCTATCCCGCCTGCCCGGAGCACACCGAGAAGGCGACGCTCTGGGAGTTGATGGACGTCCAGGAACGGACCGGCATCGAGCTGACGGAGTCGATGGCGATGTGGCCCGGTGCTGCCGTCAGCGGCTGGTACTTCTCCCACCCGGAGTCGCAGTACTTCGTGGTCGGCCGGTTGGCCCAGGACCAGGTCGCCGACTACGCGAAGCGCAAGGGCTGGACGCTGCAGGAAGCCGAGCGGTGGCTCGCCCCCAACCTCGGCTACAACCCGGAGGACTGAGCCCTACACACCGAACATCGCGGCGTTCTGTCGAGCCCAGTCGGCCACCGATTGGGCGGGCACGCCGGTGAGTTCGGCGACCAGCTGGTTGGCCTGCTGCGGCTTGTCGACGGCGATCGCGACCGTGTCGAGGTACCAAGCGGCCTCCGCGCCCATCGCCGGTCGTAGCGCCTCGATCGCCTCATCCCGGCTGCACTGCTCGAACGTCACGTCGACACCGATGCCCACGCCGATTTGTTCGGCGATCTGTACGCGGGTCAACGACTCCGGCCCGGTGATCTCATACATCCGACCGTGGTGGGACACGTCGGCCTTCATCAGCAGTGTCGCCGCTGTTCGTGCGATGTCGTCCATCGAGATGAGCGCTTCCACCGCGTCCGGGTACGGATCGCGAACGGTCGCGGTCGTTCGTATCTGGTCGGCCCACAGCGCGAGGTTCTCCAGGAATTCACCCGGTCCGAGTTGCGTGCTCGGCAGGCCCGAGGCCGCGATGGCGTCGGCGTGGGTCTGCCAGTGCCCGACGCCGGACAACGCGACGACATATTTCACGCCTGCGTCCTTCGCCAGATCGAGGGTCGCTTCCAGGGTCGGCGGGTGCGGCGCCAGGTACATCCGCTCGACGCCGTCGAACGCGGCGGACAGCGACTCAGGGTCGCCCAGGTAGCCGGTGACCGCCGTCACCCCGTCGGGCAGGTTGGCCTTCGCCGGGTTCTTCGTCAGTGCACGGATGTCGTTGGCTCCCAGGTCGATCAGGTGATCGACGGTGCGCCTGCCGATGTTTCCTGTGGCGCCGGTCACGAGGATGGTCATGATTTTCACCGTACGTGGCAGCCATGACAGAATCGGGGCATGCAAGCGGTGCTGTTCGACATGGATGGCACGCTCGTCGACTCCGAAAAGCTTTGGGACGTTTCGCTGGCGGCGCTGTACGAAGAACTCGGCGGACGGCTGACCCCCGAGGTGCGCGCGTCGATGGTGGGCGGTTCGGCCGAGGACACCATGCAGACCGTCTACGCCGATCTTGGGCTGACGCCGGACCCGGTCGCGATGGCCGGCTCCATCCACTGGCTGCACGACTACACGGGGGATCTGTTCGATGCCGGATTGCCGTGGTGCGACGGCGCGCAGGAGTTGTTGGAAGCCCTTGCCGCCGAAGGCACCCCGATGGCGCTCGTTACCAACACTCAGCGGGAGCTCACCGACCGGGCCCTGAACAGCATTGGCCGCCACTACTTTTCGGCGACAGTCTGCGCTGACGAGGTGCCGCAGGGCAAACCCGCTCCCGATCTCTATCTGCGGGCGGCCGCTTTGCTGGAGCTGCCGCCGGATTTCTGCCTGGCCATCGAAGACTCGGTGACGGGCACGGCAGCGGCGGAGAGCGCAGGCTGTCCGGTGTTGGTGGTGCCCAACGACGTACCGGTGCCCAAGGGGCCGCGCAGGCGGCACGTGCGCTCACTGGTGGGCCTCGACGCCGGCGACCTCCGGCGCGTGCACGAAGAACTCGCACAGTTCGGGGAACGCACCGCCTGACGTGGGCGTAAGTGATTGAATGTGATCCTGATCACGCAATGCTGCGGAAGGGCGTCACATGACTCACGGACCCGTCGGCGACTCCGCATCAGGTGTGGACTACGAAGAGACTGAGAATGCCGGCCGCGTCATCCGGATCGCGTCCGTAGCGGCCCTCGGCGGCTTGCTGTTCGGCTACGACAGCGCGGTGATCAACGGCGCGGTCTCGGCGATCGAGGGCACATTCGGCGTCGGCGGTTTCAAGCTCGGGTTCGCGGTGGCATCGGCGTTGCTCGGGGCGGCGCTCGGCGCGGTCACCGCAGGCAGGCTGGCCGACAGGATCGGCCGGTTGGCCGTGATGAAGATCGCGGCGCTGCTGTTCCTGATCAGCGCGATCGGCGCAGGCCTTTCCTACAATCTCGTGGGCACCAACGACGATCATTACCTCGGACTGCCCAGTGGAGTCTGGATGTTGGTGGTCTTCCGGATCATCGGCGGCATCGGCGTCGGCGTGGCCTCGGTGATCGCGCCGATGTACATCGCGGAGACCTCGCCGCCGCGCATCCGCGGGCGGCTCGGCTCGCTGCAACAGCTGGCGATCGTGACGGGCATCTTCCTGTCGCTCGCGATCGACTACCTGCTTGCCCATCTGGCCGGTGGTTCAGGCGAAGTGTTGTGGCTGGGGCTGGAGGCCTGGCGCTGGATGTTCATCGTGATGTCGGTGCCTGCGCTGGTGTACGGCCTGCTGGCGTACACCATTCCGGAATCGCCGCGCTACCTCGTCGCGAAATACCGCATCCCTGAAGCCCGCAAGGTGTTGTCGGTGCTGCTTGGCGAAAAGAGCCTCGAGGTCACGATCACCAGGATCCAGGAGTCGCTGAAGGCCGAAAAGCCGCCGTCGTGGAGCGATTTGAAGAAGCCGACCGGTGGCATTTACGGAATCGTGTGGGTAGGCCTTGGGCTTTCGGTATTCCAGCAGTTCGTCGGCATCAACGTGATCTTCTACTACTCCAATATCCTTTGGGAGGCAGTGGGATTCGGCGAAAGCGCGGCGTTCATCATCACCGTCATCACGTCGGTGACCAACATCGCGACCACGCTGATCGCGATTGCGCTTGTGGACAAGGTCGGCCGTAAACCGCTGCTCCTTGTCGGTTCGATCGGCATGGCGGTCACGCTGGGCACGATGGCATTCATCTTCGGATTCGTGGCAGAACTCCGGCCCAACGACGCAGGCGAGCTGGTGCCGGACCTGCCTGGCGCATCCGGTCCGATCGCCCTGATCGCCGCCAATCTCTTCGTGGTCTCGTTCGGCATGTCCTGGGGACCGATGGTGTGGGTGCTGCTTGGCGAGATGTTCCCCAACCGCATCAGAGCGGCCGCCCTCGGCCTTGCCGCTGCGGGCCAATGGGTCGCCAACTGGTTGATCACCGTGACCTTCCCGGGTTTGCGCGGTCACCTCGGCGCCGCCTATGGCTTCTACGCCGTGTGCGCGCTGCTGTCGTTCGTATTCGTATGGCAGTGGGTCGAGGAAACCAAGGGCATGCACCTCGAAGACATGCACCG
>DATJIX010000515.1:0-19517 GCA_035492865.1 Mycobacterium sp. | reverse complement strand
GCCGCAGGTTGTCGATCGCGCCGCGTTCGGTGGGCGCCAGCACGTAGTCGGTCGAGCGCGGCACCGTGAGATGACCGCTTCGCGCCCACGGCAGCAACCGCGAGGCAAGCAACTTTCCTTGTCGCACAGCGAGTTCCGGCTCGTCTATCGGGGCAGCCAGCAGGCTGGCCAGTGCATGCACGGCCTCCTGCGATCCGTCGACATCGACCAGTCGGCAGCGCAGCGCCGGTTCCTCGTTGATCGTGGTGCGCCCGAACCCCCACAGCGCCGCCTGCGCCGGATCGACAGGCTCGCCGGATTCAGTTGCCACGGCCCGCTCGGTGACGATCCAGAGACCGCCTGGCAGTTTGACTTCGCCGCCCTGCACGGCGTGCACGGCGCTGAGAAGGTTGGCGATCTCGGCCTCGAGCCTCGCCGTGATGTCGGCGGTCGACTCTTCTGCGCCGGGCGCGGTGCCGCGCCATACGACACCGGAGAAACCCATCCCGCGCTCGTGCGCCTGCGCCAACACCCGTCCCAGTGGTTCTGAGTCGATGGCCGGGTCGAACGGAATGCAGCCGGGCAGGTTGGCGGCCAGCTCGTCGAATCCGGCAATCAACCACGTGCCGTTGACGGCTGCGGTCTCGTCGCTCGACACCGGCACCTCGTGCCAGCCGAGGGTGTAGAGCAGCCGGGTGGCATCGCCGCCGAGACCACGCAACAACGCCTCGCGGGGCGCCCGCTTCACCGTGAACTCGCGAATCCCGCCCAGGTGACGGCCATCCCGGTCCAGGTAGTCGAGGTCGAACACCTGGGTTTCGTTGTCGAGCGGGCCCTCGTGCCACCGCGCGCGGCAGTAGAACCGTCGCGGCATCTTCTCCGGCAGCGTCACCTGGCCGTACCGCAGCGGCAGGAACAGATCGCTCACGCCCTGCTCGGCCGCGAGCAGGGCAGGGAACGCCGGGAAGGCGACACCGGTGCAGAGGTCCATCAGCACCGGGTGCATCGGTTCGGATCCGAGTTGTTCGGCGAGTTCTTCGCCCACCATGATGTCGCCGATCGCTTCGCCCTCACCGAGCCACAGCGACTTCAGGGAACCCGACCAGTTCGGCCCCCACGCCAGTTCCATGTCGGCGAAGGTCTCGAACAGGTCCTGGGGACGCATCCGTTCCAGCCGTTCGATGGCCGCGTCGACGGGGTCGTTCTCGGCTGCCGGCGCGTCATCGACGCCGGTGAGCACGGTGCCTTCGGCGTTCAACGACCATTCGGCGCCGCGCTCACCGAACGGGCGGCTGTGCACCGTGAACGTCGAGCCGCTGCCATCATCGAGCGGATGCAACGTGAGTTGTACTTCGCGAGAAGTCTTCTCGGGCAGGATGATCGGCTCGTAGAAGAAGACGTCCTTCGCCCGCGCCGGGGTGCCGACCGCAGCCAACGCCATCGCCGCGTAGGTCGCGCCGGGAACCACGACGGTGCCGTAGATGACGTGGTCGGCAAGCCACGGCTGCGACTTCACCGACAACCTGCTGGTGTAGACGGAATCGCCGGACGCGAGATCCTTGGCACTGCCCAGGATTCCGGAGACCGCCGGGCCGTCCACAGTGATCGCGGATGACTTGGGCCAGAAACGGCGCCGTTGGAACGGATAGGTGGGTAATTCGAGAACGCGACGCGGGTGATGGTGCAGCACAGCGAAATCGGGTCGATGCCCACCGACGTAGGCGGCGGCCAGCGCGTCGGCGATCTGGCGCCGGTCACCGACACCCTTTCGCAGCGAGACGACCGCCCGCGGCGCGGCCAAGTGTTCCGGCCAGACCTGCACCGCGGCACCGGTCAACACCGGTTGCGGACCGATCTCCATCAACACCGAGCATCCCAGCGCCGCCACGGTGCGCACACTTTCGGCGAACTGCACCGGCTGGCGGGAATGCCGCCGCCAGTATTGCGCGTCGATCGGGGTCTGTGGCGTGAGCACGGCGCCGGTGCGGTTGCAGACCAGCGGCAGTGTCGGAGCAGCGAACTCCAATTGGGCTGCGTACGACTCGAACTCGTCGAGCACCGGCTCCAGCAGTTCTGAGTGGAAGGCATGGCTGGTCTCCAGCCAGGTGCAGCGGATCCCGTCGTCACTGAGCGTGGCGACGACCTGCTCCAGGTCCTCACCCGGGCCCGAGAGCACGGTGTTGGGTCCGTTGTAGGCGGCGACCGACACCCGCGGGAACTGGCCTGCGATCTCCTCGACGTGCTTGGCGTCGGTGAACACCGCCACCATTCGCCCACCTTCTGGCAGGCTGCCGAACAGCCGGCCGCGCTCGGCGATCAGCCGCGCGCCGTCCTCGAGGCTCAACACCCCTGCCACGCATGCCGCCGCGTACTGGCCAACGCTGTGCCCAAGCACCACGTCGGGCTCGATGCCCCACGACTGCCACAGCCGGGCCAGGCCCATCTCGACGGCGAAAAGCGCAGGCTGGGCAAACGACGTGTGTCGCAACGCTTCTCCGATTTCACGATCAGTCGCGAACATCACCTCGAGTAGCGGGCGCGGCAGGATGTCATCGACCGCGTCCGCGCAGCGGGTCACGGTTTCGGCGAAAACAGGCTCGGCGTCGAACAATTCACGCGCCATCCCCGGATACTGGCTACCCTGCCCGGTGAACAACCACGCTGTCGTCGGGCGGTGGGTGTGCTCACCACGGAGCACACCCGGTCGCAGCCGGTTCGCGGCCAATTCCGCAAGGCCGCCGCGGGCACCCTCGACAGAATCCACGACCAGCGCGGCGCGGTGTTCGAAGTGCGAACGGCCCGTGCCCGCAGTGAGGCACACGTCGGCGAGCTCGACATCCGGATGGGCTGCCAACCAGTCGTCATAGCGCTGGGCCAACGCCATCAGTGCCTCCGGTGACCGTGCGGACAGCGCCAGCACGTTGACGTCAGAGGGTTCGGCAATGTCCGACTCCGGACCGACCGTTTGTGCAGGCGCCTCCTCGATCAGCACGTGCGCGTTGGTCCCTGTGAAACCGAAGGAACTCACGCCGGCGCGACGCGGTCTGCCCGTCGCCTGCCACGGCAGGGCCTCGTCCACGACCCGCACCGGCAGCGAATCCCAAGGAATGTGCGGCGATGGATTGTCGAAGTGCAGGCTCTTCGGCAGCATTTCGTGCTGCAGCGACAGCACGACCTTGATCAGACCCGCTGCGCCAGAAGCTGACTCGGTGTGACCGATGTTGGACTTCACCGATCCCATCAGCAGGGGGCGGTCCGCGTCACGTGAGGCGCCGTAGGCGGCAGCGGCCGCCTGCACCTCGATCGGATCGCCCAGCGGGGTGCCAGTCCCGTGCGCCTCGAGGTAGTCGACGTCCCCACCCGTCAGACCGGCGCGAGCCAAGGCCGTCCCGATGAGCCGTTGCTGTGCACCACCGTTGGGCACCGTCAGGCCGCTGGAAGCACCGTCCTGGTTGACCGCACTGCTCGCGATGACCGCGCAGATCCGGTCACCGTCGCGTTCCGCGTCGCTCAGTCGCTTGAGCACGAGGATGCCGCAGCCTTCGCTGCGCACGTAGCCGTCGGCCGATGCGTCGAACGTCTTGCATCGCCCGACGGGTGACAGCATCCTGGCGCGCGAGGCGGCGACGACCGTCACCGGACTCAGCAGGACGTTCACCCCGCCGGCCAACGCCAGGTCGCAGTCCCCGGAGTGCAGGGCCTGGCAGGCCTGATGAACGGCCACCAACGCCGAACTGCACGCGGTGTCGACGGCGACAGCCGGTCCTTCGAGTCCCAGCGCGAAGGCAACGCGACCCGAAATCGCATTGAGCGCGTTGCCGGTGATGAAGTAGGGCTCGATCTTGTCGATCGATTCCGACGACAGCAGATGTGCGTACTCGTTGGCGGCCACCCCGGCGAAGACGCCGGTTCGGCTGCCGCGCAAGGTGGCAGGCGCGTACCCAGCCCTTTCCAGACCCTCCCACACCGTCTCGAGCATCAGCCGCTGCTGTGGCTCGATCCAGACCGCCTCACGCGGCGAGATTCCGAAGAACTCGGGGTCGAATCCGTCGATGCCGTCCAGGAATCCGCCGAAGCGCGTGTAGGTCTTGCCAGCGGCCTCCGGGTCGGGGTCGTAGAACTCGTCGATGTCGAAGCGATCCTCCGGAACTTCCCGGATCGCATCGACACCGCCGGACAGCACCTCCCAGAACGCCTCCGGGTCAGGTGCGCCGGGGAACCGGCACGACACCGCGACGATGGCGATCGGTTCATCCGTGCGCGCCGTCACGGCCGCTGCAGGCCGAGGCGCGGACGTCTGCCCGGCCAGCGCGAGCACGTCGTCGCCGAGCAAGTAGTCGGCCGCGTCGGACACCCGGGGGTGGTCCATCACCAGCGTGACCGGAATCTCCTTGCCGACGCCCTGTTCGATGCGGCGCCGCAGTTCGACGGCCATCAGCGAATCCATACCGAGGTCGAAGAACCCCGTGTCCTCGCCGATCTCCGCCGCGTCGACCCGCGTCACCTCTGCGACCGCGTCGCGCAGGTAGTCGGTCATCAGCTTTTTGCGCTGCTGCACTGGAGCATTCGTGAGCCGCACGACGAAAGAGGTCTTCCCGGACGCCGTCGGCGCGGGCACCGAGTCCGGCACCTCGCGCTCCAACTCGGTCAGGAATGCCCGCCGGCCGGCTTGCTGGTAGAGGGGCAGGAAGCGAGCCCAGTCGATCCGGGCCACCACTCCCTGTGCGGAACCCTGTGCGTTGGAAGCCGCAACGACATCGGCCAGACCCGCCAGCGCATCGGACGGGGACAACGTCCGGACTCCGCGTTGATCCAGTCGCGCGCGTGACTCCGCATCGGCCATGCCCGCCGACCATGGACCGAAGTTGACGCTGACTCCAGCGATGCCCTGGTCACGCAGGCGCCAGGCCAGCCCGTCGAGGAATGCGTTCGCAGCACCGTAGGCGGTTTGACCGAATCCGCCCCAAACCGAAGCGATCGAGGAGGTGCTGATGAAGAAGTCGAGCTGCAGGTCGGCAGCCGCCTCACTCAAATTCCAGGCGCCCCAGACCTTCCCGGCGAACACACGGTCCACTTCGGTGTCGTCCAGGTTGCTCAGTGGAGTGGTGCCGATCTCGCCGGCGGCATGGACGATGCCTGCCAGCTTCGGGAGCTCGGCCCGCACCGTGGTCAAAAGGCGTGCGACGTCGTGTGCATCCGCTACGTCGGCCGCAATGATCCGGAATTCGCAGCCGTGCTGTTCGCTCAAGGAATCGATGCGCTGTTGCGCGGCATCGCTTGGCGCGCGCCTGCTGGTCAGGACCAGATGCCTGGCACCGTGTGCGGCCAGGTATCCGGCGATCTCCAGCCCGATGGCACCGAGGCCCCCGGTAACGAGATACGTTGCATCAGAACGCAGTTCCAGCGGGGTACCGCCCGACGCCTCCGTCCGCCGAACCAGCCGGGGCGCGTAGACGGCTCCATCGCGCAGCGCGATCTGGTCCTCAACGGTGGCCGAGTCGCGCGGCGTCGTGATCCGGTTGACGAACCGCTGCCATTCGTCGGCCCTGCCCTCTGACAAGTCGACAAGTCCGCCCCACAGGTGCGGAAGCTCCAGCGAGGCGGCACGCCCGAATCCCCACAGGCAGCTCTGATCCGGCGCCACGGTATCCGTGTCGGTGACTCGCTGTGCGCCACGCGTCACCACCCAGATGGGGGCCCTCAGTTCAGCCGCGACCGCGGCGCGGAAGAGTCGCCGAGTTCCGCCAAGGATCCGGTGTTGCATGCGCAGGAGTGACCGCATCGGCGATGCGGTCTCGGAGTCCAGGGCCGCGACGTGCACGATACGCAGCGTCGAATCATCCACTGCCGCAGCACGCAACGCGTCTGCAAGCTTCTCCTCGTCGGCGTCGGACACCGGCAACCCCAGGATCCGGTACCGGTGGCCGCCTGCCGTCAGCACGTCGACAAGAGGTCGGACTGCTTCTGGGTCGTCGCCGACAAGGATCCAGGCTGATCCGTCGTCGGCTTCTGCGCGCGAGCTCGCCGCGGTCGACTTCACCCAGTGGATCTCGTAGCGGTCGTCTGCGATGGACTGGGTCACCCGTTGTTGGTTGTGTTGCGCCGCAAGCTTGGTCAGCACATCGAGGGTGTGATGATCGCCGCTGGCACCATCGAGCAGTGCCGCGAGTTCCTCGAGCCTGCCGTCCTCGAGTAGGCCGACGGCCCGGGTGCGCGCGACAGGCTGCGGTTGTTCGTCGGTGCGCTGCCGATTGTCGGTGTACCAGTACTGGCGGTGCTCGAACGGATAGCTGGGCAGGTCGATCTTTCGCGCGTGCGCGGACCGGAACGAGGCGAAATCGGGAACGTGGCCCAACACATAAGCATCGGCCACGGCTTCGGTGATCTGCCGTTGGTCGGCGGTGTTTCGCCGCAGGGACGCGATCACCCGCGGTGCGGTCGCCGGGTCGGGCCATGTCCCGAGGGCCGCAGCGGTGAGCACCGGTCGTGGGCCGATCTCGACCAACAGCTTGCAGTTCAGTTCGGCGAGGGTACGCACGCTCTTGGCGAACTCCACCGGTTGGCGCGCGTGGCGGCGCCAGTAGGCACCGTCGAGTTTCACGCTCCAGCCGAGCGCGGCGCCGGTGCGATTGTCGATCAGAATGCGTTGTGGCGTATTGAAATTGAAGCCATCCGCGTACGACTCGAACTCATCGAGGATCGGATCCAGCAGTGCCGAGTGGAACGCGTGGCTGGTCTCCAGCCAGTCACACCGGACGCCGTCGGCGGACAGTGCGGCCACCGCCCTCTCCAGATCCTGTGCGGGGCCGGACAAAACGGTGTTGGCACCGTTGTAGGCGGCAACCGACAGACTCGGGAACTCGTCGGTCAGACTCTCGACGCGCTCTGAAGCGGTGAACACCGCGACCATCCGACCACCCGCAGGCAAGCTGGCGAAGAGGCGACCGCGCTCGGCCATCAGTCGCGCGCCGTCCTCGAGGGTCAAGACGCCCGCGACGCACGCCGCCGAGTACTGGCCGACGCTGTGGCCCAGCACCACGTCTGGCTCGAACCCCCACGACTGCCACAGGCGAGCCAAGCCCATCTCCACCGCGAACAAGGCGGGCTGTGCATAGGAGGTCTGCCGCAGCGTCTCTTCGCCGTCGGGGCTGTCGGCATCGAAAATCAGGTCAAGCAACGGCTTTTCGAGCACGTCGGCGATTGCCGCCGCGCAACGATTCAGGGTCTCGGCGAACACCGGCTCGGTGTCGAACAACTCGCGGGCCATGCCGACGTACTGACTGCCTTGACCGGTGAACAGCCACGCCGTCTTGGGTGTGTCGTGGGATTCTCCGCGAACCAAACCGGGTGCGGGGCGGTCGTCGGCGAGCGCGCCGAGTAGCTCGACGGCAGATTCCTTCGAATTGACCACCAACGCGGCACGGTGCTCCAAGTGTGAGCGCGCCGCCCCTGCGGTGAAGCACACGTCGGCAAGGGTGGCCTCCGGGTGCGCGTTCCACCAGTTGCGGTAATCATCGGCCAGCTGCACCAACGCTGTGGGCGTGTGCGCCGAGAGGGGAAGAATGCTGAACCGTGAGCCACCTGGCTGCTCGGCCGGACCCGGTGCCGCGGCCGGTGCCTCTTCGAGGATGACGTGAGCGTTCGTCCCTGCGAACCCGAAAGAGCTGACGCCCGCAATGCGCGGCCGACCGCCGCGTTCCCAGGCGGTGGCCTCGCTGACGACCTGCAGCGCGAGCCGGTCCCAGGGAATGTGGGGCGACGGGTTCTGAAAGTGCAAGTGCTGGGGCAGTAATTCGTTCTCGAGCGACAGAATCACCTTGATCACGCCCGCGATGCCCGCGGCCGCCTCCAGATGTCCGATGTTCGTCTTCGCCGAGCCGATCAACAGCGGGTCGTTCGCGTCGCGTCCGGCGCCGAGCACCGCACCCGCGGCCTGGGCTTCGATCGGATCGCCAAGCGAGGTCCCCGTGCCATGCGCCTCGAGGTATCCGACGTCACGGGGTTCGAGATCGGCGCGCTTCAGCGCGTCGGCGATAACCCGTTGCTGGGCAACGCCGTTGGGCACCGTCAAGCCGCCCGATGCGCCATCCTGGTTGATCGCGCTGCCGCGGATAACGGCGCGAATCCGGTCGCCGTCGCGAATCGCGTCCTCGAACCGCTTGATGACGATGACGCCGCAGCCCTCGCCGCGCACGTAGCCGTCCGCTGCCGCATCGAACGTCTTGCATTTGCCGTCGGGGGCGAGCATCTGTGCGCTGGAGAACGTGATCATCGTGGCCGGGGTCAGCAGCACGTTCGCGCCGCCGGCCAGCGCGAGGTCACATTCCCCCAAACGCAACGCCTGGCACGCCTGATGGATCGCCACCAGCGACGAACTGCACGCGGTGTCCACGGCGACCGCGGGGCCCTGCAGGCCCAACCGATAGCTGATCCGGCCCGCTGCTGCGGCGTTCGATGTCCCGATGGCCAGATAGGCCTCGATGTCGGAGTAGGCCATCTCGTCGGATGCCATTCCGAGGTAGTCGTGCGTGGCCAAGCCCACGAACACACCGGTGTTGGTGTTGGCCAGATCCGACGGCGCGGTACCCGAATGTTCCACGGCGCGCCACGCCGTCTCCAGCAGAAGCCGATGCTGCGGGTCCATCAATCTGACCTCGCGCGTCGACAGACCGAAGAACGGCGCGTCAAACCCGGTCACATCGTCGACGACACCCGCACGACGGGTCACGACCTTGCCGGGCGCACCGGGTTCGGGGTCGAAGAATTCGTCGACATCCCAGCGGTCTTTCGGCACCACCGATACCGCGTCGCGGCCCTCGCGCAGCACGTCCCAGAACTCATCGGCATCCCGGGCACCCGGGAAACGCGCTGCGTAGCCGACGATTGCAAAACGCGGGGCCGAGTCGGACGGATGGTCGGCGGATCCCATGCCGCTGTCCTCCTTGCATCGGGGGTCAGATTTGACTCTGCGGGGACGCTGTCGCGCCTGCAGATGACCTTCCCCCGACACGACACTATTGCATGCGCACCCGTGGCATGCGCGGCGTAGCTGGCCGGGGGTTCGGCCCGCGCCGGGCGACCGCGGTCGAACCGAGGGTATGTTGGCGCAGCAACGGGTGATGCCGGACCTGGAGTCGGCGGCAGCGGGAGTACGGAGAGGACCGAGTTTTGCGCATCGGGAAAATCACGGTTGGCGCACTTGATGAATGGTCGTTGAATCCCGGCTCGGTTACCTCCTGGCATCCGACATCCGCGGCTCGGGACAAGGCCCGGCAAGCAAAGATAAGCGCGGTCCCCGTCAGCTACATGCAAAGCCAGCATCTTCGTAACTACAGCGAACGGACGGCAGCGGGGCTGAACTTTTCAAGGCAAATCATCGCCAGCTGTGAGGTGGCGGGCCGGTGCGATATCGCTGCCATGGATCACGCCGTCAACGCATACCTCCGTCGGCACGACACGTTCCGCAGTTGGTTCGAGCAGACCGGTGATGACGAGTTCATCCGGCATGCCATCGACGATCCGTCCGACATCGAGTTCGTGCCGATCGATCAGGGTCACATGACGGCCGACGAGATTCGCGCACACGTGGTGGCGATACCAAGTCCGTTGGAGTGGGGCTGCTTCACGTTCGGGATAATCCAGAACGAGAGTCACTTCACCTTCTTTGCCGCCATGGATCACGTGCACGGGGATGCGACGTTGATCGGCACCACGATGTTGGAAGCCAACGGAATGTATTCGGCGTTGAGCGGCGGTGGTCAGGCCCTTACGCTTCCCGATGCAGGCAGCTATGACGATTTCTGTGTCCGCGAGCGGGAAAACACGTCAGAGCTGACCGTCGATTCGCCGGGGGTACGGGCGTGGATTGAGTTCGCGGAGAACAACGGTGACGGCTTTCCCGAATTCCCGCTGCCGCTTGGCAACCCGCAGGACTCGACGAGCAGCGGCATGACCTCTGAGGTCCTGATGGATGTGGCGCAGACGGAACGCTTCGAATCAGCGTGCACCGCGGCCGGTGCGCGTTTCGTCGGCGGCCTGTTCGCATGTCTTGGCCTGGTGGAGCACGAGTTCACCGGCGCCCTCACCTATTACGGGCTCACTCCGAGGGATTCCCGCACAGCCAGCGACAATTTCATGACGCAGGGCTGGTTTACCGGCTTGATCCCGATCACCGTGCCGATCGCAGCGACGTCTTTCAGCGATGCCGCATGGGCAGCGCAGGCCTCCTTCGATTCGGGCCTGGAGATGTCGCGAGTGCCCTATTACCGGGTGTTGGAGTTGGCGCCGTGGTTGAACTGGCCGCAGCCCAACTTCCCGGTGTCGAACTTCTTGCACGGTGGTGCTGCTCCGCTGAACGCCATCCTCGCCGCCGCCGACATGGGCCTTGCCAACAACATCGGCATCTACCCCGACGGCCGGTACTCCTACCAATTGACGATCTACATATTCCGGTACGGGGAGGGCACCGTGATGGCGATCATGCATCCCGACAACCCCGTTGCCCAGAAATCGGTCACCCGCTACATGGAGGCAATGAAATCGGTGTCCGTGCGGGTCGCTGACAGCGGGGATTGGGGACGCGTCGCGTAGCGTGGCGCAATTCCAGGCGAGGGTGAGGGCGAAATGCGACGGCTAGCCAATCTTGTGGTGCGGTTCCCCTGGGTGGTGATAGGGATCTGGATCGCGATTGCGGTCGCACTCCCGCTGACGTTCCCGAGCCTGAACGAGATGGCCCAGAAGCATCCGCTGGCCATTCTGCCCAGCGACGCCCCGTCGAGCATCGCTGCGCGCCAGATGACCGAAGCGTTTCACGAGTCGGGTTCGGAGAACCTTCTCGTCGTTGCCTTCACCAACAAATCCGGGCTCCAACAGTCCGATGAGGCCACCTACCGCAAGGTGGTGGACGCGCTGCGCGACGACATCACCGATGTCGTGATGGTTCAGGACTTCTTCACCACACCGCAATTGCGCCCGTTCCTGACGAGCAAGGACAAGACGACTTGGGTGTTGCCGGTCGGCCTTGCCGGCGAGTTGGGCACGCCGCGCGCCTACGAGGCCTACAACCGAGTCGCCGACCTCGTCAAACACCGCGCCGCAGGCAGTCCAATGGACGTATACGTCACCGGACCCGCGGCCACTGTCGCCGACCTCACCGTCGCGGGCGAATACGATCGCCTCCCGATCGAGATCGCGATCGGCGTCCTGGTGGTTCTGGTGTTGCTCGTGGTGTACCGCAACCCGATCACCATGCTGCTGCCACTAGCGGCCATCGGGACGTCGTTGGTGATCGCGCAGGCCGTGGTGGCCGGGGTCTCTGATCTGTTCGGCATAGGTGTCTCGAATCAGTCCGTCATCTTCCTGAGCGCGATGATCGCGGGCGCTGGGACCGATTACGCCGTGTTCCTGATCAGCCGCTATCACGACTATTTGCGGCAAGGAGAGGATCTCGACGACGCGGTGCGGCGCGCGTTGGTCTCGATCGGCAAGGTGATCACTGCCTCCGCCGCCACGGTTGGAATCACTTTCCTGGGGATCAGCTTCGCCAGGATGGGGGTGTTCTCGACGGTCGGTGTGGCATGCGCCATCGGCGTCGGGGTGGCGTACCTGTCGGCGATCACCTTGTTGCCTGCGATTCTGGTGCTGGCCGGTCCGCGCGGCTGGGTCAAGCCGCGGCGCGAACTCACCAGTCGGTTCTGGCGGCGGTCGGGGGCACGCATTGTGCGGCGACCGAAGGCCCATCTGGTGGCCAGCTTGCTCGTCCTGCTGATTCTCGCCAGCTGTGCAACCTTGGTGCGGTTCAACTACGACGATCGCAAAGCCCTCGGGCCGTCGGCGCCGAGTTCGGTCGGGTACGCGGCGCTGGAACACCATTTCCCCATCAGTCAGGCCGTACCCGAGTTCATCCTCGTCAAGTCGCCGCGCGACTTGCGCACCCCGCAGGCCCTCGCGGACCTGGAGCAGATGGCGCAGCGGGTCAGCCAGCTGCCGAACATCGGTCTGGTCAGCGGCCTCACCCGCCCCACCGGCCAGGTGCCGCAGGAGTTCAGGGCGACCTATCAAGCCGGCATCGTCGGTGACCGGATGGCCCAAGGCTCGGCCGTGATCAGCGACAACACCAAGGATCTCAATCGACTGCAGAGCGGGGCGGGCACCCTGGCGTCCAGCCTCAGTGATGTGCGCACTCAGATCAACAAGATCGCGCCCAGCATGCAGCGGCTGATCGACTCCATGAACTCGATGCGAAGCCAGTTCGGCGGAGACAAGTTGGTCAAGCAGGTCGACACCGCGGCCCAGCTGGTGCAGAGCATCAATGCGCTCGGCAACGCCATGGGCGTGAACTTCTCGACCGTCAGGGACATGTTCGGGTGGGTGGGTCCCGTGCTGATGGCGCTGAACGGCAACGTGGTCTGCGATACCAACCCGTCGTGCAGCGATACCCGCCTGCAGTTTCAGAAGCTGATGGCCGCGCGTGACGACGGACGCCTTGACCAGATCAATTCTCTGGCCGGGCAACTGCAGGGGTTCGGCGACAAACAGACCCTCAATGCAACGGTGAAACAGCTCAACGATGCGCTCTCACAGTTCAGCTCGGCGGTACACAGCATGGGTCTCGACAAACCCGGCGGACTGCAGGCGGGCCTGACCCAGGCCAGGCAGAACGCCAACAAGCTGGCGGACGGAAGCCAGCAGGTGGCTGGCGGAGTGGACCAACTCGTCGGCCAGGTCAAGTTGATGGGCGACGGACTCGACGAGGCGGCCGCGTTCCTGCTGGCGATGCGAAACGACGCAGCGGATCCGTCGATGGCGGGCTTCAATCTTCCGGCCCAGATTCTCCAGCTCGACGATTTCAAGAAGGCCGCGAAGGTATTCATCTCAGCCGACGGCCACACGGCCCGGTACCTGGTGCAGACGACACTCAATCCATTCAGCGTCGAGGCGATGGACCAGGTGAATGAGATCAGTGACACCGCTCGCGGCGCTCAACCGAACACTCAGCTGGCGGACGCCACGATCTCGATGGGTGGCTTCCCCGCCGCGCTGCGGGATACTCGCGACTACTACGAGCACGACATCCGGTTCATCATCGTCATGACGTTGGTTGTGGTGCTGCTGATTCTGATGACGCTGTTGCGCGCGATTGTCGCGCCGCTCTATCTGGTCGCCTCCGTGGTCATCTCGTACTTCGCCGCACTCGGTATCAGCGTCTTGACCTTTCAATACCTACTCGACCAGCAATTGCACTGGAGCGTGCCCCCGCTGGCCTTTGTGGTACTGGTCGCGGTCGGCGCCGACTACAACCTGCTCTTCGTCTCGCGAATGCGCGACGAGTCCCCGCACGGGATGCGCTACGGCGTCATTCGCACCCTCACGTCGACCGGCGGGGTGATCACCGCGGCGGGGTTGATCTTTGCGGCCTCGATGAGTGGTCTGCTCTTTTCCAGCATCACCACAGTGGTTCAGGGCGGGTTCTTGATCGGTGTCGGCGTACTGTTGGACACCTTCCTGGTACGGACCGTCACGGTGCCCGCCATGGCGACATTGGTGGGGCGGGCAAACTGGTGGCCCTCACGACTGAGCACGCAACAATCGGTGTCGCGGTGACCAGGCAGCCGCGCCCAGCCAGGCCAGCGCGTACCCGTGGGGTATGTGAAACTACGAGATGAAGCCGAGCGAGCCGCCGGGTTCGCCGAGTCAAAACGGACGAAATGTGACCCCTACCCCCCAATCATCCATCCTCTCTATGCTGCACGGACGCGCCAGCTTGCGCCCCGGCGATGCGGCGTTCACCTTCACCGACTACGCCGGTGACCCTGCGGGTGTTGCCGAGAGTCTCACGTGGTCGCAACTATCCCGCCGCACCTTGAACATGGCGGGTGAGCTGAGCCTGCACGCGTCGGTCGGAGACCGTGCGGTGATCCTGGCTCCGCAAAGCCTGGGCTACGTCGTGGCATTCCTGGGATCCATGCAGGCCGGCCTCGTCGCGGTGCCGCTCCCGCTGCCCCATCGTGGCTCGGGGCATGATCGCCTGAGTGCCGTCCTTGGCGACGCGTCGCCGACGGTCGTCCTCACCACGTCTGCGGTTGCAGACGACGTCGCCGAGTACATCGATCGGGCGCCCCTTGACGTAATTCCGAAGATCGTCGAAATCGATTCGATCAATCTGGACGCCGAGGGCGGAGCCGTCCTCTCGTCAGCTGACTTTCCTCACACTGCGTACTTGCAGTACAGCTCTGGTTCCACCCGGCTGCCAACCGGCGTGATGATCTCGCACCACAACCTCCAGACGAATTTCGAGCAGCTGATGCGCTCCTATTTCGGTGGTGCACACGCCAAATCCGCTAGCGATGCCACGTTCGTCTCGTGGTTGCCCTTCTACCACGACATGGGTTTGATGATGGGCATTTGCGGGCCCATTCTGAGCGGCCATCCCGCCGTGTTGACCAGCCCGACTGCGTTCGTGGAAAGCCCGGCCAGATGGCTGCGGGCATTGGCGCAGAATCCTCGCGCCTTTTCGGCGGCACCCAACTTCGCCTTTGACCTTGCCGCCCGACAAACGCGCGACAGTGATCTCGCCGGACTCGACCTCGGAGAGGTGCACGCCATCATCAACGGCGCCGAACGGGTCGAACCGTCCACCCTGGAACGCTTCGCAGATCGGTTCGCGCACTTCAATTTTCGGGACCACATGCTGCGTCCTTCGTACGGCCTGGCGGAGGCGACCGTCTTCGTGGCAAGTACCACATGGAGTGATTCGTCGGGGGCGGCCTATTTCGATACCGACGAGTTGGCCGCGGGCCGCGCGCAGCGCTGCGCGACCGGAACCGGCTCAGCCCTTGTGAGATACGAACTGCCGCAGTCGCCCGCGGTGCGGATCGTCGACGTCGACTCCAACCGGGAATGCCCGCCGCACGTCGTCGGCGAGATCTGGGTGCACGGCGACAATGTCGCGAAAGGCTACTGGAGCAGGTCGCCGGAGGAGCAGAAGTGCTTCGGCGCAACACTTATCGACCCTTCGCCCGGTACGGCTGACGGGCCCTGGCTGAGAACGGGCGATCTGGGCTTCATATCCGACGGTGCGTTGTTCATCGTCGGCCGCATCAAGGACATGCTCATCATTCGTGGCCGCAATCATTTTCCCGAGGACATCGAGGCGACGATCCAGGAGATCACCCGCGGTCGGGTCGCAGCGATTTCGGTTCCGGTGAACAGCACCGAGAAGCTGGTGACCGTCGTCGAGGTCAAGAAGCGCGGAGACTCCGCGACTGAGACAGAGGCGAGACGCTGGCTCAGCGCGGTCAAAAGCGATGTCACCTCCGCGATTTCCAACGCACACGGCCTGAATGTCGGAGATCTCGTCCTGGTACCTCCCGGGTCGATTCCCACCACGACGAGCGGCAAGGTCCGGCGCGCCGCCTGTGCCGAGCAGTACCGGCAGGACCAGTTCCTTCGGTTGGACGCCTGAAATGCGGAAGCTGCTCGCATCGGTCACGGCGCTGGTAACCGTCAGCGCCGCAGGGTGTTTCGGGTCCGCGATCGCGGCAGCCGACGACACCCAGGCCGGCTGGACACCCGACCACGGGGCACCGAGTGACGGGCCGCCGCCGCTGGGTACGCCGGGGCGGGGGTACGCCCTTGGCGGCGCGCACGTACTGGGCATCCCCTACGACGAGTACATCAAGCGCACGGGCGCCGACTGGTTCCCAGGATTGGATCGGCAGATCGTCGGCTATCCCGCGGGTCAGGTTCAGGGCCACACTCTCGAGCGGTTGTTTCCTGGGATAGGCCAGATGGATGTCGGCTTCCCGGGTCTCGGCATCGACGGTCCCAGCATCGGCGAGTCGGTGGACGAGGGTGAAGGCAACCTGGAAACTGCGATCCGCAACGGTGGTCCCGGCACCGCGATCGGCCTGTCCGAGGGTGCGATGGTGCTCGACGCCGTGCAGGCGAAGCTCGCGAACGACCCGACCGCGCCGCCGCCGAACACCTTGAGCTTCGCGACGTACGGCGATCCGCTTGCCAAACACGCCTTCGGCGAGAGCTTCCTGACGCAGATGTTTCCCGTCGGCAGCGTCGTACCTTCGCTCGATTTCCGGATGCCGGCGCCGGTGGAAAGTCAGTACGACACATACCAGTTCGTCTCTGCGTACGACAGCATCGCCGATTGGCCGGACAGGCCGGACAACTGGATGTCGGTCTTGAACGCGGTCGTGGGCCTCGCGACCGGTCACACCGCGGTGGCGTTCACCAACCCAAAAAACGTGCCGCCGGAGAACATCAGGACGACCGTCAACTCCAGGGGCGCCAAGACGACGACGTATCTGATCCCCGAGCAGCACCTGCCGCTGGTGTTGCCCTTCAAGTACCTCGGGGTCGATGAAGGCACGCTGAACCAGCTCGACGGGGTGCTGAAGCCGATGGTGGATGCCGGATATTCGCGAAACGACAATCCGCTGACCGCTCCGATCACGGTGGACCCGGTGCGCGGCTACGACCCGGCGGCCGCCACCGCACCGGCGACGCAGGCGGCCTTCGGCGGCGGAGCAGACCCCGTCTCGCAACTACTCGCGGGCATGCAGTACGTGTTGAATCATCCGGGCGGCTAGAGCCCGGCCAGTCCCGCGACGAGCAGCACGCAGCCGACCACGGCCAACAACACACCAACCGCGCGGCGGCGCCGCGCGCGCAGCCAGTCCTGCAGCGCCGACAGCGCTGCGCGGGTGCGGTCCGGGGCCACCAGGTACGCCAACAGTGGGATCTCCACGAACCCGAACGCCACCGCGTTGAACAGCAGGAGGGCGCCGGCCTGTGTGGCGGCCGTCGCCCCCGAGGCGACGATGAGCGCCAGCACGGCCAGATAGTCGACGGACGGCAGCGCAATGCCGAGGCCCGCGACGCCCGCCGTCCACAGCGAACTGCCGTTGACCAGTTGCCGGGTGCGCGTCGCCAGTGGTCCGGATCCGCGGTCGGCTCGCTCCTCTGTCCCGTCGTCCCGCTTGGCTCGCAGGCGGCCGATCAGGCCCGAGGCCACCAGTGCGGCGTTGGCCAGCAGCACAAGGCCGACCACGATCTGCACCCTTGGCAGCGTGAAATGGGCCGACCCCAACGCAGGTCGCAGCACGAACAGCACGATCACGCCCACGGTGATGCCCATTGCGAAACCACCGGTGAGGAAGGCGAGCAGTTGCAGCAGCGGCCGGGGCCGGTTGATCATCAGCACCGTCATGCCGATCCGGAACGGCTCCAAGCTGACGGCAACGGCCATCGCCAGGAGCGTGATCCACATGTCGAGGTCAGGTTACCGCCCCGGCGCTGGGCGGTTGCGTTCACGGTGAGCAGGACGATGGCCGTTGCCGCCTGGTGCGTGAAAAGATGGAATCGATGAGTGCTGCCGATCTGACCCCGACCACGCTGCGCGAGGCGTTCGGGCATTTTCCGTCCGGTGTCATCGCGATCGCCGCGGAGGTCGACGGGACCCTGGTCGGCCTGGCCGCCAGCACCTTCGTACCGGTGTCGCTGGATCCCCCGCTGGTTTCGTTCTGTGTGCAGAACACCTCGGAGACCTGGCCCAAGCTGAAGGGACTGCCCGCCCTGGGGATCAGCGTGCTCGGCGAGGCCCACGACGAGGCCGCCCGCACGCTGGCGGCCAAGACCGGCGACCGGTTCGCCGGGCTGGAGACCGTCTCCCGGGAATCCGGCGCGGTGTTCGTCTCAGGGACAAGTGTGTGGCTTGAGAGCGCCATCGAACAAATGGTCCCCGCGGGGGATCACACGATCGTCATCCTGCGGGTCAGCGACATCACCGTACACCCCGATGTACCGCCGATTGTCTTTCACCGCAGCACATTTCGTCGGCTGGGCGCCTGACTACCCCGGTTTAGGGACGAGCCGCGAGTTCCTCGCGATAGCCCTGAACGCGCTGTTCGAGTTCCGCCGCGTCGGCAGGCCGGCCTTCCTTGCGTGCCAACTCCGCTCGCGCGCTGAGCTCACGGATCGCGGTGCGAATGTCGTTGATGCTATGCGGCTCTCGCATATTCATACTGCTGCCTTTCTGTGTTGAACGGAGGGTGCCCCTCTCGTCCGCGATGATTGGCCGCTGTATGAAGGCTACCCGCGCTCAGCTCCTTTGATGACTACTCTTCGCGCAAGCGCTCATCGGCGAAACAATTTGTTTCCGAGCCAGACCACCGGGTCGTACTTGCGGTCCACGGCGCGTTCCTTGAGCGGAATCAGGGCGTTGTCCGTGATCTTGATGTGCTCGGGGCACACCTCGGTGCAGCACTTGGTGATGTTGCAGAACCCCAGGCCGTGCTCTTCGACCGCCTGCTCGGGGCGGCGCTGAAGGGTGTCCAGCGGATGCATGTCGAGTTCGGTCTGGCGCATCAAGTACCGCGGGCCCGCGAAGGCCTTCTTGTTCTCCTCGTGATCACGCACCACGTGGCAGGTGTTCTGGCACAGGTAGCACTCGATGCACTTGCGGAACTCCTGTGACCGGTTCACGTCTTCCTGCATCATCCGGTACTCGCCTGGCTGCAGGTCCTTGGGCGGCGTGAACGACGGTATCTCCCTGGCCTTTTCGTAGTTGAACGACACGTCGGTGACCAGGTCGCGAATTATCGGAAAGGTGCGCAGCGGGGTAACGGTGATGGTTTCGGTCGGATCGAAGGTCGACATCCGGGTCATGCACAACAGCTTGGGCCTGCCGTTGATCTCCGCAGAGCACGAGCCGCATTTGCCTGCCTTGCAGTTCCACCGCACCGCAAGATCCGGCGTCTGCGTCTGCTGCAGCCGGTGGATGATGTCGAGCACCACCTCGCCCTCGTTGACCTCGACCGAGTAGTCCTGCAGGCCGCCGCCGTCGTCATCGCCGCGCCAGACCCGCATGTTCGCCTGATAAGCCATCAGCTTCTCCTTGCCGGGTGGTCGACGAGTTCTTCAGGGGTGAAGTACTTCTCCAGCTCTTCGATGTCGACAAGCTCGAGTAGGTCTTCGCGCATCGGCACCTGGTCCTCGCGGGTGATGGTGACGTCGGGAACGACCGCATCACCCTCGGTGCGGCACACCAGCAGCGTCTTGCGCCACGTCGGGTCCATCCCCGGGTGGTCATCGCGGGTGTGGCCGCCGCGGCTCTCGGTGCGTTCCAGCGCAGCCTTGGCCACGCACTCGCTGACCAGCAGCATGTTGCGCAGGTCGACCGCCAGATGCCAGCCGGGGTTGAACTGCCGGTGACCCTCCACCTGGATGCGCTTGAAGCGCTCGCGCAGTTCGGTCAGCTTGCCGATCGCCGCGGAGACCTCCTCCGCGTTGCGGATGATGCCGACCAGGGTATTCATCGTGTCCTGCAGGTCGAGATGCAGGGTGTACGGGTTCTCCGCGCTGTCGCCATTGGTCGGGCCGTCGAACGGGGCCAGCGCCAGCTTGGCGGCGTCGGTGATGGCCTCCTCGGACACCTTGGGACGCTCCGGCAGCGCCCGGACGTAGTCGGAGGCGCCGAGGCCCGCGCGACGGCCGAACACCAGCAGGTCCGACAGGGAGTTGCC
>DATJIX010000514.1:0-4675 GCA_035492865.1 Mycobacterium sp. | reverse complement strand
ACGCTGGCCAACGAACGAACGTTCTTGGCGTGGCAGCGCACCGCGCTCGGGTTGCTCGCCGCGGCGGTCGCCGTGGTGCAGTTGGTCCCCGAGTTGTCGATCGCCGGTGCACGCCACATTCTCGGAATCATCTTGGCGTTGCTCGCTATTCTCACCGCAAGTATGGGGATCCTCCGGTGGCAACAGGTCGATCGCGCGATGCGCCGCGACCTACCGCTGCCCCGTCATCCCACGCCCATGTATCTGGGGATCGGACTCGTCGCGATAGGACTGCTCACGGTCTGCCTTGTCGTGGTCAAGGCAGTGAGTTGACGATCAACAGCAACACCCAACCCGAGCGCACCAGTTTGGCGTGGACTCGCACCTCGCTTGCCGTGCTGGCCAACGGGGTCCTGTTGTCGCTCAAGGACACCCGTAGCGTCGTTCACCTCGCGGCGGCCGTGGCCGCGGCCGCGCTTGCCCTTTCGACGTATCTGATCGGCGTTCGTCGCCAACGCATCCTGGCCCAGCGCCCATTGCCCGACCGCATTTCGCCGCGGCGGCAGGTCTACCTCACGGGCGCTTCGGTCATCGCCCTGATACTGCTCAGCGGGCTCGCTCTGACGGTGTGAGCGGCTACTTCTTCGCAGCTTTGGCGACCATGTCGGCGGCGATCGTCGCCGCCTCGTCCTTGATGTCGTAGCTGCACGCCCAGGCCTCGACGGTCACGTTCGACACCACCGAAAGCGCGTGCTGGCAGGCCCACCCGTTGGCGTCCTCCTGTGCGGTGGTCTGGGTGATCAAGTTCTCGTCCGACGCGAGCTGGTCGATCTGCCACAGGTAGGTGGCGGACGCGTCGTCGACCGACACCGAGTAGCCGGAGCATTTCTTCCATGACGACTTCGACTCGTCGAAGAACTTCTGCGCCTTGTCGGCCGACGGGTAGAGCACCGCGGTCTGCTCCACCCAATGTTCGTTGTCCTCACCGGGTTCGCGTGCCACCTGGTCGCGGACCGCCGTCCAGCCGCTGGCCGCGTAGACCGGCTCCTCCGCGCCGTAGATCGCACCGAGACAGTCGGGATCCGACACTTCGCCCGAGTGGTCGGTCATCTCCTCCAGCTCGCTGGTGACCTTCATCTGGGTGGAACCCATGATGCCGTTGAGTTCGCCGATCGACAGCAGCACGTCGGCGAGCTTGGCCTCGGTCAGCGGCGCGACGTCCGCCGGTGCGGCGTTCTGCGCGCGCACCGCGGTGCCGGTCACGTTGCTCACACATCCCGACAGCAGGACCGACGCTGCGATAACGGTCCCGACAGCTGTTGCGCGGGCGGCCGTGCCGAGAAAGATCACCGCGCTATTGTGACGGACCCGCACGCGAAACGTCGGCTGGCCGTCAATTTTGCTGGTTTTCGCGACGCGGCTCAGGAAACGCCGATTTTCTGCAGCATCAGATTGGCGATCCCGACGGCACCCGACGCGTCGCCGCCCGTGACGCCCGGAGGATTCGTAACCTCAACGTCGACAACGCAATCCGACGCGACGCCGATGGCCCGCTGGACAGTGGCGCCGCTGTCGCGAAGCACCACCGCCGAGACAATCTTGCCGTCGACGGCGACGTCGGTGATTCTGCTCAGCCCGTCCGCGCCGTGCTCGGGTTGATGCACCACCAGCGTCTGGCCGTTGCATCGGTGCCACTTGTCGGCCGACGCCGCGAGGAACGCCTGGGCGTCGTCGGCGGTGGCGAACTGGACCGCACCGAAAAAGCCTGAATAGGACGGACCGTTCTGATCGCCGCCGATCCACGACTGGCTGGCCACGGTCTGCACCGGGCTCGCCGCATACCCGACCTTCTCGAGCCGGTACCCGGCGCTGACGCAGTCGAGAGGCGTCGCCTCCGATTCGCGCACGCTCTGCAGCAGCATCTCGGGACCGCCCTTCACGAGTTGTCCCATGAATCCGGTGGTGCCGAGGATGGTGGCGAGTTCGTTGCCGGTGGGCAGCAGCTGATCCAGGGCCCGCGACGGCGACGGTTTGGCGGCCTCGGCGATGTGGACGACCGGCGCGCTGCCCGCCGGTGCCGACGAGCAGCCCGCGAGCACCGCGCACGCGCTCAACGCCACGATCGTCGACCGGGTTGAGCGCTTCATCGTCGCTGGGCTCCTACTTTTTCGCCTTATCGGCCGGGGCGTCGGTGGACAGGGCGGCGACGAACGCCTCCTGCGGCACCTCAACCCGGCCTATGGTCTTCATTCGCTTCTTGCCCTCTTTTTGTTTCTCGAGCAGCTTTCGCTTGCGCGTGATGTCGCCGCCGTAACACTTCGATAGCACGTCTTTGCGAATCGCGCGGATGTTTTCGCGAGCAATGATCTTCGAACCGATGGCCGCCTGCACCGGCACCTCGAACTGCTGACGCGGAATCAGCTCCTTGAGCTTCGTCGTCATCTTGTTGCCGTACGCGAACGCCGACTCCTTGTGCACGATCGCGGAAAACGCGTCAACGGCCTCACCCTGCAACAGAATGTCGACCTTGACCAGCTCCGCTTCCTGCTCGCCTGCTTCCTCGTAATCGAGGCTGGCGTAGCCGCGGGTGCGCGACTTCAACGCGTCGAAGAAGTCAAAGATGATCTCGCCCAACGGCATTGTGTAGCGCAGCTCGACCCGCTCGGGCGACAGGTAGTCCATGCCGCCGAGCTCGCCCCGCCGCGACTGGCACAGTTCCATGATCGTGCCGATGAATTCGCTTGGCGCGATGATCGTCGTCTTGACGATCGGCTCGAATACGTTGCGAATCTTGCCTTCTGGCCAATCCGAGGGGTTGGTGACGACGATTTCCGTGCCGTCCTCCTGGATCACCCGGTACACCACGTTCGGTGAGGTGGAGATCAGGTCGAGGTCGAACTCGCGCTCGAGCCGTTCGCGGGTGATCTCCATGTGCAGCAGGCCGAGGAAGCCACTGCGGAACCCGAATCCGAGCGCAACCGATGTCTCGGGCTCGTAGGTCAGCGCGGCGTCGTTGAGTTGCAGCTTGTCCAGCGCGTCGCGCAGGTCGGGATAGTCGGAGCCGTCGACGGGATACAACCCTGAGTAGACCATCGGCCGGGGTTCGCGATAGCCGGTCAGCGGCTCGGTTGCGCCGTGCCGTGCCGACGTGACGGTGTCTCCGACCTTCGACTGACGCACGTCCTTCACGCCGGTGATCAGGTAGCCGACCTCGCCCACGCCCAGGCCCACGGACGGCTTCGGGTCGGGCGAGACGATGCCGACCTCGAGCAATTCGTGGTGTGCGCCGGTGGACATCATCTTGATGCGCTCGCGCGGCACGATCCTGCCGTCGACGACACGGACGTAGGTGACCACCCCGCGGTACGTGTCGTAGACGGAGTCGAAGATCATGGCCCGCGCCGGGGCGTCGGCGTCACCGGTCGGCGGCGGCACTTCGCGCACGACGTGGTCGAGCAGGTCAGCGACGCCCTCGCCGGTCTTACCCGATACCCGCAGCACATCGCTGGGCTCGCAGCCGATGATGTGGGCGATTTCGGCCGCGTAGCGGTCCGGATCGGCGGCGGGCAGGTCGATTTTGTTGAGCACCGGGATGATGTGCAGGTCACGATCGAGCGCCAGATAGAGGTTCGCCAACGTCTGCGCCTCGATGCCCTGCGCCGCATCGACCAGCAGCACGGCGCCCTCGCATGCCTCCAGTGCGCGCGACACCTCGTAGGTGAAGTCGACGTGGCCAGGGGTGTCGATCAGATGCAGCACATACTCCGTGTCATCGACTTTCCAAGGGAGCCGGACATTTTGGGCCTTGATGGTGATGCCGCGCTCACGCTCGATGTCCATCCGGTCCAGGTACTGCGCACGCATATCCCGATCGGCGACCACCCCGGTGAGTTGCAGCATTCGATCGGCCAGCGTCGACTTGCCGTGGTCGATATGGGCGATGATGCAGAAGTTCCGAATCTGCGCCGGCGCTGTGAAGGTCTTGTCGGCGAAACTGCTGATGGGAATCTCCTGGTGGATGCGTGAATATGCCTTACCAGGGTATCGAGCCAAGGCCGTCGCGACACAATCGCGAGCCTCAGCGGTCCCCTATGCTCGGAAATATGGCTCCGCCGTGGAAGACGTTTCAGCGTTTCGCGGAGAACCTTGTCTTCAACGAGGCACCGAAGTTCATCCGCCAACAGCTGCAGTCCGACGTCGTGACGCGCGGCATCCAGCAGGGCATCAAGCTCGGCCTTGATGCGATCGTCGGTACGCCGAATGACGGGGCCCGGGCGATCACCGCCGGCCGTCCGGTCACCGATAACAGCGTTCCCACCGCGCACCGGGCCCGCAAGCTGGTCTATGCCCCTGATCTCGACGGTCGCGCCGATCCCGGCGAAATCGTGTGGACCTGGGTGGTCTACGAGGACGACCCGACGCGCGGCAAAGACCGGCCGGTGCTGGTGGTGGGCCGCGACCGGTCGACGCTGCTGGGCCTGATGCTGTCCAGCCAGGAACACCATCGCACCGACCCGGACTGGGTCGGCATCGGCAGCGGCCCGTGGGATTACGAGGGCCGGGCCAGCTGGGTGCGGTTGGACCGGGTGCTCGACGTGCCCGAAGAGGGCATTCGCCGTGAAGGCGCGATCCTGGAGCGCGAGGTGTTCGAGATCGTCGCCACCCGACTGCGCGCCGAGTACTCCTGGAGCTAGCG
>DATJIX010000513.1:0-9377 GCA_035492865.1 Mycobacterium sp. | reverse complement strand
GTGAGCGGAGTCTGCGGATCGACCTCGACCATCGGGAGGCGTCGGCGGGCGGCCGCGATTGCGTCGCCCTCGCGGGTGTGGGCCTTCTCCCGGACCCGAAGCCGGTCCAGTTCGGACTGGAATGCGGCCCGGTCTGCAATTGGTGGCCGGGCCGCTCCGCTTGGTTGGTCCGTCATCTGCGGATCCTCCTCGTTTTGCCTTACTAGGTCTGACCGATGCCGCGACGAGAACTCATCACTCGCGGTGACGCAACGCGCACTGTCACGCGCGCCGAGCGCGCTCGAAATGTACGCATTTCGCGGCGTGTCGGGGTACAGACACGCACGCTCGCTGATTGACGGCGAGGGGAATGCCAGTGCGGCGAGCGTTGTAGAAATAAGCCATGACCGAACTGTGGGTTGAGCGCACCGGCGTGCGCAGCTACGTCGGGCGCAGCACGCGCGGCGCAGAGGTGCTTGTCGGCAACGAAGACGTCGACGGCGTGTTCACCCCGGGCGAGCTGATGAAGATCGCGCTGGCGGCCTGCAGCGGAATGGCCAGCGACGCGCCGCTGCAACGGCGGCTGGGCGAGGACTACAAGACGACGATCAGGGTGTCTGGGCCCGCCGACCGCGAGCAGGAGCGCTACCCACTGCTCGAGGAACGCATGGAGCTCGACCTGTCCGGGCTGTCTGAGGACGAGAGGGCGCGGGTACTCACGGTCGTCGAGCGCGCCATCGATCAGGTCTGCACCGTCGGGCGGACGCTGAAGTCTGGGACCAAAGTGACGTTTGAGGTCAGTGATGCAGGAGTTAGCTGAGGTTCGGCTGACGGCATGGGTGCACGGCCATGTCCAAGGCGTGGGATTCCGGTGGTGGACACGCTCACGCGCGTTGGAGCTCGGACTGGTCGGATATGCGTCGAACAGGCCCGATGGGCGGGTACAGGTCGTCGCCCAGGGGCCGCGCAGCGCCTGCGAAAGACTGCTTGAACTGCTAGAAAGCGGGAACACGCCGGGCCGCGTGGACAAAGTGATCGCAGATTGGTCAGAAGTCGGCGACTCGCTCTCGGGGTTCACCGAGCGTTAGCCTGCGCGACGGTAGTGTGGCCCGTTGTGCACCTCAAGAGTCTGACGCTGAAGGGCTTCAAGTCCTTTGCCGCACCCACGACTCTGCGCTTCGAGCCGGGCATCACCTGCGTGGTGGGTCCCAATGGTTCTGGCAAGTCGAACGTGGTCGACGCGCTCACCTGGGTGATGGGTGAGCACAGCGCCAAGACGCTGCGTGGCGGCAAGATGGAGGACGTCATCTTCGCAGGCACCTCGTCGCGGGCTCCGTTGGGCCGCGCCGAAGTCACGGTGACGATCGACAACTCCGACAACGCGCTGCCGATCGAGTACTCCGAGGTGTCGATCACCCGCCGGATGTTCCGCGATGGTGCCAGCGAGTACGAAATCAACGGCAGCTCTTGCCGTTTGATGGATATCCAGGAGTTGCTCTCCGACTCCGGCATCGGGCGCGAGATGCACGTCATCGTCGGCCAGGGCAAGCTCGCGGAGATCCTCGAGTCCCGGCCGGAGGACCGGCGCGCGTTCATCGAGGAAGCCGCAGGCGTGCTCAAGCACCGCAAGCGCAAGGAAAAGGCCGTCCGCAAGCTCGACGCGATGTCGGCCAACCTCGCCAGGCTGACCGACCTGACCACCGAGCTGCGCCGCCAACTGAAGCCGTTGGGCCGGCAGGCCGAAATGGCCCGTCGCGCCCAGACCATCCAGGCCGATCTGCGCGACGCCAGGCTCCGACTGGCCGCCGATGACCTGGTCACCCGCAAGGCGGAGTTCGACAACACCGATCAGGCCGAAACCACCCTGCGCCGTGAGCACGACGAGGCAGCCACCCGGCTGGAGGCCAAGACCGCCGAACTCAATGCGCACGAGGCGGCGGTCACCACCCTCAGCGAGCGTGCCGACGCCGCCCAGCAGACCTGGTTCCGGCTATCGGCGCTCGCCGAACGGGTCAGCGCGACCGTGCGCATCGCCAGCGAGCGCGCCCAGCACCTCGACGCCGAGCCTGAGGCATCCACGGGTCCCGATCCCGAAACCCTTGAGGCGCAAGCCGAAGAGGTCGCCGCGCAGGAGCGGGAGCTGCTCGCCGAACTGGCCGAATCGCGCAGCAGGCTTGAGTATGCGCGCGCGGAGCTGACCGAGTGCGAGCACACGGCCGCCGAAGCCGAACGCGCGCACCTCGCCGCCGCCCGCGCAGAAGCCGATCGCCGGGAAGGCCTGGCGCGGTTGGCCGGACAGGTCGACACCATGCGCACGCGCGTCGAGTCGATCGATGAGACCGTGGCGCGGCTGACCGGCGGCATCGACGACGCGGCGGCCAAGGCGCAACAGATGCAGGCCGAGTTCGAGACCATCCAGAGTCGCGTCGGTGAACTCGACGCAGGCGAGGTCGGCCTCGACGAGCACCACGACCGCACGGTGGCCGCGCTGCGGCTGGCCGACGAACGCGTCGCCGAGTTGCAGGCGGGTGAGCGTGCGGCCGAGCGTCAGGTGGCCTCGCTGCGGGCGCGCATCGAGGCGTTGTCCGTCGGGCTGGATCGCAAGGATGGCGCGGCCTGGCTGCAGCGAAACCACGGCGGCGCAGGGCTTTTCGGCTCGATCGCCGATCTTTTGAAGGTGCGGTCCGGTTACGAGGCGGCCGTTGCGGCGGTGCTCGGTGCCGCCGCAGACGCGCTGGCCGCGGAGAACTTCGGTGCTGCCCGTTCGGCGGTCGCGGCGCTCAAGCAATCCGACGGCGGACGGGCGGCCATCGTGCTGAGCGACTGGCCGCACCACGCGGTGGCGCCGACGGAACAACTGCCCTACGGCGTGGCATGGGCGGTGCACCTCGTCGAAGCGCCGGAGAGGCTGCAGGGCGCGATCAGCGCGATGTTGTCCGGCGTCGCGGTGGTATCCGACCTGTCCGCCGCGCTGGACCTCGTCGCGGCGCGCCCGCACCTGCGCGCGGTGACCACCGACGGTGACCTCGTCGGCGCCGGTTGGGTCAGCGGTGGCTCTGACCGCAAGCCCAGCACGCTGGAGATCACCTCGGAGGTCGAGAAGGCGCGCACCGAACTGGCCGACGCGGAGAGGCAGACGAGCGAGCTGTCCGCCGCGCTGTCCGGTGCGCTGACCGAGCAGGCCGCCCGCCAGGACGCGGCCGAGCAGGCGCTGGCGGCGCTCAATGAATCCGATGCGGCGATCTCGGCGATCTACGAACAGCTCGGCAGGCTCGGACAGGACGCCCGCGCCGCCGACGACGAGTGGCAGCGGCTCATCCAGCAGCGCGATGAGCTGGAGGCGGGCCGCAACCAAACCGTCGAGGAACTCGCCCAACTCGAACAACGGCTGCACAACGCCCAGCAGGAGCCGACGTTCGAAGCCGAGCCCAGTCATCGTCAGGCATCGATGGCCGCTGCGGAAGAGGCCAGGGCCGTCGAGGTGGAGGCGCGACTGACGGTGCGCACCGCCGAGGAGCGTGCGAATGCCGTACGGGGACGGGCCGATTCGCTGCGGCGGGCCGCGGCGGCCGAACGTGAGGCCAGGCTGCGCGCGCAGCGCGCCCGCGAGGCGCGCGTGCACGCGGCGGCGGTGGCCGCGGCGGTGGCCGAGTCCGGACGTCGCGTCGCGCAGCGGCTGAGCGCGGCGGTGGCCGTCGCTTCGCGTGCGCGCGACGAGGTCGCCGCCGAACGTCAGCATCGCGCGGGCGCGCTGACCAAGGCGCGGGAGGAAGTCAACGAACTGTCCGCCAGGATCACCGCGATCACCGACTCGCTGCATCGCGACGAGGTCGCCAAAGCGCAAGCGGCGCTTCGTATCGAGCAGCTCGAGGCGACCGTCCTCGAACAGTTCGGGATGGCGACCGCGGACCTGATCGCCGAGTACGGCCCCGACGTCGCCCTGCCGCCTTCGGAATTGGAGATGGCGGAGTACGAGCAGGCCCGCGAACGCGGCGAGCAGGTCACCATGCCCGCGCCGTTACCGTTCGACCGGCCCACCCAAGAGCGGCGCGCCAAGAAGGCCGAGCGGGAACTCAACGAGTTGGGCCGCGTCAATCCGCTTGCGCTTGAGGAGTTCGCGGCCCTTGAGGAGCGCTACAACTTCTTGTCGACTCAGCTCGAGGACGTCAAGGCGGCGCGCAAGGACTTGCTCGACGTCATCGCCGACGTCGACGAGCGCATCCTGCAGGTGTTCGCCGAGGCCTTTGCCGACGTGGAACGTGAGTTCCGCGACGTGTTTTCGGCGCTCTTCCCTGGCGGCGAGGGACGTCTGCTGCTGACGGACCCCGACGACATGCTGACCACCGGCATCGAGGTCGAGGCCCGGCCGCCTGGCAAGAAGATCAAGCGGCTGTCGCTGCTCTCCGGTGGCGAGAAGTCGCTGACCGCGGTGGCCATGCTGGTGGCGATCTTCCGTGCCCGGCCCTCGCCGTTCTATGTGATGGACGAGGTGGAGGCCGCGCTCGACGACGTGAACCTGCGCCGGCTGCTCGGGCTGTTCGAGATGCTGCGGTCGCAGTCGCAGCTGATCGTGATCACCCACCAGAAGCCGACGATGGAGGTCGCTGACGCGCTCTACGGCGTCACGATGCGCGACGACGGCATCACCCAGGTGATCTCGCAACGCATGCGGGGCCAGGAACTGGTCGGCGCCGCGTCCGCCAACTAGCGGATTTCGGTGACCCCACGGCGGCGAAGGGCCGCCAGGTTCGCCGCACCGCACCCGTGTAGGCACACGAGCAGTTCGTCGATGAACCGCTGCAGCCAATCCACAACGGCGGCAGGCGATTCGATCGCGGGCGCCAGCAGCGGCCGCGCCACGGCGACCGCGTCGGCGCCCATCGCCAAGGCCTTGGCGGCGTCCATCCCCGTGCGGATGCCGCCCGATGCGACGACCGACACGTCTGGCAGTGTGTGCCGCACCTCCAGCAGCGCCTCAGCGGTCGGAATGCCCCACTCGGCCAGTGCGGGATAGCGGATTTCGCCATAGCGGACGAACTGCTCGACTCGCGCCCACGACGTACCGCCCGCGCCCGCAACGTCGACGGCCGCGATGGGGGAGTCGACCAACTCCGCGGCGGCCGCGGCGCCGATGCCGTGGCCGACCTCCTTCAGCATCACCGGATAGCCGATCGATCCCGCGATGACGCGCAGTCGCGCGATGGAGCCGGAGAAGTCGGTGTCACCCTCGTGCTGCATCGCCTCCTGCAACGGATTGGTATGCACTGCAAGGGCATTCGCTCCGACGTGGTCGAGCGCCTTGACGAGGTCGGGGACCATGACCTCGTTGAGTTGAGCCAGTCCGATGTTGCCGATCAGCAGCGCGTCGGGTGCCACGTCGCGGACGGTGAACGACGTCGACGCCGAACCGTTGTCGAGCATGATGCGCTGCGAGCCGAGCATCATGCCGATGCCGAGCTGTTGTGCCGCCGCAGCCAGGTTGCGGTTGATCGTTTCCGACAACTCGGCCCCGCCGGTCATCGCGCCGATCAGCAGCGGCGCACGCAGCCGCGCGCCAAGGAAATCCGTCGCCAGATCGACGGTGCCGAGATCGGTCTGTGTGAGCGCGTTGTACGGCAGGCGGTAGCGCTCCAGCCCAGTGGTGACCGTCTGATAGTCGACGCCCTCCGACAGGCACACATCGATATGGCGTCGTTTGCGCGTCTCCATGCCACCGGGGTCGAGCGTCACCGGCTATGCCCCCTGAGACAATGGCGTCGTGTCGGATGCCTTGTGGATCGCAATCGCGGTCATTGCCGTTCTGGTCGTGGTCGCGCTGGTCGTCGGGCTGGTGCGATACCGGCGCCGACGTATCAACCTGTCGTCTGCAGACACTGCCACTCCGATCGACCGCTCCGGTGGATATACGGCGTCTTCAGGCATCACATTCGCCGAGTCCACCACTGCAGAGCCGGTCGAACGCATCGATACCAGCGGGCTTCCCGCCGTCGGCGATGATGCCACCGTTCCCAGGGACGCGCCGAAACGGCCCATCGCCGACGTCCAACTGCCCGAGGCGCCGGAGGCGCCGGAGGCTCCGCCCCTGGCCGAGCCGGCGTCCGTCGAGGAGATCGCGCCCATCGACGGCCGGTTGGACCGGTTGCGCGGGCGGCTGGCCAAGTCACAGAACGCGCTGGGCAGGAGCATGCTGGGCTTGCTCGGTGGCGGCGACCTCGACGAAGACTCCTGGCAAGACGTCGAGGACACGCTGCTCATTGCCGACCTCGGCCCTGTCGTGACCGAATCGGTAGTCAGCGCGCTGCGGTCCCGGATGGCCAGCAGCAACGTGCGGACCGAGACCGATGCCCGCGCGGTGCTTCGGGCGGTGCTCATCGAGGAGCTGCGGCCGAACCTCGACCGCTCCATCAAGGCGCTGCCGCATGACGACAAGCCGTCGGTGCTGCTGGTCGTGGGTGTCAACGGAACCGGTAAGACGACGACGGTCGGCAAGCTGGCCCGGGTCCTGGTCGCTGACGGCCGCCGGGTTGTGCTGGGCGCGGCCGACACCTTCCGCGCCGCTGCGGCCCATCAACTGCAGTCCTGGGCGTCTCGGGTGGGCGCAGAGGTGGTGCAGGGGGCCGAGGGCGCCGACCCGGCGTCTGTCGCGTTCGACGCCGTCGACAAGGGCATCGAAACCGGCGCTGACGTCGTGGTCATCGATACGGCGGGCCGGCTGCACACCAAGACAGGCCTGATGGACGAGCTCGGCAAGGTCAAGCGAGTGGTCAGCAAGCGCGCAGAGGTCGACGAGGTGCTGCTGGTGCTCGACGCCACGATCGGGCAGAACGGCCTTCCTCAGGCCCGGGTGTTCGCCGAAGTCGTCGACATCACCGGTGTGGTGCTGACCAAACTCGACGGCACGGCAAAGGGCGGCATCGTGTTCCGCGTACAGCAGGAGTTGGGAGTTCCGGTCAAGCTCGTCGGTCTCGGTGAAGGTCCCGACGATCTCGCCCCGTTCGAGCCCGCGGCGTTCGTCGACGCGCTGCTCGGGTAACAAAGCGTCGACAAGAAACGCCTGATGTAACACCGCGGAAACGCCGACTGCGTATCCGTTCACACGAGCGAAACACCGCAGCGTCTTAAACGAAACAACCACTCAGCAAAGTCTTCCAACAGGTCAACGGTCGTAAAAAGCTGCGGCCGTGGCATGTCGAAGGAGGAAACTGCGAGTGGATGGCTTTCCGATAATGGGCATCCCCGACACCGGGGATACGGCATGGATGCTGGCGAGCTCCGCGCTTGTGTTGCTGATGACGCCAGGACTGGCGTTCTTCTATGGCGGCATGGTTCGCGCCAAGGGCGTGCTCAACATGATCATGATGAGCATCAGCGCCATGGGCGTCGTGACGGTGTTGTGGGTGCTGTATGGCTACTCGCTGTCCTTCGGCAATGACGTCTCCAACCTGATCGGAGACCCGACGCAGTACTGGGGACTGAAGGGTCTGATCGCCGGTAACGCGAAAGCCGCGGTGGCCGCGGATCCGAGTACCGGCACCGCCGCCGCCGATGCGGTGAATATTCCGCTGGCGGGCACGATCCCGCAGTTGGTGTTCGTGATGTTCCAGTTGATGTTCGCGATCATCACCGTCGCGCTGGTCTCGGGTGCGGTCGCCGACCGGCTGAAGTTCGGCGCTTGGTTGACCTTCGCGGGTCTGTGGGCGACGTTCGTGTACTTCCCGGTCGCACACTGGGTGTTCGCCTTCGACGGCTTCACCGGCGAGCACGGCGGCTGGATCGCCAACAAGCTCAAGGCAATCGACTTCGCCGGTGGTACCGCGGTGCATATCAACTCGGGTGCCGCCGGCCTTGCGTTGGCCCTTGTGCTCGGTCGGCGTAAGGGCTGGCCGGGAACCCCGATGCGGCCGCACAACCTGCCGTTCGTGATGCTTGGTGCCGGCCTGCTGTGGTTCGGTTGGTACGGGTTCAACGCCGGTTCTGCCCTCAGTTCGGGTGGCATCGCGGCGTCGACATTCGTCACCACCACCGTCGCCACCGGTACCGCGATGCTCGCCTGGCTGCTTGTCGAAAGAATCCGTGATGGCAATGCCACCTCGCTGGGCGCCGCGTCGGGCATCGTGGCGGGCCTCGTCGCGATCACGCCGTCCTGTTCGTCGGTGAATGTCCTCGGTGCGCTGGTCGTCGGCTTCCTCGGCGGCGCGATCTGCGCGCTGGCCGTGGGACTGAAGTTCAAGTTCGGGTATGACGATGCTCTCGACGTGGTCGGGGTTCACATGGTCGGTGGTCTCACAGGCACGTTGCTGATCGGTTTCCTGGCTACCCCCGAGGCGCCCGCTGCCGTCAAGGGATTGTTCTACGGCGGTGGATTCGATCAACTGTGGCGCCAGGCAGTCGGTGCGTTCGCGGTTCTCGCATACTCGTTCATCGTTACGACTATCTTGGCGTTCATCCTGAAGTTCACCATTGGTCTGCGTCTCAGTGAAGAGGATGAGGCAACCGGCATTGATGAGGCCGAACACGCTGAGACTGGTTACGATTTCGTCCCAGTTGGGGGTAGCTCGGTACTCGCCCGTCACGGCGCGGAGGAATGAGGAATATGAAACTGATTACTGCGATCGTCAAGCCGTTCACGCTCGAAGACGTCAAGACCGGTCTCGAACAGACGGGCATTCTCGGAATGACCGTCAGCGAGGTTCAGGGCTACGGCCGCCAAAAGGGTCACACCGAGGTGTACCGCGGCGCCGAGTATTCGGTCGACTTCGTGCCGAAGGTGCGGGTAGAGGTGGTCGTCGATGATTCCGCCGTGGACAAGGTGGTGGATGTCATCGTGCAGGCCGCTCGTACCGGGAAGATCGGCGACGGCAAGGTGTGGGTCAGCCCCGTCGACACCGTGGTCCGGGTTCGCACCGGAGAGCGGGGGACCGACGCGCTTTGAGCCGCATCTGAAATGAGACTCGTCTCCCGGACGTGCACCGTGAGCGTTAACAGGGAAAGGCCGGGAGAGGACTCGAAATGACAGAGCAGACACCAGATCCCGCCGCCGGCGCCTCTCGATGGGAGGCTCCGGCGGCGGGCTCGTCTCGTCCCGCAACCGATTTGGTGGCGGCGTGCGAACAACTGCTTTCGGGTGGCGCGCGTCAACTCGATTCGGCCGCGCTCCGCAACGCGCTGCTGGACCTGCATGACTTCTGGCTCACCACGAAGGCCACCGAGATCGGCGTCACCGCCACAAGTGGATTTGCGATCGTCGCCACCGGCGGTCTTGGACGGGGCGAGCTGCTGCCGTACTCGGACCTCGATCTGACACTGCTACACGACAACATGCCTCGCGACGTCGTCGCCCAGGTTGCCGAACTGCTCTGGTATCCGTTTTGGGACGCCAACATTCGCATCGACCACAG
>DATJIX010000512.1:0-11645 GCA_035492865.1 Mycobacterium sp. | reverse complement strand
GGCGCGTGCACCGTGTGCCCCGCTGCGGTGTAGCGGTCGATCCAGCCGCGCCAGCTGTGCGGCGACATCCACAATCCGTGGATCAGGACAATGGGTGCCTTGTCAGTAGCCATCGTCTCTATTGTGGAGTCCCGAAACCTTTTAAGGGGGGATTTGTGATGAGCGACCTACCGGAGTGGGCGCGTCGGCTCGATCTGTCCCCTCATCCAGAGGGTGGCTGGTTCAAGGAAACCTGGCGCAGCGGACTGATGATGCCCCAGTCCGCGTTGCCACCGGACTACACCGGACCGCGCAGTGCGGGCACCGCAATTTTGTTCCTGCTCATGCCCGGTCAGCAGTCGGCGTGGCACACGGTGCGCAGCGCCGAACTGTGGCTGTATCACTTCGGCGGTCCGCTGCTGCTGCAGATCGGGGCCGAACAAGACACGGCCACAACGCATTTGCTCGGCTCCGACATCGTCGCAGGCGAACAACCGCAGATCCTGGTGCCCCCGGGGCACTGGCAGCGTGCCCGTCCCCGCGACGATCAGCCGTGCCTGGTCAGCTGTGTGGTGGTACCGGGGTTCGATTTCGCCGACTTCGCACTGGCCGCGCCTACCGACTGAGCAACTGCACCGCCGCGGACACCAACGCGGCGTTGTCCGACGCCATCGACCCGTCCGGCAACCGCAAGGTGTCCTCCATCCCGATCCGGGTCTGCACGCCCCGCACCCCCGCGTGTTCCAGCAGCGGCCAACAACTTTCGTCGAAACCGTGCAGCAGCACCGGCGCCGGGGAGCCCACCGCCAGCACCTGGCTCAGCAGGTCGTCGGCGGTGGCGATATCACCGTCGGCCCCGAGTTCGATCATCACCCGCATGCAGTGCCTCGCGATTTCAGAGGCCGCCCACGATTCGGCCGCCTCGGCGTGAAAGATGCCGACCTCAACGCCAAGACCCTTGCTCAGCAGGAGCCCGGCCAGGTCTTCGGAGCCTGGCTCGTGCCAGTTGACCGACGCGAAGTCGGGTAGCACCGTCCAGCCGTCGATCGCGCGCAGCCGCGCGTCGGCGTCGGGCAGCGCCCAGTACCCCGTCGTCACCCCGAGCGGCAGCCCCGGCACCGCGTGCCGCACCGCCGACACCGCCGCGTCCACGTGCTCTGCAAGCAGCGAATCCACACCGTCGGCATTCTTTGGGTGCATATGTACCGCCTTGGCGCCCGCACCGTGCGCCGCGAGCGCCGCCGCCGCCAGCTGCTCGGGCGTCACCGGAAGGTTCGGATGCTGGTCCGGCGTGCGCGCGCCGTTGATGCAGGCCTTGACGTAGATCTTGGGACTGGTGGGCATCTGACCATCTTCGTCCTTCGCGGCGGGCTTTTCCGCAGTAGCGTTCTGCAAATGAGCGGCCACATCATCGTGTGCGGTGACGATGCGCTCGCGATGCGGATCGTCGAGGAGTTGAACAACGCCGGCACGCGAGTGGTGACGCTGCAGGCGCCTGGAGGTCTGACCGCAGCCGGCGTCGGCACCGCGGAGGCGGTCATCTGCGCCGACGACGACGACGCACTGAACCTCGAAATCGCCTTGCTGGCAAGACAAGCCAATCCCAATGTACGGGTGGTCGCGCGGCTGGCCAACGGTGTGCTGCGCGAGGCGATGGCACAGCACAACGGGGCAGGCGCGATCCTCGACGTGGCGGATCTGGCCGCGTCGTCGGTGGTGGAGGCCTGCCTGTCCCGGACCACACACACCATTACGGTGGCGGGAATCGACTTTGTCGTCTCCGGTGCGGACGCGCCCCGCGACGCGACATTGCGCGACATCTTCGGTGACCTGGCGCCCGTCGCAGTGATCCACGACGAGGACTCCGACAGGCGTGGCGAGGTGGTCGCCTGCCCGGGCCGCGACTACCAGGTCAACGCCGGTGACTGGACTTCGATGATCGGCACCGCCGACGAACTCGCTGAGCAGGGTATTGCCATCCCAGGGCCGCTGTCGCACTCTCGCGTGCGCAGGCCACCGGCGCGCAGGGTGATCGACGCGGTGCGGTTGATCCGTGACGACATCAACCCGATGTTCTACCGGGCGCTGGCGGTCTCGCTGTCCCTGCTGCTCGGCTCGACGGTGTTGTTGCGGTTCGCCTATCAACACCCGCCGGGAATGAGCTGGATCGATGCGCTGTACTTCAGCACCGAGACCATCGCCACCGTCGGCTACGGCGACTTCAGCTTCATGCACCAGCCGATTTGGCTCCGGATCTGGGGCATCGGGTTGATGTTCGCAGGCGTGACCACCACCGCGATCCTGGTCGCGTTCATCGCCGACGTGCTGTTGTCGCGGCGCCTTGCGCAGTCGGCGGGACGCAGGAAGGTGCGGCACCTGCGCCACCACGTCATCGTGGTCGGGCTGGGCTCGTTCGGCAGCCGGGTGGTCAACGACCTGACCGCGGCCGGCTACGACGTCGCCGTCATCGAACGCGACCCCGACAGCCGCTTCCTCTCCACCGCTGCCCGCCTCGACGTACCGGTGATCTTCGGTGACGCCACGGTGCGCGAGACACTGGAGTCTGCACGCATCGAGGAAGCGCGTGCCGTCGCGGTGTTGACCCAGGACGACATGGTCAACATCGAGACCGGCATCGTGCTGCAGGAAATGCTCGGTCATCGCCTCGGCTCGGATGGCCACCGGCCGCACGTGCCGATCGTGCTTCGCGTCTACGACCGCACCCTCAGCAGGGCGGTTGCTCAGCGCTTCGGCTTCGAAAATGTGCTATCCACAGTCGATCTCGCGACCCCGTGGTTCATCGGCGCCGCGCTGGGACTTCAGGTGCTCGGCACATTTTCGGTGGGGCAGCACTCCTTCATGGTCGGCGGCGTCGACGTCAAACTGGGCAGCGAACTGGACGGCATGCGGATGGCCGACTTGTCGACGCAGACCCGGGTCATTTCGATCACCAGGCCCGGCACCGCCGTTCGGTTGCACCCCCGGCGCGACACCAGGCTCAGCGCCGGCGACACCGCCTATCTGGTCGGGCCGTACCGGGAACTGCTGGACACCCTGCGCAAGGGCCAGGGCGCACAGCAGCCCGATGTCAGCACTGATCACGCGAAGACAAGTTGAGGCCCGCCCCGGTCGATGACTGCCTTATTGTGACCTTATCTTTGCCTTATTTTTCTTAGAAATTGGTGTACGGTGGGGACTCGCGGCAATGGAAGGAAGCAGACATGCCTCACGCACCTGCACGGATAGTCCTGGTCACCGGTGGTTCGAGGGGCATCGGCGCCGATGTTGCGCTCCAACTCGCCAGCCCCGACACCCACGTCATCGTCAACTACCGCGAGAACGCCGCAGACGCCGAAACCACGGCGCGGGCGATCCGATTCGCAGGCGGCAATGCGTCGACGTTCCGCGCCGATCTCTCTGACGAGGCCGAGTGTGCGGCGATGATCGACACCATCGCCGCCGACTTCGGGCGGTTGGACGCCTTGATCCTCAACGCATCGGTCGGCGCCGAGCTCGGAGCCAATCCCGGTTACGCGCAGCGCCGTAACCGGGACGCCCAACGCGGCCTCGCGCTGATGGCGGTTCCGCTGATGCCTGCCGGCGGCCGAATCGTCTTCGTCACCAGCCATCAGGCCCACTTCTATCCCTACAAGGCGGTGCCCAAGGGATATACCGCCGTCGCCGCGAGCAAGCGGGCGGGCGAGGCCACCCTGAACGCGATGCGCCCCGAATTTCAGCGCGCCGGTCTGCATTTGACCGTCGTCGCAGGCGACATGATCGACGACGATTTCGCGGGTGCGATTGTCAACGCGGCAAACACCGCGTATCCCTCCGGCATCGTCTACGTCGCTGCTTGAGTCATTGCAGCGATGACAGGTTGAACCCCGCGCCGGTCGGGTCCGCCACCGCGGCCAGCCTGCCGTACGGTGTGTCCTCGGCGTCGCGGATCACGCTGCCTCCGTTGTCCTTCACCAATTGCACGGTCTTGTCGACGTCGTCGGCGCCCAGGAAGAAGAACCAGTTCGCAGGCGCGCCCACGCAGAGGTCCTGCGAACCGTCCATCACACCAAGGAGCGCATCGCCGTCGAATATCGCTGTGCTGTAGCGGAATTCGTCGGTGTCGGAGACGGACTCGGTCTGCCAGCCGAACACCTCGCGGTAGAAGTCCAGCGCCTTGGCGTACTCGCGGGTGGTCAGTTGGTGGTAAACCGGTGCGCCTGCTTCGTTGACGACGTTGAAGCCGTGGTGCCCGATCGGCTGCCACAGCCCGAAGAATGCGCCGGTGGGATCGGTCAGCATCGCCATGTGGCCCTTGGCCGGGATCTCCATCGGTTCGACGCACGTCGTCGCGCCCGCCGCGGTGGCGGCACGCAGCGTCGCGGCGATGTCGGAGGTGTGCAGGTAGGTGGTCCAGCCGTCCGGGCTGTTGAACTGCGGGTCGTTGTACATCAGGCCGGCCACCGGCTGGCCGTCCTTGGCCGCGTTGACGTAGCCGCCGTATTCAGGCCCGGCCGATTCAAAGGTCCAGCCGAACACATTGCCGTAGAAGTCTTTGGCCTTGTCGAGGTCGGACGTCGCCAGGTCGATCCAGCATGGGGCGCCCAAGGGCGAGCCGTCACGGATGGGCACGATGGTCTCCTTCACGGGGGTGGGGTCGGTCATCAGTGCAGACCGCGCACACCCCGAAAACTCATCGCGTGACGCCGAGCACCCGCAGCGCGTTCTGCTTGTAGATCAGCGGCACCACCGCCGGGTCGATGTCCAGCGCTTCGAAGTCGCGGCGCCAGCGGTCCATCTTGATGTACGGGAAGTCGGTGCCGAACAGCACCTTTGTCCGGAGCTGACGGTTCGCGGCGTGCACCAGTTGTGGCGGAAAGTACTTCGGCGACCAGCCGCTCAAGTCGATGTAGACGTTGGTCTTGTGGGAGGCGATTGCGATCTGCGAGTCGACCCACGGCACCGCGGGATGGGCCATCACGATCGTCAGGCTCGGGAAGTCGGCGGCCACATCGTCGAGCAGCATCGGGTCGGAGTAGCGCAGCTTGATGCCGTGCCCACCCGGCAGCCCGGAGCCGATCCCCGTCTGGCCGGTGTGGAACAGCGCGGGCACGCCGGCCTCGGCGATCGCCTCGTAGATCGGATAGAAGCGACGGTCGTTCGGCTCGAACGCCTGCATGCTGGGGTGGAACTTGAAGCCCTTGACGCCGTAGTCGCGGACCAGCTCGTGCACGCGGTGCACTGCGCGTCGCTCATGCCACGGGTCCACGCTGCCGAACGGGATCAGCACGTCGTTGTTTCGGATCGTGCCGACGATGAGGTCCTCGATCGAGTTCGACGTGTGCCGCATGCCGGTGCGCGCGTCGATGGTGAACACCACCGCGGCCGTGTTCAACCTGCGGTACTCGTCGGCCAGCGCGTCCACGCTCGACAGCGCGCCGGGCCCCATCTTGAAGTACTTCCCCACGGCATCGACGAGTTCGTCGTCATAGGCCTTGTGGCCGTGGCCGTCGACCTCCACGTGGGTGTGGATGTCGACGGCCGCGACGCGCTCGAAATCGATACCGTATTCGTACTTCTCGGCAGGCATGGCCGCAGTCTAGGCGCGGCCACCCCCGTTACTCCGGCGCGTAGCCCAATGCCGCCTTGGTCTCCAGGTACTCGTCGAACGCGAACTGACCCCACTCACGCCCGTTGCCGCTGCGCTTGTAGCCGCCGAACGGCGCGCTCATGTCGAAACCGTGGTTGATCGCGACGGACCCGGCGCGGATCTTGCGGGCGATCGATCGAGCCTGATCGAGATCCGCTCCCGAAACGTAGCCCGCCAAGCCGTATTCGGTGTCGTTGGCGATCTCCAGCGCCTGGTCCAGATCGTCGTAGCCGAGGATGCACAGCACCGGCCCGAAGATCTCCTCCCGCGCAATGGTCATGTCGTTCTTGACGTCCGCGAACACGGTGGGTCGGACGTAGTAGCCCGTGTCGAGCCCGTCCGGTCGGCCAACGCCACCGACGACGAGGGTGGCGCCCTCGTCGATGCCCTTCTGAATCAGGCCTTGGATCTTGTCGAACTGCGCCTTGGAGGCCACCGGCCCGATCGCGGTCTTCTCGGATGGATCGCCGACCTTCACCTGCTCGGCGGTGGCCTTCGCGACCGCGACGGCTTCGTCCTTGCGCGAATTCGGCACCAGCATGCGCGACGGGGCGTTACAGCTCTGCCCGCTGTTCATCATCATCACCGAGACGCCCGCGACCACGCTCTTGGCGAAGTCGTCGTCGTCCAGCACGATGTTCGGGCTCTTGCCGCCCAGTTCCTGGCTCACCCGCTTCACCGTCGAGGCGGCGTTGCGGGCGACCTCGACACCGGCCCTGGTGGACCCGGTGAAGGACACCATGTCGATGTCGGGGTGGCTCGACAATGCGGCGCCGACGCCAGGGCCGTCACCGTAGACGAGGTTGTACACGCCCGCGGGAACGCCTGCGGCGTCGATGATTTCGGTGAAGATCTGCGCCGAGTAGGGCGCAACCTCGGACGGCTTGAGCACCATCGTGCAGCCGGTTGCCAGTGCCGGGTACACCTTGACGGCGATCTGGTTGATCGGCCAGTTCCACGGGGTGATCAGCCCGCACACCCCGATCGGCTCTTTCACCACCAGCGTGCTGCCGTGCTGCTCCTCGAACTCGTAGTTCTTCAGCACATCGATGGCGGTCGCCAGATGCCCGATGCCGAGGTTGACCTGCGGGCCCGCTGCCAGTGACGGTGGCGCACCCATCTCCTCGGTCACCGCCTCGGCCAGATCGGCTGCGCGTTTCTGGTATTCCGCCAGCATCGCCTGCAGCACATCGAGGCGCTCTTCCCGGCTGGTCTGCGACCAGCTGGCGAAGGCCTTGCGTGCCGCCTTGACCGCCTTGTCCACGTCTTCCGCCGCACCGAGTGCGATCTTGCCTGAGACCTGCTCCGTCGTCGGGTTGTCGACGTCCAACGACTTCGACCCGACTGGGTCGACCCATTTACCGTCGATGTAGAACTTCAGATATTCGCGCATATCCCAACCTTTCCTTACTGAGTGCCTTCGGCGTACCAAGTTCTGAATTCGTCGTATTTCGGCATTTCCTCCGAGTTGGCCTTCGGGTCGATGCAGACGTGCACGACGGCGGTCTTGCCGCTGGCGTACGCCCGCTCGATGGCAGGGCCGATCTCCTCTTCCTTCTCGACGTATTCACCGTGGCAGCCGAATCCCTCGGCGATCTTGTCGAACCGCACGTCCTTGCTCCAGTGCACGCCGGGCTGCGGCGACGGCTGTTCGAACGTGCGCTTGTAGACGCCGACCTCCAGGCCCCACTGATGGTCGACACCGACCACACAGACCAGCGGTAGGTTCTGCCGCGCGGCGGTTTCCAGCTCGGCGATGTGGAACAGGAAGGCCGAGTCGCTGGTCAGCAACATGACCGGGCGCTTGCCACCGTCGGCGACCGACGCCCCGACCGCGTAGGGCAACCCCGTACCCAGGTGGCCGAAGTTCTGGTTCCAGATCACGTCGCGCGGCTTGGCCTGCGAGTAGGTCCACTGGAAGATCACGGTCGCACCGCCGTCGCGCACCAGGATGCCGTCCGCGGGGAACGCCTTGGTGGCCTCGACGACGTAGCGGGCGGGGTGCACAGGAGTTCTGCCCGTCGGGGCGTTTTCCGCGAGCTGGGCAAGTTCCTCGGCGTCCTTCTTGATCAGCACGTCGAGGTTGGGCGCGGGTTCACGCGGGGTCTCCCCGAGCGCTTCGACCAGTTGCGGGACGACCCCGCGCAGATCACCAACGAGCGGCACATCGATCGGCCGGTTCACGCCGATCGCCGTCGGATCCTGCTCCACATAGATCCACTTGCGAATGTCGTTGCGCTCGGCCCAATGTCGGGTCTTGCCGTAGTGCACGGGCTCGCCAAGCTCGGTACCCAGTGCGACGCACAGATCCGAGTTCACCACCGCTTCGACGGCCGACGGCGAGAAGCCGTACGCGAACGTCCTGTCTTCCAACCCGGGGATGAAGGACGTGCCGCCTGACGTCTGGATGACGGGACAGGCCATCAGGTCTGCGAGTTCCTTGACCACGCCCTGGGTGCGTGACGTGTGAACACCGTGACCCACCAACAGAATCGGGCTCTTGGCCTCGCGGATCAGCTTCGCCGCCTCGGCCACCTCGGGCGCGCCTGCGCCCTGATTGACCAGCCGGTAGCGGTGCGGCGGCAGTGGATCCGGCACATCGAGTTCGGACAGCAGAATATGCGACGGGTACTCGACGTAACTCGGGCCTGGTGTGCCGGACATCGCGCGCCGGATCGCCTCGCGGATGATCTCGTCGGTCTGGTCGGCGTACTCGATTGACGCGCTGTACTTGACCGAGGGGGCGAAAAGCGGTTCCTGCCTGACGAACTGGATGCGACCGCGGCGGACCCGGCGTTCGGTGATGCGCGCGCGTTGGCCGCCGAGGAAAATGACGGGCGAGTTCTCCACCTTCGCGCACTGGATCGCGCCCGCGATGTTGGCCATCCCCGGGCCGAGCGTACCGATGCACAGGCCAGGTCCGCCGGTCATCCGCGAGACGGCCTCGGCCATGAAGCCGGCGCTGAGCTCGTGGTGCGGTGCGACGACCGACCAACCGCGCGCGTCCGCCTCGGCGAACATGTGCACGAAGTTCGGATCGGGGATGCCGAACAACGTGTTGACACCCTCGGCCTCGAACAGGTCGAGGATGCGTTTGTAGACGGGAACGCCCATTAGTCGAAACTCCTTTTATCGATAGCGTTTAGCAAGTTCTTGACGGTGGGCTGCCGGTGAGCCGAACAGCGAACGATTGAGGGCGGCGCGCTTGAGGTAGACGTGGATGCCGCTCTCCCACGTGTATCCGATGCCGCCGTGCAGTTGCATGGCCTTACCGACGACGTCGACGGCGGCACTGCAGACATAGGACTTCGCCATCGAGGCCGCCACGCCGGCGTCCGCGCGGCCTTCGGCGATCGCCAGCACCGCCGCGTCGACGAGTTGGCGCGACACGGCGATGCTGACCGCCATGTCCGCGCAGGCGTGCTTGACGGCCTGGAACGAGCCGATGGGCCTGCCGAACTGCTGGCGTACCTTCGCGTAGCCGACAGTCGCGGAAAGCATTGCCTCACAAAGGCCTAGGCTGTCGCAAGCGATCGCGACCGCCGCGCGCTCTCTGAGGCGGCTTATCGCGGCTGTGGGGTCTCCCTCGAACGCAAGCACGTCCGACACATCGGCGGCGACCTTGGCCAGTCGGCGTGTTTCGTCGAGCACCGGTTGCGGTGTCACGGTCGGTGCTGTGACGGCGACGCCGCGGTCGGTCACCACGAGTACGTGGTCAGCACCCTCCGCGTCGGGCACGAACTCGGTATCGAGGGCAACCGCCAACCTGACGGCACCCGATGTCGCGTCGGCCAACAGCGTGTCGCGAGTCTCGCTGGGCTGCAACACGTTCAGCGTACCGATCGCCAGCACCGCGCTTCCCAGGTAGTGGTTTGCGCTTGCGGCGCGGCCGATCTCCTCGCAGACGACCGCGACCTCGGCAAACGTGGCACCCGCACCGCCGAACTGCTCCGGCACCTCGAGTCCGACCCACCCAGCGTCGACGAGTGACGACCAGTCGACGGCCCTGTCCTTGGCCAGCAGATCATTCGCCACCGACCGCAGCTCTTCGTGGAACTCCGCGAACTCGTACGCCATCACACCGCACTCGGTTCCCTGGGCAGTCCAAGCCCGCGCTCCCCGATGATCGTGCGTTGGATTTCGCTCGAACCACCGGGGATGGTCCACTCCCATGAGCCGATGAAGTCCAGCATCCAGGAGCCGGATTCCCAGCCGCTGGACATCGGCTTGGCAAGCCGGGTATGTGCGTCCAAGCCGCCGATCTCGGCACCGAAGTCGGTGAGCCGCTGCAGGAGTTCGCTGTAGAACAGCTTCACGATCGACGCGTCAGCGGGTCCCGCAGTCCCGGTTTCGTTGTCGTCGACCACTTTCCGGCACAGTCCGCGCAGGCCGGTGATCTCTGTTTCGAACTGCGCCAGTCTGTCCGCCACGATCGGGTCATCGACGGGCGCCGCCTCGACCAGCCAGCGGAATCCCGCGTTGCCGAGGCGTTCGGCGAGTTCGAGCATGGTCAGCCCACGCTCTGCCCCCAGCGTCGCCTGCGCCACCTGCCATCCAGCGTTCTCGGCGCCGACGAGGTGCACCGCTGGAATTTCGACGTCGTTGAGGAATATCTCGCAGAAGTGTGAATCGCCGATGGCGTTGCGGATCGGCCGCACCTCGACCCCCGGCGTGGTCATGTCGAGCAGGAAGTACGAAATACCCTTGCGCTTGGGCGCTTCCGGGTCAGTACGGGCCAGCAGCAGGCACCAGTCAGCGTGCTTGCCGCCGCTGGCCCACAGCTTCTGGCCGTTGACGACGTAGGCGGCACCGACCCGACGGGCGGACGTTCGCAGGCTGGCGAGGTCGGAACCGGCCTCGGGTTCGGAGAAGCCCTGCACCCAGATTTCGCCGTCCAGGATTGCAGGGAGGTGACGTCGGCGCTGTTCGTCGGTGCCTGCGGCGAGCAGGGTCGCGGCGGCGTGATGGATGCCGACGAAGGCCAGCACCAGCCGCGGCGCGTCGTGCGCGGCCAACTCCTGGTACAGGATGATCTGCTCGGAAACCGAGAGCCCACCGCCCCATTCACGCGGCCAGTGCGGCACCGCGTATCCGGCGCTGTGGAGTTCGGCGAACCAGGACTTCTGGAAGCGAACGAACTCTTCGTCGCTGACCCCGGTCTGCGTCTGCCGCCAGTCCCGAGGGATGTGTTGGTCGCACCAGTCGCGGACCTGTTGGCGAAAGTGAGCTTCAGCCGTCACGAAAACAGCCCCGTCAGTCCGGTGCCGCCGACTCGGTGCGTCAGTTCGTCACGCGTCGCCGACAACCCGAGGGGCAGCCGCCGCAGCGGCTGGCTGTAACGAGAGAGCCACGACAACGTGGTCTCGTCGCAGAACCCGACCGCACCGTGCAATTGGTGACAGACCCTGAAGACGACCTCCGCGGCCTCGATGGCCGACATCCGCAGCGCGAGTGCGTCGTCGAGCGCTTCCGGCTGGTCGGTGCCGACGCTCCACAGGGCGTACTTCGCGAGAATATCGACGCCGCTGCGCTCGACCTCCGCATCGGTCAGCTGGAACTGGACGCCCTGGAACGACGACAGCGTCTGACCGAACTGCTTGCGCAGGCTGACGTGGGCGATCGTCAGCTCCATCGCCCGGTCGAGCATGCCGAGCAGGGTCCAGCACGGCAGCACAAGACCGAGCGCGACGTCACGCGCCCCGCTGTCGTCGAGTGCGGAGAGTTCGAGCTCGGCCACAAAGCCCGGACCCGCCACGCCATGGCTGACAACTCGGCTGCGCTTCCCACCCAAAGAGACTGCGGCCCAACTCAAGTCCAGTCCCGCCACAATTCCCGACGGACGGTTGTCAGCCACCACGATCAGGCCGTCGACGTCCACGTCCGTCGGTTTGGCGAGCCGCTCGGCGACCGGATAGGGCAGTGCCCAGTACCCCGCGCTGCGGCACAACGCGGCCGCGGCCTCGAGCCCGTCCGCATCGGTGCGGGCGTCGAGTTCCCACGCGCCCAGCTCGTTCAGCAC
>DATJIX010000511.1:0-4952 GCA_035492865.1 Mycobacterium sp. | reverse complement strand
ATGATCGGCCGGCCGATCCAGAACGCGATGATCGTCGCGAAGAGCACGTAGCCCAACAGCATCCAGAACATCGCCTTTGGCACGTCGACACCGACGATGGGCAGCGTCAGGGTGCCCGACAGGTTCCACAGGATCGCGGTGAACGAGATCATCGACGTCACCGACGACACCGCGCCGAACAGCAGCGTGGCCGCGGACGTGTTGTTCGGGGTGTTCGGCAGCGGTCCGACACCGGCGGTGAAGATGTCGATGTCGGTCTGGATGCGCTGATCGGGGTTGTCGATGGTGTCGTCGATGAAGCGGGCGCGGTAGTAGGCCTTGCCGTCGAGCCAGTCGTCGGTCAGTTTGTCGGTGAGCCAGGCGCGCCACCTCAGCATGAATCGCTGCATCAGGAACAGATCCAGCATCACGCGGGCGACGTGGATGGTGGCCAGGATCGCGAAGACCAAGATGGAGAACCAGAAGCCGTCCTTGCCGGATGCCTTCACTGCTTCATCGCCGTTGCCGAGCCCCGCCGCGATCACCTGGAAGCTGGTCATCATGTCGTTGCCCTGGAAGGACAGCAGCACATCGATGCGGACGCCGGTGACCACCGACAGCAGCAGCACCCCGAGCCAGACCCAGACCGGCGCGCTCTCGCGGCCCGTGAAGTAGTCGCCGGTGACGCGCCAGAACTGTTTGCCCCACGTGGTGAATCGATAGATCAGAACCAGGATCACCATGGTGGCAATCGCCGCTATCGCCCAGGCCTTCGCGATCCACCACAGCGAGGTCAGCAGTTCGTTGCCCCAGTCCAGCGTCGGGGTGAACATGTCCGCGTTCATTCCGGCAAGGTACCTCGGCGCGCTGCAGTGGGCGTTCCAGAGGGTCTAACTCCTGGTCGGAAGCGCGTCGAGGCGCCACCCTCCCTCGCCGACCAACTCCAGGTGACGGCCGTGGAACTGCGCGACGGTGCTGCGATGGCTCACGCTGACCAGAATGGCGTCGGGGAACTCGGTACGGATGAGTTCATAGAGCATCAGCTCGAGTCCTTCGTCCATCGCCGAGGTCGACTCGTCGAGAAACACCGCACGCGGCTTGGCGAGCAGCACGCGGGCGAAGGCGATCCTTTGCTGCTCGCCGACCGACAGCACCTTGGCCCAGTCCCTGACCTCGTTGAGCCGGATGGCCAAATGCGAGAGGGCGACCTTGAGTAAGGCCTGCTGGATATCGCGGTCATCGACGGCACCCGCTTCGTGCGGATACGACACCACCGCGCGGAGATCACCGAGCGGGATGTAGGGCAGCTGGGGCACGAAAAGCGCGTCGCTCCGGTCAGATGGCAGGCGCACGCTGCCGGACACGAACGGCCACAGGCCGGCCAGGCTCTGCAGCAGCACGGTCTTGCCGATCCCCGACGGGCCACTGATCAGCATGGCGCCACCCGGCTCCAGAAGGAGGTCAAGGTCGCGGATGAGGTGATCGCCCGCGGGGGTGCGGACCCCGAGACCGTTGACCTGAAGGGTGCCGTCAGCCGACGCTGTCGTCGTCGCCCCGGTGAACCTGCGGGCGGCGGAGTTCTCGTCGGCCAAGCCGTCCAGCCGGATGATGGCCGCCCGATAACTCGCGAACGAGTCGTAGGCGTCGCGGAAGAATGACAGCGAGTTGTGGATGGTGTGAAACGCGGTGGCGGACTGGAAGATATCGCCGAGCGATATCTGTCCGGCGAACAGCCGCGGCGCCTGCACGATGAACGGCAGCGGGTCGATCGCCTGGCTCATCGACAGGTTCCAGCCGGTGAACACCACCATCCGGTTGCGCCAGTTGCCGTAGTTGTCCATCACCGCCGACAGCCGGCCGGTGAGCACTTTGCGTTCTGCGTTCTCGCCGCGGTACAGCCCGACGGCGGCGCTGCCGTCCCGCAACCGGACGAGCGCATAGCGGAAGCCCGCATTGAGCAACTCGTTCATGAAGCTCAGTCGGATCAGTGGCCTGCCGATCACGAACGCGACGACCGTGGCCGCGAACACATAGGAGATGACCACCCAGAACAGCGCCCGCGGCAGAGTGACGGTGCCGAGCGTCAAGGGGCCGGACAGCTGCCACAGAATCGCGCCGAACGAGAACACGGACACCACGGCCTCGACCGCGCCGAACAACAGCAGCCGATCCGACGTGTGGGCCGGATTGTTCGGCTCGCCACCGACACCCGCGGTGAAAACGTCGATGTCTTGCTGGATGCGTTGGTCCGGGTTGTCGATCGGCTGCCGGGAGAACTGGCTGCGGAAGTACGCGTAGTCGCCGAGCCAGTCGTCAATGAAGCGACGGCTCAACCAGATTCGCCACCGCATGATGAAGGTTTGGGTGAGGTACAGGTCGGCGAGGGTGCGGGCCACGTAGCAGACGGCCAGCACCGCGAACACCAGGATCGTCATCCAAAACCCGTGGATGCCAGTGTTTCTCGCCGAATCGGGCTGAAAGGTGACCTGCAGCGCCGAGAACAGGTCGTTGGCGTAGTAGCTCAGCAGCACGTTGATCCGGACGACGAGGATCGCCGACAGCAGCAACAACCCGACCACCGCCCACACCGGGGCGCTCTGCCTGCCCTTGAAGTAGTCGCCCGTGATGCGCCAGAACTGGCGTCCCCACTCCGTGGTCCGCCCGATCACGAAGAGGACCACCAGCAGAGACACCGCCGTGATTGCCCACACCTGCATCACCCACAGGGCCGAGGCGACGGCTTCGTGGCCCCAGTCGATCGACGGCCGGAACGTGTTCATGCTCTCTCCCCGAAGGTCGCCGCGAGGTGGGCCGCGAAGGCGAGCAGCACTTGCGTTTCCGAGGCGTCGCTCATGGCCGAGATTATGCTGCGGCCATGAGCATTGAGGCTCCAGTTACGGTCAATGCCGGACATCTGATCGCCCGGCGGCTGCGCGCGAGCGGTATCGACACCATCTTCACGCTCTCCGGCGGTCATCTGTTCTCCATCTACGACGGATGCCGCGCCGAAAACATCCGGCTGATCGATACCCGGCACGAGCAGACGGCCGCGTTCGCCGCCGAAGGCTGGTCGAAGGTGACCAGGGTGCCCGGCGTCGCCGCACTGACCGCGGGCCCCGGCGTCACCAACGGAATGAGCGCGATGGCGGCCGCGCAGCAGAACCAGTCGCCGCTGGTGGTTCTTGGCGGGAGGGCGCCCGCGCTGCGGTGGGGGCAGGGCTCGCTGCAGGAGATCGACCACGTGCCGTTCGTGGCGCCGCTGACGCGGTTCGCAGCCACCGCGCCGTCGGCAGACGCGGTCGGGCCCTTGATCGATGATGCGTTGCGGGCCGCTGTCGGCGCGCCGTCCGGAGTGTCGTTCATCGACTTCCCGATGGATCTCGTGTTCGGCGAGGCGCAGGATCGAGGCGGTCCCGGGGCGCTCGCCGACCCGCCTTCTGCCGTCGGCCCGGACGGCAATGCGCTGGACACCGCCGTGCAGCTGCTGGCTCGCGCGCAACGGCCGGTGGTCATGGCGGGCACCAACGTGTGGTGGGGTCACGCGGAAACCGCTCTGCTGAACCTGGCTGAGGCGCTACGGATTCCAGTGTTGATGAACGGCATGGCCCGCGGCACGGTGCCCGCCGATCACGAGTTGGCGTTCTCGAGGGCGCGGTCAAAAGCGTTGGGGGAGGCCGATGTTGCGCTGGTGGTCGGGGTGCCGATGGACTTCCGGCTCGGCTTCGGCGCAGTGTTCGGGGCGGAGACCAAGCTGATCGTCGCCGACCGTGTCCCACCCGGCCGGCCGCATCCCCGCGAGGTCGCGGCGGGGCTCTACGGCGACCTGAGCGTGACACTGTCGGGACTTGCGAGCGCGTCGGGGGGCGAGCACGAGGGTTGGCTGGCCGCACTGCGCACCGTCGAGGACGCCGCACGGGCGGCGGAGCAGGCCGAGTTGGCCGATGACCGCACACCGCTGCACCCGATGCGGCTGTACGCCGAACTCAGGCCGCTGCTGGACCGCGACGCGATCGTCGTCATCGACGCGGGCGACTTCGGGTCGTACGCAGGCCGGGTCATCGACAGCTACGTGCCTGGCGCGTGGCTGGACAGCGGGCCCTTCGGATGCCTGGGTTCCGGGCCCGGCTATGCACTGGCGGCCAAACTGGCCCGGCCCGAACGGCAGGTCGTGCTGCTGCAGGGCGACGGCGCCTTCGGATTCTCCGGCATGGAGTGGGACACGTTGGTGCGCCACGGTGTTCACGTGGTCTCGGTGATCGGCAACAACGGAATTTGGGGTCTCGAAAAACACCCGATGGAATTGCTCTACGGCTACTCGGTGGTCGCCGAGCTGCGACCGGGCACCCGTTACGACGAGGTGGTGACCGCGCTCGGTGGGCACGGCGAACTGGTGTCGACGCCCGCCGGGGTGCGGCCGGCCCTGGAGCGGGCGTTCTCCGCGGGGCTGCCCGCCGTGGTGAACGCGCTGACCGACCCGGCGGTGGCGTATCCCCGTCGCTCCAACCTGGCCTGATCTGGTTCCCCCTAAATACCGCGACCGTGCGTGTTTGCACACGACACGCCGCGAAAAACTGTACAAACGTGCACGTTCGCAGCCGTATATCGGTGGACGCGTTCGGCATCGGTGGCCATGCTGGGGGCATGGAGGTGCGCGTACATTCGTCCGCCGACGAGTTCCGTGGGATCGCGGAACCGTTGTATCGCCGCGACCCTGTGGCGCACACAATCGAACTGACGTTCTTGGCGGGCGCAGCATTGCCCGCCGACACCTTTCTGATGTCGGTGTGGGATGACGGCGCTGCCGTCGGGGCCGCCCTGCAGACACCGTCATATCCGCTGGCGTGCAATGGAATTCCTGTCGATGCCATAGATCCGGTAGTCGCAGACCTTGCCGGTCTGCGCCCGGATCTCTCGGGCGTGCGGGGTGGCCGTCGCTCCGCCGCTGCGTTCGCGGACGCGTGGCAATCCATCAC
>DATJIX010000510.1:0-9699 GCA_035492865.1 Mycobacterium sp. | reverse complement strand
GCACGCAGCCGCCAGTTGGCCAGCCAGTGATGCATACCGGAGAGGGAGTACGGGTCGTCGAGCTGCGCGGTGACCACCGGCGTCATTCCCAGTGTCACAACGTGCCTGCGGTCTTCATCGGCGAGCGTGCGCAGCACTCGCATCAACGGCAGATAAGCCGCCGACCACGACTGGTAGAGCCACTCCTCGCCGACCGGCCAGCGGCCGTGGTGCGCCAGCCACGGCAGATGCGTGTGCAGGACGAGGGTGAAGAGCCCCGGTACACGCTCGGAACTCGTCACGGCCGCACCGCGATTGCGACCAGGTCGAGGCTGTCGTCAATGTTGCGGTCCGCCGCGTCGGTGAGGTCGAAGTCGTCGGTGGTCACCGAGGCGACGTCGGCGAGCAGGTCCCCGGGCCACGGCGCGTCGGCCAGCGCGCGGGCGATCTGGGCGTCGATGATCGAGCCGCCGTGCCGCGCGTCGAGCTCCACCAACCCGGGGCCGTGAAACACGCCGAGCATCGATTCCATCGAAAAGCCCGCGCCCGTCAGCAGTTCGGTCAGTTCCTCGGCGTTGAGTTCGCGGGTGTGGAAGGGGTTGATCGGGGTGTCGCGGCCGGGGGAGAAGGTGATCCGGTTCGGCGTCGACATCAACAGCACACCGCCGGGCCGCAAGACGCGGAAGCACTCGGCCACGAATTGCCCTTGATCCCACAGATGTTCGATCACCTGAAAGTTGACGACGACATCAACCTCGGCATCGGCCAGTGGTAATTCAGCGAGATTTCCGTGCAGCATCTCGACCCGCGGATACCGGGCCCGCACGTGTGCGACGGCAGACTCGTCGTAGTCCAGCCCGATCACCCGGCGGGCCTGGCCGGCGATCAGGTCGGCGCCGTAGCCCTCGCCGGAGCCGGCCTCGAGCACGTCGCGGCCCGCGCAGCGGCATGCGAGCCGCTCATAGACCACCTCATGGCGGCGGAACCAATAGTTCTCCTCCGCCAGCCCGGGAATCGTGCGTTCCCCAGTCAGGGGTAACCCGTCGTCCCCAAGCGGACCGTTGGTAACGAATGCGCTCATTGCAAGGCAGGCTAACGCGGATCGGCGCGATGGCGAACGGTTCGCCGCCTACGGGCCGCTAGAACGCAAACTTCGACCAGCTATGGTGTTCCTGCGAACCACCGTAAGTTACCGGCGAGTAACATGGTGGGAGTTGCTTCAAACGTGGTAATGCAGGCCGGCTCGCCCGGCCTCTCCGAGGAGGACGAACCAGAGTCATGACGAACATCGTGGTCCTGATCAAACAGGTCCCAGACACTTGGTCTGAGCGCAAGCTGACCGACGGCGACTACACCCTCGATCGTGAGGCCGCCGACGCCGTGCTGGACGAGATCAACGAGCGCGCCGTCGAAGAGGCGCTCCTGATCAAGGAGAAGGAAGCCGCCAACGGCACCGAGAGCACTGTGACAGTGCTCACAGCCGGGCCGGCGCGCGCGACCGAGGCCATTCGCAAGGCCCTCTCGATGGGCGCCGACAAGGCCGTGCATCTGCTCGACGACGGTCTGCACGGCTCGGACCTGATCCAGACGGGTTGGGCACTGGCGCGCGCGCTGGGCACCATCGAAGGCACCGAACTGGTCATCGCAGGCAACGAGGCCACCGACGGTGTGGGCGGCGCGGTTCCCGCGGTGATCGCCGAATACCTGGGGCTGCCGCAGCTGACCCACCTGCGCAAGGTGTCCGTCGAGGGCGGCACGGTGACCGGCGAGCGCGAAACCGACGATGGCGTGTTCACCGTCGAGGCGCCGCTGCCCGCGGTGGTGTCGGTCAACGAGAAGATCAACGAGCCGCGCTTCCCGTCCTTCAAGGGCATCATGGCCGCGAAGAAGAAGGAAGTGACGACGCTGACGCTGGCCGAGATCGGTGTCGAGGCCGACGAGGTCGGCGTCGCCAACGCAGGCACCAAGGTCATCGCGTCGACCCCGAAGCCGCCGAAGACGGCCGGCGAGAAGGTCACCGACGAGGGCGACGGCGGCACGAAGATCGCCGAGTACCTGGTTGCCCAGAAGATCATCTAGCCGATAGCCCCTCAGACACCGAAAGACATACAGACAAATGGCTGAAGTACTTGTGCTCGTGGAGCACGCCGATGGCGCGGTAAAGAAAGTCACCGCCGAACTGATCACCGCCGCACGCAAGTTGGGCGAGCCCTCCGCCGTCGTGGTGGGCAAGCCGGGCACCGCTGCGGCCCTGACCGATGCGTTGAAGGAGGCGGGCGCCGCCAAGATCTACGTCGCCGAGTCCGACGACGCGGAGAACTACCTCATCACGCCGTACGTGGACGTGCTGGCCGCGCTCGTCGAGTCGGCCGCCCCCGCGGGTGTACTGCTGGCCGCCAGCGCCGACGGCAAGGAGATCGGCGGCCGGCTGGCCGCGCGCAACGGCTCCGGCCTCCTGGTCGACGTCGTCGACGTGCAGGATGGCGGCAAAGCCATCCACTCGATCTTCGGTGGCGCGTTCACCGTCGAGGCCGAGGCCACCGGCGACACCCCGGTGATCACCGTCCGCCCGGGTGCGATCGAAGCCGAGCCCGCCGCGGGCGCCGGTGAGGTCGTCAACGTCGAGGTGCCTGCTCAGGCCGAGAATGCGACGAAGATCACCAAGCGGGAGCCCGCCGTCGCAGGCGATCGTCCGGAGCTCACCGAGGCCAGCGTCGTCGTCTCCGGCGGCCGCGGCGTCGGCAGCGCCGAAAACTTCAGCGTGGTCGAGGAATTGGCCGACTCGCTGGGTGCCGCCGTCGGTGCTTCGCGTGCCGCGGTCGACTCCGGCTACTACCCGGGCCAGTTCCAGGTGGGCCAGACCGGTAAGACCGTGTCGCCGCAGCTGTACATCGCGCTGGGCATCTCCGGCGCGATCCAGCACCGCGCAGGCATGCAGACGTCGAAGACGATCATCGCGGTGAACAAGGACGAAGAGGCGCCGATCTTCGAGATCGCCGACCTGGGCATCGTCGGCGACCTGTTCAAGGTCTCGCCGCAGCTGACCGAGGCGGTCAAGGCCCGCAAGGGTTAATTGCCCGCACAAAGCCCCCGGACACCTCGGTGTTCGGGGGCTTTTGCGTTGGCGCGGCATCGAAGACTTGGCGAGTGTGCAGTTTCATCCGCCCACACCGGCGTGTTGCGTATGAAACCGCACAGTCACGCAGCGCCCCAGCGATAGATGACGCGCAGACTACGGACTTTCAAGGGTTCGGACGCGGGCGATCAGCGTCAGTCTGGATGCATGAAGATCTCAGTTATCGGAGCCACCGGCCTGATCGGTTCGAAGGTGGTCGACCTGCTCGAAGGCGACGGCCAGGATGTCGTCGCTGCGTCGCGTGCATCGGGCGCGGACGTGCTTACCGGCGACGGACTAGCTGACGCGCTTGCCGGCGCCGATGTCCTCATCGACGTGACCAATTCACCGTCCTTCGACGACGGTCCAGTGATGGACTTCTTCACCCGGTCTTCGGCGAATCTTGTGGCAGCTGCCAAGGAGTCCGGGGTCGGCCACTATGTCGCGCTGTCGATCGTCGGCGCCGACGACCTGCCCGAGAGCGGATACATGCGTGCAAAGGTGGTGCAGGAGAAGACGATCGCCGAGTCGGGGCTGCCGTACACGATCGTGCGTGCCACCCAGTTCCAGGAATTCGCCGAGGGCATCGTGGGATCACTCGACACCGGCGATGAGGTGCGTGTCCCCGATGCACTGATCCAGCCGATCGCCGCGGATGAGGTCGCCGCCGAAGTGGCCGGAGCGGCCGTCGCAGGGCCTGCCGACAGTGTCGTCAACATCGGTGGGCCGGAGAAGATCTCGTTTGCCGACCTCGCTCGCAACGTGCTGGCGAAGCAGGGCGCCGACAAGACCGTCGTAGTCGACCCGCAGGCTACCTACTTCGGAACACCGCTCCAGCGGGACAGTCTCGTCACCTCTTGACCAACCGACCCTTCGACTGAGGAGAAACGATGTTCGACAACGCTGAGCTTGCCAAGGCCATCACGACGATCCAGACCGTCAAGCCACCGGAGATCCCGACCGACGCCGAAGTGATGACGATGGTGATCGAATGGCCGGCTGGAAGCGCGGGAGCGCCGCCACACCGCCATCCCGGCGGCCCCTCGTTCGGCTACGTGCTCGAAGGCGAGATGCTCTTCGAGCTGGAAGGCGAAGCGCCACGGGTGATCAAGGCCGGGGAGGCGTTCTGGGAACCGGGCGGCGACATCATCCACTATTCAGATGCCAATAACCGCACCGATGTTCCGCTGCGGTTCCTCGTCACGATGATCTGCGTGCCCGGCGTGCCGATGCTCGTCGTCGTCGATGAGGACGAGCTCGAGCAGCGCAAGGACCGCCGCGTCCCACGCCAATGACCGAGTTCGATGAGGTTGTGCGGCAACGGCGGTCGACGCGCTTGTTCCTGCGCGACAAGCCGGTGCCCCAGACACTGCTCGACGAGGCGTTCGCGCTTGCGATGCGCGCACCGTCGAACTCCAATGTCCAGCCGTGGCGGGTGTTCGTCGCATCGGGCCCGCGCCGCGACCGGGTGGTCGAGGCGCTCCTCGAGGAGGCCTCCGTCGAGTTGCCGGTCACCAAGGGCATTCCGGAGTCGTTCCTCCCGCTGCGCCAGGAACTCGGCGCGCTGGTCTACGGCTCGATGGGGATCTCGCGCCATGACAAAGAGGGTCGGCGGCTGGCCCAGCTGCGCAACTGGGAGTTCTTCAGGGCGCCCGTGGGCGCTGTGGTGTGCATGCACCGCGATCTGGGGCAGGTCGACGCCGTGGGCGTTGGCATGTTCGTGCAGACGCTGGTGCTGGCCCTGACCGAACGCGGTCTTGGCACATGTGTGCAGGTGTCGATCGCCGCCTACCCGGAGATTCTGCGCGCTCACCTGGGGATACCCGAGGAGCTGACGGTGCTGTGCGGTCTGTCGATCGGTTATCCGGACCCTGCCTTCCCGGCCAACAGCCTCGCGACCCCGCGCAATCCGGTCGAGTCGAACGTGGTGTTCCTCGACAGCTGACCGGAAAAAGCCCAAGTCGTCACCTAGCGCTCACGGACACGTCACCGCCACGATGCCGTCCCGAGATGCGGCTGGGCGAGCGTGCAGCCATGAGCACTGCTTCTGTACTCATCGCCGCAGATCCGCCGACCCTGTCGACAGACACCCCCCGCTACACCCTGCTGTTGTCCACCGACCCTGCGCTCATCGACGCCGCGCAGCGCCTTCGTCACGATGTGTTCACCTCCGAGCCGGGTTTCGAGATCTCGGGCGAGAGCTCGGGATTTGAAGCCGGTCGCGACGCCGACCGCTTCGACGAGCACTGCGATCATCTGCTGGTCCGCGAGGACAACTCCGGTGAACTGGTCGGCTGCTACCGGATGCTGCCGCCGCCAGGGGCCATCGCTGCCGGAGGTCTTTACACCGCAACGGAATTCAATGTCGAGGGACTCGACGCGCTGCGGCCGTCGCTGGTGGAAATGGGCCGTGCTGTGGTGCGCGAGGACCACCGCAACGGCGGTGTCGTGCTGCTGATGTGGGCGGGCATCCTGGCCTACCTCGACCGCTGCGGCTACGACTACGTCACCGGCTGCGTGTCCGTGCCCGTACAAGGCGCAGAAGACGAGGTGCCCGGCAGCCAGATCCGCGGGGTGCGCGACTTCGTGCGGCGCAGGCACGCCGCACCCGAGCAGTACACGGTGCATCCGTACCGGCCGGTGATGGTCGACGGCCGGGGACTCGACGACATCACCCCGCCGCGCCGGGTCAGCGTGCCGCCGCTGATGCGGGGCTACCTGCGGCTGGGCGCTCAGGTCTGCGGAGAGCCCGCCCACGACCCCGACTTCGGCGTCGGCGATTTCCCCGCCCTGCTCGACAAGCGCCAGGCCGACGTCCGCTACCTACGCAGGCTGCGCTCCGTCGGGGCGGCGGCCGCGATGGCCGACGGGATGACATCGTGACCGCCGAGCACGCCTGGGTGCCACGCGCCACCTGCGACGCCAGCTGCGTGCACACCGCGGCGGCGGGACAGCCGATGGTCGTCGCCTGGCGGGTCGCGGTGCGGGCGACGTTCGCGGTGCTGATGCTGTCGGCAACGCCGATTCTGGCCATCCCGTTGCCGGGTCGTTCGCACATCCAGCGGGGCTATTGCCGGATGATGCTGCGCTGCCTCGGCGTGCGAATCACGGTGTCCGGTGGGCCGATTCGCAACCTGCGCGGCGTGCTCGTGGTCAGCGGCCATGTGTCGTGGGTGGACATCTTCGCGATTGGCGCCGTCATGCCCGGCTCATTCGTTGCTCGCGCCGACCTCGTCGAATGGCCCGCGCTGGGCTTCCTGGCCCGCCTGATGAAGGTCATTCCGATCGATCGGGCCAGCCTGCGGCGGCTGCCCGACGTGGTGGGCACGGTCGCGGCCCGGCTGCGTGCGGGCCAGACGGTCGTCGCATTCCCCGAGGGAACGACGTGGTGCGGGCTGGCCTACGGTCCGTTCCGGCCCGCCATGTTCCAAGCCGCTGTCGACGCCGGACGGCCGGTACAGCCACTGCGGCTGAGCTACCGCCACCGCGACGGCAGCCCGTCGACGCTGGCCGCATTCGTCGGCGACGACAGCTTGATGACCTCCATCCGCAGGCTGGTCACCACCCGCCGCACGGTGGTGCATGTGCAGGTCGAGGGGCTGGAACTGCCGGGGACCTCCCGGCGGGATCTGGCTGCCCGCTGCGAGGCCGCGGTCCGCGGCGATGCCTCACGACGCGGCCACGGTCACGCGCTGGTGGCCTGACCTCGGATTCGGGCATGCCGGTCCGTGGCCGCTAGCATGGAACGGTTATGACCTCGCAGAAGACGGTCTACCTCGATCACGCCGCCACCACCCCGATGCATCCTGCTGCCATCGAGGCGATGACGGCTGTGCTCGCCACGGTGGGCAACGCGTCGTCACTGCACGGCACGGGTCGGGTGGCGCGGCGCCGGATGGAGGAGGCCCGCGAGTCGCTGGCCCATATGCTCGGCGCGCGGCCCTCGGAGGTGATCTTCACCGCTGGCGGTACGGAGAGCGACAACCTCGCAGTCAAGGGCATCTACTGGGCGCGGCGCGATGCGTCACCGCAACGGCGAAGGATCATCACCACACCCGTCGAGCACCACGCCGTGCTCGACGCGGTGCAGTGGCTGGCCGAACACGAAGGCGCCGAGGTCACCTGGCTGCCGGTTGGTGACGACGGTTCCGTAGCGCCCGCCGATCTTCGAGAAGCGTTGCAGGCCAACGATGACGTCGCTTTGGTGTCGATCATGTGGGCCAATAATGAGGTCGGCACCGTCATGCCGATCACCGAATTGGCAACCATTGCTGCGGAATTCGATGTTCCGATGCACAGCGACGCGATCCAGGCGGTCGGTCAGATTCCGGTCGACTTCGCGGCAAGTGGGCTGTCGGCGATGAGTGTGGCCGCCCACAAGTTCGGTGGCCCGACAGGCGTCGGCGCGCTGCTGCTGCGTCGCGACACGAGTTGCGTGCCGCTGCTGCACGGCGGCGGGCAGGAGCGTGACGTCCGTTCCGGCACTCCGGATGTCGCGGGCGCCGTTGCCATGGCCGCCGCCGCGAAGGTGGCGGTCGACGGGTTGGCCGCGAACAGCGCCCGAATCCAGGCGTTGCGCGACCGGCTGATCGACGGCGTGTTGACGACGATCGACGACGTATTCCTCAACGGCGCCGCCGGAGATGCGCGGCTGCCCGGCAACACCCACTTCACGTTCCGCGGCTGCGAAGGCGATTCCCTGCTGATGCTGCTGGACGCCAAGGGTGTCGAGTGCTCGACGGGGTCGGCGTGCACGGCCGGTGTAGCCCAACCGTCGCACGTGCTGTTGGCGATGGGTGCCGACCCGGCCAGCGCACGGGGTTCGCTGCGATTCTCGTTGGGCCACACCAGCACCGAGGCCGATGTGGATGCCGCGCTCGCGGTGCTGCCCGCGGCGGTCGACCGCGCGCGGCAGGCGGCGCTGGCCAGCGCGGGGGCAGCCGAACAATGAGGGTGCTCGTCGCGATGAGCGGCGGCGTCGACTCGTCGGTGGCCGCCGCTCGGATGGTCGATGCCGGTCACGACGTGGTCGGCGTGCATTTGGCGTTGTCGTCGGCTCCGGGCACCCTGCGGACCGGATCGCGCGGCTGCTGTTCGAAGGAGGACGCGGGCGATGCTCGCCGCGTCGCCGACGTGCTCGACATCCCGTTTTACGTATGGGATTTCGCCGACCGTTTCAAGGAAGACGTGATCGACGACTTCGTCGCGTCATACGAGCGGGGTGAGACGCCGAATCCCTGTGTGCGCTGCAACGAACGAATCAAGTTCTCCGCGTTGGCCGCTCGCGCGCTGGCGCTCGGCTTCGATGCCGTCGCCACCGGCCACTACGCCAGGCTCTCCGACGGTCGGCTGCGTCGTGCCGTCGACGCCGACAAGGATCAGTCCTACGTGCTTGGCGTGCTGACCGCGGACCAGTTGCGTCACGCCGTCTTTCCGATCGGTGACACACCGAAGCCGCAGATTCGCGAGGAAGCCGCGCGTCGCGGGCTGGCGGTGGCCGAAAAGCCCGACAGCCATGACATCTGCTTCATTCCCTCGGGGGATACCCGCGCGTTTCTCGGCGCCCGGATCGGTGTGCGCCGCGGTGCAGTCGTCGACGCCGGCGGCACGGTGCTCGCCGAACACGATGGCGTGCACGGCTTCACGGTCGGGCAGCGCAAGGGCCTCGGCATCGCAGGCCCGGGGCCCGATGGTCAGCCCCGCTACGTCACGGGTATCGACGCCGAAACCGGGACGGTTCAGGTGGGCGACAAGGCCGAGCTGGACGTCTGGACGCTCACCGGCGACAGGCCGGTGTTCACCTCCGGTGTGGCGCCGGACCGTCCGATGGAATGCGACGTGCAGGTGCGTGCGCACGGCGGCCTCACCGGCGGCGTGGCCGAACTACGCGACGGGCAATTCGTGGTCGGTCTGCGCGCCCCGTTGCGCGGAGTGGCGCCGGGGCAGACGATGGTGCTCTACCGCCCCGATCCCGAGGGCGACGAGGTCATCGGCAGCGCGACAATCACTCGCTAGCTCCTCGCCGAAATAGGATTCCGGGCTGCTGAGCGCGCGGTTTTACGACCCGTAATCCTATTTCGCGCCAGAAATCAACCCGGCACCTTCGCCAGGATGTTCGTCATCACGATGTCGGGCACCGAATCGGGGAACGCACACGACGTGACCTCGGCCAAGACGACGTTCTTCACGCGGTAGTCGCGCCCGCAGCCGTTGCCGGGACGCATCTGCAGCGAGTCCGGCGCGGCGCTCCATTCGCCGACGAACATCGGACCCAATGCTGTCGAGTCGCAGCCGCGCACGAGCCTGACCAAACCGTCGAATGCCCGGCGGGCGGTGGCGGGATCCCGGTAGGCCGCCGCGCCCTCGGAGATCAGGCCACCGCGGGGTGGATTCTGAAACGTGGTCTTGTGGAACTCCTCGACGTCGGAACCGAAGGTCTGGGTCTCTTCGAAGATCCATTGGCATTGCGGGGGAGTGGTTTTCGCGAGCTGATCGATGTCGACCGGAATCTTTCCGTCCATGCTGGGGATGATCGTCAGGTCGTCGCCTGCCCCGGTGATCGCGCGCATCTGCGACTGGTCCAGCATCAGCGTCTCGACGTCGAC
>DATJIX010000509.1:0-19088 GCA_035492865.1 Mycobacterium sp. | reverse complement strand
GACGCCTGTGCGAGCACTCCCGCCACCGCCAGCTCTTCGATATCGATTTCCAGCCGGTGGATGCCATTCAGAATGTATTCGGCGTCGTTCACGACGCGGCGGATCGCCGGGCATTCGCCATACGTCGCGACGAGCGATGTTACGCACCCGCGCAGTTCGGCGACCAATCGCTGCAGTTCGTCGACTTCGGTTGCGATGGACATCGGATCTCCTTGTGATGATGTGGGATTCGGCACTAGCGCGGCAACCGCGAGATGAGGTGGCCCGGTCGGTGAAGCAGTCGCGTGGTAACAGCGGCACAGAGGCCGAGCAACCCCGCAGCGACGAACACGTGCATGAGCGCCGGCGACGACACCACGAAGGCGGGCAGACCGATGCCGATGAGACCGCCGAACAGCTTGGCGCTGTACACCAGTCCGAAGTTGCGCACCGCGTTTCGCTCGCCGAAGTAGTCGGCAACCAGGCTCGCCAGGAGCGGGTAGAACGCACCGCCTGCCAGCCCGCTCAGCCCCGCGAACACCACGAAAGAAGCGGCCTGACCGGTCGATGCCGAATACACCAGCCCGAGTTGCGCGCAACCGGCGAGCAGCAGTGCGGCGCTGAGCGTCTGTCGCCGACCGAACCGGTCGGAGACGCGACTGGCGATCGCGCGGCCACCGCCACTGACAACGGCGAGCAGACCGATGGCCGACCCGGCAACCAGCGGGCTGAACCCGTTGGAAATAGCGATGATTGGCACATATGCGACGGCCAGCAGGAAGGTCGCCGCGGCGAACACCATGATGAGGTACATCACGAGGAATGCGGTCGTCCGCACGGCCTGCCCAGGAGCGTACTGCCGGGCGGCGGGGGCATTGCTGCGCAAACCGCGATTGATGCGCTTGTCCACGGCCCACAGCCTGGGATCGACCTCGGGCGGCCACCATCCCTGCGGGGGATCACGGAAGAAGAAGCCGCACATCGCCACCACGATCAGAATCAGAACCGCGACGATGGTGAAGATGGCCGAATGGTTGGCGGGGGACAGGCCTGCGGTGAACAGGATGATGAATGGCACTGCGCCGTAGCCGAATGCGCCGGTGACGAAACCGATTCGCGCCCCTCGCGACTCGGGATACCACTTCGCGACCGTCGAGGCGCACGTCGCGTAGACGATGCCTGCACCGCTGCCGCACAGCACCGAATAGCCGAGCACGGCGGAGCCGAAGCCGCCGGAGTGGGCAAGGGTGAGGGGACCTGCGGCGCACAGCACCGCGCCGACGAGCATGGCGCGCGAGGGGGCGACCGCCGAGTGATGCCGCAATGCCGCGGTCAGCGCGGCCGCTCCGGCCTGGAACATCACCCAGAGGGCGAAGACCCAATACACCGCCGTGGCACCGGTTCCGTGCAGTGTGGTTGCGGCGACGCTGAAGCCGTACTGCAACACGCTGATGCCTGCCATTGCCACGCATGGCAGCCAGAGCATCCAGGCCCGGGACCGTCCCATGATGTCCTGCGGCCGCTCGCCGACCCGGTACGAGCGCCCGTGCAGATCGCGCACTTCGGCGATTGCGACGCCGTGATTATTGCTGGTCATGGTCCGCCTCCGGACAACTGGGGTTATGATTGCATACAGTATGCGACTAGCATAACTATGACCTGGATCACTTGTCCAGCGTTCGACAGAAGATAGGGAGCACGACGTGGGGCGCGTAACCAATAGATATCGAGTCGTCCGCGTGGCCGACGGAGTGGCCACCGCCCGTCCGGATGTGCTGGCCGCGGAGGAACCGTTGGAGATCCGGGTGGGCGGCAAGCCCCTGACGGTGACGATGCGGACACCGGGCAACGACTTCGATCTCGCACGGGGGTTTCTCGTCAGCGAGGGAGTCGTGTCGGCGGACTCGGAGATCGCCGCGATCCGCTACTGCGCCGGGGCCACCGCCGACGGCGCGAACACCTACAACGTGCTCGACGTGCTGCTGGCCGACGGCGTTCCGCTGCCCGATGTTTCGGTCGAACGCAATTTCTACACCACCTCATCGTGCGGTTTGTGCGGCAAGGCCAGCCTCGAGGCGGTGCGCACCATCAGCCGGTGGCGCGTCGACAGTGATCCGGTGCGCCTGTCCGCCACCACCATCGCCACGTTGCCGGACAAGCTACGGGCCGCTCAGCGGGTCTTCGATCGCACGGGCGGACTGCACGCGGCCGCGCTCTTCGACGCGACAGGCGAATTGTGGTGTGTCCGCGAAGATGTCGGCCGGCACAACGCGGTGGACAAGGTCATCGGATGGGCGCTCGATCAGCGGCGCCTGCCGCTGACCGGCACCACGCTGATGGTCAGCGGACGGGCGTCGTTCGAGTTGGTGCAGAAGGCGGTGATGGCCGGAATCCCCGCTCTCGCAGCGGTGTCGGCGCCGTCGTCGCTGGCGGTCGATCTCGCAAGGGAGATGGGATTGACGTTGATCGGATTCCTGCGCGGGTCATCGATGAACATCTACTCCGGCGCCGAGCGGATCCCGTCGGACGAACCCGTACCCTGCTGAGCCGAACGCTATTCCGACGCGGCCTTGGTCTGCCTCTGGTCGTGGTAGACCTTCTGCGTGTGCTCCGTGTGGCGCTGCATGATGCCGCTCGCCAGATCCGCGTCGCCGGCAGCGATGGCCTTGATCAGTTCGGCATGCTCGGTCCACGCGCCCTGGCCGCGCGGTTGTGCGATCGGTAGGTAGTACCAGTGCCACCGGCGTTCGACGAGTCCGATGTGCTTGGCCAGCACCGAGTTTCCTGCTACTTCGGTGATCGCGGCATGCAGGTTGACGTTGGCCGTGACCAGCGCCTCCGAATCGTTGGCGGCCAGCGCGTTGATGCCATCCTGCTGCAACTCCCACAGCCGGTTGACGTCTTCGGGAGTGGCGTTCTCCGCGGCTAGCCGTGCCGAGTACGTTTCGAGAACCGTTCGGACGCCGAGCAACTGGTCCACCTCGTCCTCGGAAGGCGTGTGCACGAACGCGCCCTGTGCGGGCCGGAGGTCGATCCAGCCGTCCGTTTGCAAACGCTGCAGCGCTTCGCGCACCGGCTGCCTGCTGACGCCGAGGTATTCGGCGAGTTCGTTCTCGACCAAGTGCTGGCCGCGCTGCAGGGTGCCCTGCACGATCAGGTCCACGATCGCGTCGTACACGGCCTGGCGCAGGGGCGCGGGACGCTGGACCCGCCGAGCGGCGGCGTCGGTCAGCGTGTGAGCGCGCTTACGGGGACTCGGTGTGGGAAGTGACATCGTGCATTCCTCCAACCAGATTGCTGACCTGCGGACCACAGCGTACAGGCTTTCGTATGCAATAAACCTCGTTCGGTGCAAACAGAACACCCCGGGTGCCGAGGTCCCGAACAGGACGTCTCATCACCCGGGGTGCTGTGCGTCGAAGCCGACTCAGTCGACGACGAGTACCTTCGCCTCGGCATCTGTCGGATCCACGGGCCGCGTCGGCGTGGACTCCTTCAGCTTCGGCTGACGTAGCAGAACCGAGATGAAGGCGCAGGCGATGCCGACCGAACCCGCGATCCCGAACGCAGCGCCGTAACCCCACGTATCCACGACGACCGCGCCCAACCCGGCACCGACCAGACCGGACACCAACTTCGAGCTGTAGACCAAGCCGTAGTTGGTGGCGTTGTTGTTCTCACCGAAGTAGTCAGCCGTCATCGCCGCGAACAGCGGGAAGATCGCGCCGCCACCGAATCCGGAGATCATCGAGGCCAGCAGGAACAGCGGCATGCTGCCGATGGAGCCGGAGAAGTACACGGCGTACTGGGCCAGGCCCAGCACCACGCACACGATGATGAGCGTGTCCCTGCGGCCCACCCGGTCGGAGATCCAGCCGATTACGCCACGGCCGGTGCCGTTGATGATCGCCTTGAGGCTCATCGCGAGCGCAACGATGCCGCCGGCGAAGCCCATCTCCTTGCCGAAGGGCACCTGCATCGCGATGCCGAAGATGTTGATGCCCGCAGTGCACAGCAGCACGAACCACATCAGCGGCAGGATGCCCGTCTTGACCGCTTCCATCGGGGTGTACTGCTTGACCGCAGGCGGATTCTTGAGCAGTGCGCGGCGGATCTTGGGATCGTCGTTGACCTTCAGCGGGTCGACGTGCGGAGGCCACCAGTTCTTCGGCGGGTCGACGAAGAAGAAGCCACAGACCGCGACCACGGCGGCGAGGAACACGCCAACCGCCAACAGGATGCCCTGGTAGTTGGCGAGGTCCATGTAGCTGGTGAACAAGAAGATGAAGGGCACGGATCCGTACGCGAAGCCGCCGTTGACGAAGCCGGTCTTGCCGCCCTTACGTTCGGGGTACCACTTGCCCACCATGTTGATGCAGGTGGCGTAGACGAAACCGGCTCCGCCGCCGCCGAAGAACCCGAATCCGAGGTAGGCGAGCAGAACGTGCGGCGCGTACGCCAGAGACAGGTATCCGAGGAACGCCCCGCCTGCACCGAGCAGCATCGCCGACCGTGCCGACAGCCTGCCGCTTTCCCGCAGCCGGCCGGCGGGGAAGGCCACCGCGGCCTGGAAAAGCACCCATACGCCGAGCAACCAGAAGATGTGGGCGCCGTGCCATCCGTGGGCCTCCGAAAGCGTGTCCTCGGCTGAGGTGAACGCATACTCGGAGGAACTGATGGCCATCATCGATATCCACGGGAGCCATACCATCCATGCCCGTGAACGCCCCAGGATGTCGCGGTCGGTCTCGCCGACTCGGTACACCCTGCCGTTATCGTCGACGACCTCGCGGTACGCCGGCTGAGCTGACGCGTTCATGCCTGTCGAATCTCCTTCTCGTCTCTGTATACTGCCGACTGTCTGCTTTTTTGGTGGCGGAATCGTTAGATGACTCCCTTCGCCTTTAGTGCGCAGAGCTGGTCGCCAAGCCCGAGCTCTTCGCCGTAAATGTGTGCGTTGTGTTCGCCCAGCAAAGGGGAGCGGACGACGTCAACGGGCGAGTCGGACAGCTTGATCGGGCAGCCGACGGTGGTGAACTCGCCGCGTTCGGGGTGATCGACCCGGACGATCATCTCGTTGGCCGCCAGTGAGGCGTCGTCGATGATTTCCCTGGTCGAAAGGATTGGACCGCAAGGGATGTTGTGCTCGGTCAGAATGTCGAGCGCCCGCCATTTGCCAAGGCCCATCGTCCACTCCTCGATGAGCTGGAACATCTTGTCCAACTTGTTCAGCCGCGCCTGAGGCGTGCTCCACTCGGGGTCGGTGATCAGCTCGGGCCTGCCGATCAGGTTCGCGATCGGCTCCCAGCCCACCGGCTGAACGACGACGTAGATGTAGTCGTTGGGCCCACCCGGTGCGCACTTCACCGCCCAGCCGGGCTGTCCGCCGCCGGAGGCGTTACCCGATCGAGGGACGCAGTCGTCGAAATCTTCGTTGGGGTACTCACCGAGGGGTCCGTGCTGCAGCCGCTGGTGGTCGCGCAGCTTGACCCGGCACAGATTCAGCACCGCGTGTTGCATGGCGACCGTCACCCGCTGCCCGCGGCCGGTGTGCTCACGTTGGTAGAGCGCGGCCAGGATGCCGGCCACCGTGTGGACACCGGTGCCGGAATCGCCGATCTGCGCACCGGTGGCCAGGGGCGGGCCTTCTTCGAATCCCGTCGTGCTCATCGACCCGCCCATCGCCTGTGCGATGACTTCGTAGGCCTTGTAGTGGGTGTACGGGCCGTCGCCAAAACCCTTGATGGAGGCGAATATCAGCCGTGGGTTGATGCGCTGCAGCTCGTCCCACCCGAAGCCCATGCGTTCGATCGCGCCGGGACCGAAGTTCTCGGCCAGGATGTCGAACCGGGGGAGCAGGTCGGTGAAGATCCGCTTGCCCTCGGCGGACTTCATGTTCAGGGTGATGCTGCGCTTGTTGCAGTTGAGCATCGTGAAGTAGAGGCTGTCGGCCCCCGGGATGTCCCGAAGCTGCTTGCGTGTGACGTCGCCGGCGGGCGCCTCCAGCTTCACGACGTCCGCGCCGAGCCAGGCAAGGATCTGCGTGCACGACGGGCCGGACTGGACATGCGTCATATCAAGGACGCGCACGCCTTCGAGTGCCTTTCCCAAGACAGTCCCCTTATTGGTGGACGTGTGGGTAGCGCCCCCGCACGCTTGCGCGTCGAGGTCGGACCACACGTTGATCAGTGACCGCTTGCCGGACCCGGCACAGCTCGCTGGTATCGAAGTGGTTTGTGAAGGCTGTCACTCGCCTGTTCGGAAAGTAACGGACATCACACGGCGTACGGTATACCTCATACAATCTGGACGCAAGACCCTAGTTTCCTGTCAGTTTCCTGGAGGTCCTTCCATCTGGCCTCCGCGCCCACGTATATTGCCGCGCTCGTGTGGCGATTCAGCCGTCACTAGCGTTGCAGATATCTACGTAATCTGTTGTGGCCCAGGCGAACTCAGTCCGCTGCTGCGAAGCTGCAAGCCCGCTGAGAGGGGCCGCGGTCAAGGCCCGGCACGGCGCTGATTTCGTGCCTTACAGAGAAGTCTGTGAGTACTGCCAGATCGCTGGACAACGGGTGTTGCGTACACCACACTGTTGTCTACCTCATACGGTATGCAATCTTGTGATCAGCTTCTCGTCCCGAGAACGCACACCGGCTCGAGTTAAAGGAAGTTCATACATGGCTCAGATCCCCACGGTCGTGGAATCCGATCCGCCGGCGGGTAAGGCACTCTCAGGCGTCCGAGTGCTGGACATGACGCATGTGCAGTCAGGTCCGTCGGCCACCCAACTGCTCGCGTGGTTGGGTGCAGACGTCATCAAGCTCGAGGCGCCACGCACCGGTGATGTCACCCGCGGCCAACTGCGCGATGTGCCCGGCGCGGACAGCCTCTATTTCACGATGCTCAACTGCAACAAGCGCAGCATCACCCTGAACATGAAGAGCGACGACGGCAAACGGATCTTCACCGATCTGGTGTCGCGGGTCGACATCCTCGTCGAGAACTTCGGCCCAGGTGTCGTCGACCGGTTCGGCTTCACGTGGGAGCGGCTGCGTGAGATCAACCCGCGGCTGATCTACGCCTCCATCAAGGGCTTCGGTCCGGGCAGGTACTTCGACTTCAAGGCCTACGAAGTCATCGCGCAGGCGATGGGCGGCTCGATGGCCACCACCGGCTTCGCCGACGGCCCGCCCGTGGCGACCGGTGCGCAGATCGGCGACTCGGGCACCGGAATCCATCTCGTGTCGGGGATTTTGGCCGCGCTCTACCAGCGCACGAACACCGGCCGCGGTCAGCGCGTCGAGGTGGCCATGCAAGAGGCGGTCCTCAACCTGTGCCGGGTCAAGCTACGTGATCAACAACGGCTCGCCAGCGGCCCGCTGCACGAGTACCCGAACGAGAACTTCGGCGACGAGGTCCCTCGATCGGGTAACGCCTCCGGCGGCGGCCAACCCGGATGGGCGGTCAAGACCAAGGGTGGCGGCCCGAACGACTACATCTATGTGATCGTGCAGCCTCAGGTGTGGGCGCCGCTGGCCGAGCTGATCGGCAGGCCCGACCTTGCCGAGCACCCCGACTGGGCGCGGCCAGAGGACCGGCTTCCGAAGCTGGACAAGGTTTTTGCGCTGATCGAGGACTGGTCGGAGCGCCACACCAAGTGGGAGGCGTTGGAAGCGCTCAACGCGCTCAACGTCCCGTGCGGTCCGGTGCTGTCCACCAGGGAATTGATCGAGGACGAGACGCTGACCGAGCTCGGGGCGATCGTCACCGTCGACCACCCTGAGCGTGGGCCCTTCAAAACTGTCGGCTCTCCGCTCCGGCTTTCGGACTCCCCGGTCGACATCGTTCGCTCCCCGTTGCTCGGCGAGCACACCTACGAGATCTGCGCGGAGCTCGGCTATGCACCCGAGCAGCTCGAACAGTTGCGGAGCGCCGGCGTCATCTGAGCGACTTCGCTCTACGACGAAAGGACAAAACCGTCATGCGATAGACCGGGTCGGCGGCGCTGGCGCCACCGAGGCCAAGGATATGCATACCGCACGAAAACCGCAGCGGCGGTACGCAATTGCTTCACGCGGGCTGGCACCCGAGGTGAAGCAGAGCAAGCGCTGAAGTTCTATCGCGAAAACTCCACGCGAGAGGGCGCCGATGCGCGAGCCTTCAACCATTCGTAGAAAGAGAATCAAGCATGTCGTCAACTTTCGCAAGTTATCGCGAGGTCACCGACGCGAACGGACGGGTATACCGCGTCGGGGAGACCGACCGTGAACTGCTCGGCAGATCCCGTGCGTGGATGATCTGGTTGCCATGGATGGCCATGATGGCCGTCAGCGTGTACGAGTACGGCTACGGCGCCGCCGCGAAATCCATTCGGGATGCCCATCACTGGAGCATGGGCGAAACCTTCTGGCTGCTGTCTATCTGGGCGTTCTTCCAGGCCGGCATCGCCTTCCCCGCCGGAAAGCTGCGTGAGAAGGGAATTCTCTCGGCCCGGTCCGCCATGCTGATCGGTGCCGTCCTTTCGGCGGCCGGGTTCGCCAGCATCACCCAGGGCAACCTGGTACTCGCCTACCTCGGCTTCGCCGTATGCGGCGGCATCGGAGCCGGCTTGGTGTACGCGACGTGTATCAACCTGGTCGGCAAGTGGTATCCGGAGCGGCGCGGCGGCAAGACCGGATTCGTCAATGGCGGGTTCGCCTATGGTGCAGTGCCGTTCATCTTCATCTTCAGCTACGCGCTGCACCCGAACACCTACGTCTGGGTCCTCGACCTGGTGGCCGCGTACATGCTGATCGTCTGCGCGATATGTGGCTGGCTCTTCCGCGATCCACCCAAGAACTGGTGGCCCGCCGAGGTCGACCCGGTGGAGTGGGCCAACAGCAAGGACGGTGCAGAGAGCCTGAAGAAGAACCCGCCCGCCGTGCGGCAGTACACGCCGATGGAAGCCATCAAGACCGGCATGTTGCCGCTGATGTGGCTGTCGCTCGGAATCAGCGCCGGTGTCTCGCTTTTCGGCATCAGCTACATGGTGCCGTTCGCAAAGGATCTGGGCTTCGGCCCGTTGATCGCGGCATCGTCGGCCGGTGTGCTGTCCATCATCAACGGCACCGGGCGCACTGTGACCGGCTGGCTGTCGGACAAGTTCGGCCGCAAGCAGACCCTGCTGGTGGTGCTGCTGATCGAGGCGCTGTCACTGGTCGGACTGCTCTACGCAGGCAAGGCCGAGAGCGAAATCGCGTTCTTGGGCTTCGCTTTCCTGGTCGGCTTCGGTGGCGGCGCGTTCTACCCGATGTTCGCCTCGCTCACGCCCGACTACTTCGGGGAGAACAACAACGCCAGCAACTACGGCCTGGTCTACAGCTCGAAGCTGGTGGGCTCGATCGTGGGAATCGGCGTGGGCGCCAGCGTCATTGACGCGTGGGGTTACACCGGTGCGTACTGGATCGCCGCTGCGAGCGCTCTGGTGTCCGCAGGGATCGCGACCTTCCTGCGGCAGCCGGGTCGCACTCGAGTACCCGCGGCGCAGTCAAGCCCATCCGCCACGGAGAGATCGCTGACGCCAACGTTGGCCGACTGAGCCACACGTTGCAGGGCGGCCAAGGGCGAACGGTCAGCCGTTCTCCTTGGCCGCCTTCTCGCGTCGCTGTTCCTGATATATCTCCCTGGTGCGCTCGGTGTGCAGCCGCATCAGGGTGCCTGCCCGTTCCGCATCACGATCGGCGATCGCTGCGATCAACTCGGCGTGTTCTTTCCAGGCGTCCTTCGAACGCACCTGGGCGATGGGCAAGTAGTACCAGCGCACCCTGTGCTCGACCGACGCCCTGAGATCGGCGAGAACCTTATTGCCCGACATCGTCACGATATGGGTGTGTAGTGACGCGTTCGCGGAGACGAGGACCTCTTCATCGTCGACGGCGAGCGCTTCTTCGCCAATACGTTGGAGCTCCCACAGGTGCTCGATCTGTTCGGGCGTCGCCTGGCTGGCCGCCAGTCGTGCGGACTCCGCCTCGAGAAGGCTGCGTGCAGCCAGCAGTTGATCTGCCTCGGACTCGGTGGGGATGTGGACGAACGCGCCGAGGGCGGGGCGGAGATCCACCCAACCCTCGGTGTGCATGCGCTGCAATGCTTCTCGGACGGGCTGCCTGCTGACCCCGAGCGCATCGGCCAGATCCTTCTCGACCAAATGCTGGCCCGGCTCCAACTCACGAGTAATGATCATCTCGACGAGGGCCTCGAAGACTGCCTGGCGCAGCGGCGCGGGACGCTCGACAACCGGCCCCCTTTTTCGCGTCGCGGCGCCACCAAGGATGCCCGCGGCGGTGGGGGTTATCGGGTGGGTCATGAGTTGCCCTTCTGGTCGCCGTAGTTACGGCGGACCGACGTAACTAGCAGCATACAGTCGTCAGCATCCAATCAACCGGCGCACCAGTTGAGACATGCCGCACACGCGATACCCCGATCTCCAGTTAATTTCGCTATACGGAATAAACTGGTCACTGAGCGGAGTCGCAGGATCGGAGATGTCGTTGGCGGACGGTGTGCAGTCGGTTGAGCGCGCATTCGAGCTGCTCGAGATCATGGCGACCTCGGGCGGCAGTATGGCGTTGGGGGAGTTGGCCGCTCGCGCGGAGCTGCCACAGCCGACCATTCACCGGCTGGTCAGGACGCTCTTGGTGATGGGCTATGTCAGGCAGCTCGAGAACCGTCGCTATGCACTGGGCCCCAAATTGATTCGGCTTGGCGAAAGCGCGGCGCAACTGATCGGCGCATGGTCTCGACCCCATCTGACTGAGCTGGTGGAGCGAACGGGCGAGAGCGCCAATATGGCCGTGCTGGACAACGACATGGCGGTGTACGTCGCGCAGGTGCCGTCCCCGCACGCGATGCGGATGTTCACCGAAGTAGGCCGGCGGGTGCACCTGCACTGCACCGGCGTCGGCAAGGCACTGCTGATGCAGCTTCCCAACGACAGCGTGGAGGCGCTGATGAGGCGAGCGGGGATGCCTGCCTCCAACGAGAATTCGTTCACGACGCCGGACGCTCTGATCCGCGATATCGAGCTGAGCCGGTCCCGCGGCTACGCCGTCGACGAGGGCGAACAGGAGATCGGCGTCCGGTGCTTTTCCGTACCCGTGCCGGACGCTCCCACCCTGACCGCGATCTCGATCTCGGGTCCCGCCACGCGGCTCACGTTGAAGTCCGCGACGAAGGTGACGCCACTGCTCAAGCGCGTCGCCCGCGACATCGCCTCGGAATTCGACAAAGAGGCCATGGTCTAGTCGAGATCGACGCCAGCGCGAAGAGTTGCGAGGGGATGCGCGCCAGCGTCGATCTCGACGTTCTGAAATGGCCTAGTCGAGCAGCAACAGCGCCGCGGCTGTCGGTGCGTCCTCGAGCGTTTCGGCGAGATCGTTGAACTCCATGATGTTGTCGATCTCGGTGCCCATCGCGATGTTGGTGATCCTCTCCAGGAAGATCTCGACCACCACCGGCACCTTGTGCTCGTGTGCGAGTTGCTGTGCGCGGACCAACGACGGCCCGATGTCAGCGGGCTCGACCACCTGGATTGCCTTGCAGCCAAGGCCTTCCGCCACTCGAAGGTGATCCACGCCGTAACCCTTGGGGACAGCACTGTCGTCGGACTCCTGGGCGTTGATGTTGTCGAAGCCCAGCGACACGCAGTAGTTCATGTCGAAGTTGCGCTGTGCCTGGCGGATCAACCCCAGATACGAGTTGTTCACCACCACGTGCACGTACGGCAGGTTGAACTGTGCGCCGACCGCCAATTCCTCGATGAGGAACTGGAAGTCGTAGTCACCCGATAGTCCCACCACGGTCGCGCCGGGATCGGCGGCGACGACACCGAGCGCCGCGGGCACCGTCCACCCGAGCGGGCCGGCCTGACCGCAGTTGATCCAGTTGCGCGGTCCGTACACCTGGAGGAACTGCCCACCCGCGATCTGCGACAGTCCGATCGCGGTGACATAGCGAACGTCGCGGCCGAACGCGCGATTCATTTCTTCGTACACGCGTTGGGGTTTGATCGGGACGTCGTCGAAGTGCGTCTTGCGGTGCATGGTCTGCTTGCGCTGTCCGCACTCGTCGACCCACGTGCTCCAATCCGGCAGTGTGCCCGCGGCGCGACGCTCCTTGGCCACGGCGACGAACTGCTCGAGCGCGGCCTTCGCGTCGGAAACGATCCCGAAATCGGGGGCGAAGACCCGGCCGATCTGTGTCGGCTCGATGTCGACGTGGACGAAACGCCGTCCCCTGCGGTAGGTGTCCAGCCCGCCGGTGTGGCGGTTGGCCCAGCGGTTGCCGATTCCGAGGACGAAGTCGGATGCGAGCATGGTCGCGTTGCCGTAGCGCTGGGACGTCTGGAGTCCGACCATGCCTGCGGCGAGGCGGTGATCGTCGGGAATGCTGCCCCAGCCCATCAGCGTCGGCACCACGGGGACATTCAGGATCTCCGCCAGTTCGACAAGCAGATCCGAGGCGTCGGCGTTGATGATTCCGCCGCCGGCGACGAGCAGTGGCCGCTCGGCGGACACCAACATGTCGATGGCCTTGGCGGCCTGGGCACGCGACGCCGCGGGCTTGTAGACGGGCAGCGGCTGATACGCCTCGGGGTCGAAGTCGATCTCGGCGAGCTGAACGTCGATGGGCAGGTCGATGAGCACCGGGCCAGGCCGACCCGACCGCATCAGATGGAATGCCTGCGCGAAAGCGCCTGGGACCTGGCCGGGTTCGAGCACCGTCATCGCCATCTTGGTGACCGGCGCGGCGATCGAGGCGATGTCGACTGCCTGGAAGTCCTCCTTGTGCAGCCGGTCCACCGGCGCCTGGCCGGTGATCGCGAGGATCGGAATGGAATCCGCGGACGCGGAGTACAACCCGGTGATCATATCGGTGCCTGCCGGGCCCGATGTGCCGATGCACACGCCGATGTTTCCCGCCGCGGCGCGGGTGAAGCCCTCAGCCATGTGGCTGGCGGCTTCGACATGGCGCGCGAGGACGTGCTTGATTCCGCCGTGTGCGCGCATGGCCGAGTAGAACGGGTTGATCGCCGCGCCCGGCAGGCCGAAGGCTTGAGTCGCGCCTTCGATCTCGAGGATTCTGACCGCCGCGTCGACCGTTCGCATCCGTGTCATTGACCTGTTTCCTTGCCTGAGAGCCGCTCCACGCCCAACAGCAGTGCCGAATGGTCAAGTCCACCATCGCCATTGGCCAGTGCGGACGCCATCAACTGGGCGACAAGTGAACCGAGCGGGGTGACGACGCCGGCCTCGCGTGCGGCGGCGGTGACGATTCCCATGTCCTTGTGGTGCAAGGCGATGCGGAAGCCGGGATCGAAGTTGCGCGCCAGCATTTTGCCTGCCTTCTGATCGAGCACGGCCGAACCGGCCAGCCCGCCCCCGAGAACCTTCACCGCGGCGTCGATGTCGACGTCGTAGGCCTTGAGGAACGTGATCGCCTCGGCGAGCAGTTCGATGTTGCCCGCGACGATGAGCTGATTGGCCGCCTTGACGGTCTGCCCAGCACCATTGGTCCCGACGTGCACGATGGTCTTGCCGACCGTGTCGAAAATCGGCTTGGCGGAAGCGAAGTCGTCGTCCGAGCCGCCCACCATGATCGAGAGCGTGGCGTTCACCGCGCCGGGCTCACCGCCGGACACCGGTGCGTCGAGGATGCGCAGCCCGCGCTCGGCGCCGACCTTCGCCAACTCGGCGGTGATGTCCGGCCGAATCGAGGAGAAGTCGATCACCAGGGTGCCCGGCTCAGCGTGTGCGAAGACCCCTTCGTCGCCCAGCAGTACGGCCTGCACCTGCGGGGAGTCGGGCACCATGATCGCGACGACGTCGGCGCCCTTGACCGCCTGCTCGATCGACTCGGCCGCAGTGCCGCCCGCTTCGACCAAGGCCGCGGTGCGCTCCTGCGACGTGTCCACACCGACGACCGCGTGTCCGGCCTTGACCAGATGTTGTGCCATCGGGCTGCCCATGATTCCCAGTCCGATGAAAGCGATTGTGCTCATTAGATCCTCGTTTCTGCTTGTGGTTGCTCGGCCGCGACGCGCTCGGCGCGGGGCAGCCATTCGAAGGTGTCCGGTTTGGTCGCCTTGTATTCCAGGCCGACGTATCCCCGATAGCCCTGCCCGGCCAGTTGCTCCAGATAGGTGCGGATCGGGATCTCCCCGGTGCCCGGCTCACCGCGACCGGGGGCGTCGGCGATCTGTACGTGCCCGATCCGGCCGCCGTAATCGGTTATCGCGGCGGTGATGTCGTCGCCGTTGACGTGGAGGTGATAGAAATCGGCCAGCAGCCGCAAATTGGTGGCGCCGTGCTCGCTGTGCACGCGGTCGATCACGCGAATGGCGTCAGCGGCGGTCAGAAGCGGATACCGGGGTGCCCCGCTGACCGGCTCGATCAGCACCGTCGCATCGATGCGGTCCGCCGCGCGTGCGGCGTAGCCGAGGTTCTCGGCAGCGACGTCGTCCTGCGCGGTGGGCGACTGGCTGTCGATGCGATTGCCGTATAGAGCGTTGAAGGCACGGGTGCCGAGTGTTTCGGCGATGCCGACGGCGATTTCAACGTTGTCGCGGAACGCCTGCGTCAGCGCGGGATTGGAGAGAATCCCGCGATCGCCTGCAGGCATGTCGCCTGCGGCGAAGTTGAGTCCTGTCAACTGGACGCCCGCGTCCTGGATGGCGCGGATGAACGCGTTGACGTCGGCGTCCGACGGCGTCGGGGTGTTGAACGGCCACCAGAACTCGACCGCCTCGAAGCCCGCGTTTCGAGCTGCGCGGGGCCGATCCAACAGTGGTAGATCGGTCAGCAGGATCGAGCAGTTGACCGTATAGGCCGTCATGTCGGCGTTCCCTTCTGAGATTCTTCGGTGCTCACTATTCCGCAATACGGAATTTGAATATCACGATGCAAAATAGTCAACGCCGTGTGGTTGCCCCTTGTCAAGGGCGGACCGGCGGTTACACCTGTCAGCTGGTATCGCTATTGACGCCGGTCCAGGGCGGCAGGCACGCTATTCATACGAAACACAGATTCCGTATTGCGGAATAGTGCTGATGAAGGGTGGTTCGGATGGGTGGCCATGTGGTGATCGCGCCAGACAAGTTCAAGGGCTCCCTGACGGCTGCGGAGGCGGCCGAGGCGATTTCTGCGGGCCTGAAACGCGGCGACTCGACCCTGAGGACGGTGCATTGCCCGGTCGCTGACGGCGGAGACGGAACGCTCGGCACCGTCCTTGCCGCGGGCTTCGAGAGGGTCCCGGTCTACGCCAAAGGCCCGACCGGTCAGGTGGTGCAAACCGCGTATGCCCGCAGCGGTAAGACCGCGGTTGTCGAGATGGCGGAAATCTGCGGCCTGCAACGTCTTCCCGGCGGGGAGCCGGCACCGATGACCGCGTCCAGCCACGGCCTCGGGGCGGTGGTGGCGCAGGCTCTCGAGCACGGATGTCGCGACATCATCATCGGCGTCGGAGGCAGTGCGAGCACCGATGGGGGAGCAGGCTTTCTCGTCGCGCTCGGTGCGACGGTATGCGATCAGGATGGTGTGCCCCTCCCGGCGGGCACACCCGTCGGCAACGCAGCGCACCTGGATCTCACCGGGTTGCACCCCGAGATCGCTTCTGCCGCATTCACTCTCGCCTCAGACGTGGACAACCCACTGTACGGTCCGCTCGGCGCGGCGAGCGTCTATGCGCCGCAGAAGGGAGCCAACGGGGATCAGGTCACCGAACTCGACCGCGGCCTTCAGCGCTGGGCCGACATTGTCGAGCGCGAAACGAAGGGCGACTTCCGAACCGCCCCTGGAGCCGGAGCTGCGGGCGGGGTCGGTTTCGCCGCGCTCGCGGTGCTGCGCGCGCAGATGCAGCCAGGTATCGAGGTGATCGCCGACCGCATCGAACTCGACAGGCATCTGCAAGGCGCGCGCGCCGTCGTAACGGGTGAGGGCTCACTCGATCGACAATCGTTGCGCGGCAAGGCCGCGATCGGAGTGTGTCGGCGTGCCTGCGCCCACGGCGTACCGACGATCGCGGTGGCAGGTGTATCGGCGCTGACCCGTGCCGAAGTCGAAGAAGCAGGCTTCGCAGGCGTTTACGCGCTCAGCGACCTGGAACCGGACCGTGCGCGCTCAATGAGTCATGCTGCCGAGCTGCTCACCGAGGTGGGCGAACGGCTCGCGCGGGCGCTCATCGCACCGTGACGACGACCTTGCCCTTCGCGGTCCGGTCCTCCAGCGAGGCAATCGCGTCGGCGGCACGCTCGAGCGGGTAGACGATCGGCTCGGGCGCCGACACCTTGCCCGACGCCAACAACGGCTCCAACTCGGCCCACTGCTCACCGAGGTAGCCCGGGTGGGTCAGGCTCCAGGCCCCCCAGCCGACGCCGACGGCGTCGACGTTGTTCAACAGCAACCGGTTGACCTTGATGGTCGGGATATCTCCTCCTGTGAAGCCGATGACCAGCAGCCGACCGCCAGGAGCCAGCGAGCGCAGCGAGTCGGTGAACCGGTCGCCTCCGACCGGGTCGACCACGATGTCCACCCCGCGTCCGCCGGTCAGTTCCTTGACGGCGTCCTTGAACCCGTCGGCGAGCACCACGTCCGACGCACCTGCGGCCTTGGCGATCGCGATCTTGTCCTCCGTGCTGACCACCGCGATCGTGCGAGCGGCTCCCCACGCAGGCGCGAGCCGCAGCGTCGACGTGCCGATGCCGCCTGCCGCGCCGTGCACCAAGACCGTCTCACCCTCAGCGAGGCGGCCACGGGTGCGCAACGCGTGATGCATCGTGAGGTCGTTGAACAGCAGCCCGGCGCCCGCCTCGAACGACACGTTGTCCGGCAGTTTGAATACTCGATCCGGTTGCAATGCAACGACTTCCGCCATTGCACCGCACAGCATCGTCAGTGCCGCAACACGATCACCTTGCTTGACGTGGGCGCCCTCGGGCGCGCTGCGCACCACGCCGGCGATCTCCGCACCCGGGGTGTAGGGCAGCTCGGGCTTGTACTGGTAGAGGCCTCGCGATTGCAGCGCATCGGGGAACGCCACACCGGCGGCGTGCACGTCGATGAGGACCTCGCCGTCGGCACCGGTTGGCTCGTCGACCTCGACGACCTTTGCCGCCTGCGGACCATCGAGCTGGGCAATCTGAATCGCGCGCATCGCACCATTTAACTCCTGCGCTGATTGCTCCCAACCGACCGGTAGGCTGGTGCCTCCGGCAGAGTTGCCGAACTCGATTGGAGCTCGCATGGTTCGTGGCCAGGGGGCCGGTTCGCCGGCCAGACGATTCGCCGCGGCCGAGGCATTGCCCAAAGGTCGCGTCGTCCCAGTCCGTTCCAAGGACGGCATTCGCATACACACCGAGGTCTTCGGACCAGCCGACGGCTACCCGATCGTGCTCGCACACGGCATCACCTGTGCCATCCGGGTCTGGGCATATCAGATCGCGGACTTGTCGAGGGACTATCGCGTCATCGCATTCGACCACCGTGGCCACGGCAAGAGCGCCGTGCCGCCACGCCCTAACCGCTACAGCCTTGATGTGCTGGCCGCCGACCTGGACGCAGTCCTGGACGCGACGCTGGCGCCCGACGAGCGGGCGGTCATCGCGGGCCACTCGATGGGCGGTATCGCGATCACCTCGTGGGCCGAGCGCCATCCCGATCGAGTACCGGAGCGCGCCGACGCTGTTGCACTGATCAACACCACCACCGGCGACCTCCTGCGCCATGTGCAGTTCCTGCCGGTGCCTGCACCGCTGGCCGATGCGCGGGTGCGCGCGGCGGGCACACTGCTCAAAACGTTCGGTGCCGCACCACTGTTGCGTGCCGTGGACCGGCCAAGCCGTCGGTTTGTCGCGACGATCGCGGTGGGGCACGACGCGGATCCTTCCGTCGTCGATTTCATCTACGAGTTGTTCACCACGACCCCACCGGCGGGCCGCGGCGGTTGGGCCCGCACTCTTGTCGATTCCCTTGGCACCACACGGCACATCGGACTGGCCGACCTGACCGTGCCCACTTTGGTCATCGGAAGCACGAAAGATCGTCTGCTGCCCATGGTTTCGTCGCGTCACATCGCCAGGATGGCGCCGAATCTTGCGTCGTTCGTCGAGCTGCCCGGCGGGCACTGTGCGATCGTCGAACGCCCCGATGACGTCAACAAACACCTGCGAATGCTGATCGAGTCGGTGAGTCGACAGCAAAGCGCCTGACCGGTCATCCCCCGGAGGCGCGCAACGCGATCACGCCCGTGACGACGAGCGTGATGCCGGTCAACCGCAGGACCGTCACGGGGTCGCCGTACAACACGATTCCCAGTACCACTGCACCTGTGGCGCCGATGCCGGTGAACACGGTGTACGCAGTGCCGACCGGTATGCCCTGCATAGCTCGCGTAAGGGGATAGACGGCCGCGACACCGAGTACGAAGCACACCAGGGTCGGCAATACCCGAGTGAACCCATCGGTCGGCTTGATGCTCTGCGACCATGCCACTTCCGCGGCGGCCGCGCCCAAGAGCCACGCCCACGGACTCATCGGAGCGCCGCCGCCGGTGACGCGGCAAGTGTGCGGGCCAGCGTGTGCGCCTCAGCTGTTGCCCGCTCGCGCTCAGCATCGAAAGTCTTGCCGGGAAACGTTGGTTGTAAGCGCAATTCGTGAACGTCGTCGATTCCGCAGTAACGCAGCCACCAGTCGAAGTACGTGGATTGGTGGTCGGTGCCGAACGCCGGCGGCACGTCAGGTGCATAGACCCGGCTGGTGTACGCGACCACCGCTCTGCGACCACCCAGTAGTCCGGTGTAGCCCGTCGCGGGATCGAAGCTGAACGCCACACCTGGCTGCGTGACGATGTCGATGAACAGCTTGAGTGACCATGGGATGGCGCCGTTCCACATCGGCACGGCGAACAAGAGGGTGTCGGCCGCCCGCACCCGGGCGGTAACGTCAAGCACCTCGGCCCAGTCGCGCGCTGCGGCCGCCGGCACGGCTTCGCGCGCGATGATCGCCATCTTCGCGCTCACGTGCTCGGCGCCGAATGCGGGTAGATCGGTAAAGGTGTCGAGCCGATCCACCTCCACGTCC
>DATJIX010000508.1:0-3309 GCA_035492865.1 Mycobacterium sp. | reverse complement strand
GAAAACACGGCGAGTTGCTCGAGGTGAGCAAGTTCACGAAGGTCCACCTTCTCGGCCAACTGCCTGCGAACCGAGCTGGTCAGGTCCTCGTCGAGGCCGAGGCTGCCGCCGGGAAGAGACCACTTTCCGGCCTCGGGTTCGAGTGCACGCTGCCACAACAGCACGTGAAGTGCGGGTTTCGGGGAACTTGCCGAAGTTGTGCCGCGAACCTGGAACACGACGGCGAGCACCTCGTGAGCGGTGCTAGTATGTGACATGTTTTCGATTATAAGTCGAAAACCTCTACGGAGTAAGGAGGCGGCGATGACGGTTCTTGACCGAATGCCCGCTAACGAACTTGCGGACCGGATTGTCGCTGGTCCGACTGGATTTTCCGGCGTTGACGGCGACGAGGAATGGGCCGCTGAGGTGCGCCGCCTCGCCGACCTGCGCGGTGCGACGCTGCTGGCGCACAACTACCAGCTGCCGGCCATCCAGGACGTCGCCGACCATGTCGGTGACTCGCTGGCGCTGTCCCGAATCGCCTCCGAGGTGCCCGAAGACACGATCGTGTTCTGCGGCGTGCACTTCATGGCCGAGACGGCGAAGATTCTCAGCCCCGACAAGACCGTGCTGATCCCGGATCAGCGGGCAGGCTGCTCGCTGGCCGACTCGATCACCGCCGACGAGCTTCGCGCCTGGAAGGCCGAGCATCCCGGCGCCGTCGTGGTGTCCTACGTCAACACGACGGCCGCAGTGAAGGCGGAGACCGACATCTGCTGCACGTCGTCGAACGCCGTCGAGGTCGTCGAATCGATTGCCGCGGACCGCGAGGTGCTGTTCTGCCCGGACCAGTTCCTCGGGGCGCACGTGCGGCGCATGACGGGCCGAAAGAACCTCCATGTGTGGGCAGGCGAATGCCATGTGCACGCAGGCATCAACGGCGACGAGCTCGCCGACCAGGCCCGTACGCATCCAGACGCCGAGCTGTACGTTCACCCCGAATGTGGTTGCGCCACATCGGCCTTGTATCTGGCGGGCGAGGGTGCCTTCCCGGAGGATCGGGTCAAGATCCTGTCCACCGGCGGCATGCTGGATGCGGCGCGCCAAACTCACGCCCGTCAGGTGCTGGTCGCCACCGAGGTCGGCATGCTGCACCAATTGCGCCGCGCCGCACCGGAAGTGGACTTCCGCGCCGTCAACGACCGGGCGTCGTGCAAGTACATGAAGATGATCACCCCCGCGGCGTTGCTGCGCTGCCTGGTGGAAGGCCGCGACGAGGTCGACGTCGATCCGGAGACCGCCCGGTTGGCGCGTGCCAGCGTGCAGCGGATGATCGAGATCGGCACCCCAGGCGGCGGCGAATGAACGCCGCCTGCGGGGGTCGCGGCTACTGGCAGCAGCGTGCCGACGTCGTCGTCATCGGAACCGGGGTGGCCGGTCTCGTCGCGGCACTGGCCGCGCACCGCAGCGGCCAAAAAGTGGTGGTGCTGAGCAAGGCGGGCGATACCGCGACGTTCTATGCGCAGGGCGGGATCGCCGTCGTGCTGCCGGACGCCTTGCACGACGACGGAGACTCGATCGACCAACACGTGGCGGACACGTTGGCCGCGGGTGCCGGCCTGTGCGATCCGGTTGCGGTGCGCTCGATCGTGACCGACGGCTACCGCGCGGTTCGCGAACTGGTAGACGACGGAGCGCGTTTCGACGAAGCCGCGCCCGGCCGGTGGGCGCTCACTCGCGAGGGTGGACATTCGAGGCGCCGCATCATCCACGCCGGCGGCGACGCGACAGGCGCGGAGGTGCAACGGGCGCTCGACAACGCCGCGGCGCGGTTGGACATCCGCCGCAATCACGTCGCCCTCGAATTGCTTCAGGCTGACGGCGCGGTGACCGGTGTGCTGGTGCTCAACGACGACGGCCTCGGCATCGTGCACGCACCGTCGGTGATCCTCGCGACCGGCGGGCTGGGTCACCTGTACACCGCGACCACGAATCCCGAGGGCTCGACCGGCGACGGCGTTGCGCTTGCGATGTGGGCCGGACTCGCCGTCAGCGACGTCGAATTCATCCAGTTCCATCCGACCATGCTGTTCGAGGGTGATGCCGGTGGCCGGCGCCCACTGATCACCGAAGCGGTCCGCGGTGAGGGTGCGATTCTCGTTGACCGGCAAGGCAACTCAGTGACCGCGGGCGTGCATCCGATGGGCGACCTCGCACCACGGGATGTGGTGGCTGCGGCCATCGACGCCCGGCTGGTCGAGACCGGCGATCCGTGCGTGTACCTCGATGCGCGCGGCATCGACGGCTTCGAGAGGCGGTTCCCGACGGTGACTGCGGCCTGCCATGCGGCGGGCATCGACCCGACGCGCGAACCGATTCCCGTCGTTCCCGGTGCGCACTACAGCTGTGGCGGAGTGGTGACCGACGTGTCCGGCCGCACCGAACTCGCGGGGCTGTACGCGGCGGGCGAGGTGGCCCGCACCGGCCTGCACGGCGCAAACCGGTTGGCGTCCAACAGCCTTCTCGAGGGTCTGGTCGTCGGCGGCAGGGCGGGCAAGGCTGCGGCCGCGCACGCGGCGGATGCCGGACCTCTCAATGCGGCGCTGCCGGACCAGGCCAGGCGCCACGCCTTGCCGCGGGCGGACCTGCAGCGGGCGATGACGCGCTACGCATCGGTGGTTCGCGATCGCGACGGGTTGGAGCGGCTGGCAAAGGAGCTCGACACCGCAACACCACGTGTTCTCAAGTCCCGCAGCGACTTCGAGGACGTCGCACTGACTACTGCCGCTGGGGCCGTCGCCGCCGCGGCGCTGGCCCGCACCGAGTCCCGCGGCTGCCATCACCGCTCCGACTTCCCCGACACCGATCCCTCGTTGGCGCACAGCCTGGTGGCGGGCTGATGGAGCTGAGCGCCGAGGAGCTGACCGAGGCTCGCAGGGTGATCGCGCGTGCCCTCGAGGAAGACCTGCGCTACGGGCCCGACGTCACCACGCTGACGACGGTGCCTGCCGATGCGACCACCACAGCCTCGATGGTGACGCGCGAGCCCGGCGTGATCGCGGGCGTGGACATCGCGCTGTTGGTGCTCGACGAGGTCATCGGGCCCGACGGCTACGTTGTGAAACATCGGGTGGACGACGGCGCACGGTTGGAGGCGGGTGCCGCCGCGCTGATCGTCGAGGGGCCGACCCAAGGTCTGCTGACCGCCGAGCGCACGATGCTGAACCTGGTGTGTCACCTGTCGGGCATTGCGACGGAGACGGCGGCGTGGGTGGACGCGGTGGAGGGCACCAAGGCCAAGATCCGCGACACCCGCAAGACGCTGCC
>DATJIX010000507.1:0-2971 GCA_035492865.1 Mycobacterium sp. | reverse complement strand
CGGCGGCCTTCTCCCCGATCAGCACGCTGGGCGCATGCGTGTGTCCGCGGATGATCGTCGGCATCACCGATGCGTCGGCGACCCGCAGCCCGTCCACGCCGCGCACTCGTAGCTGCGGGTCGACGACGCTGGTGTCGTCGCCGCCCATCCGGCAGGTGCCCACGGGGTGATAAAGCGTGTGCGACAACGAGTTCAGCGCTCGTTCGATCGTTTCGTCGTCGAGGTTTGTCGCACCGACGGGCCGGGCCACCTTGCCGATGATGCCCTTCAGTGCCGCAGACTTGGCGATGTCGGCACACATCCGAAGCCCTGCCGTCAGCGCCGCGCGGTCGGCTCCCGCCTCGTCGCTCAGATACCGCGGGTCGATGATCGGCTTGTCCTTCGGGTCCGAGGATCGCAGGGTGATCGTGCCGCGGCTTTCCGGCTTGAGCAGGATCGGCCCCATCACCACGGCGTGCCGATCGTAAGGTTCGCCGAGACCTTCCTCGAAGTACGGCGCGGGCGCGAAAATCAGTTCCAGATCCGGGTGTTCGAGATCCTGGCGGCTCTTGGCGAACCCGTAGGCCTCGCCCACGTTGGAGGTGAGCATCCCGCGCCTGCGCACGAAGTAGTTCAACAGCTCCACCGGCTTCTCGGCGGTGAACAAGGTATCGCTCGGCACGTCGAAGCCGACCGGAACGACCAAGTGGTCCAGCAGATTGGCGCCGACGTCGGGTGCGTCGGCCACGACGTCGATCCCGTGGTCGGCGAGTTGGTCGCCTGCGCCGATACCCGACAGCATCAGGAGCTGCGGGCTGTTGATCGCGCCGCCGCAGAGCACCACTTCGCGGCGCGCGTTGACGACGCGACGAGCACCGAGCTGTTCGAATTCCACACCGACTGCGCGCTTTCCGTCGAATATCACGCGTGTGGCGGTGGCTTGCGTGTGCAGCGTCAGGTTCGGGCGCCGCAGTGCAGGTTTCAGATACGCGTCGGCCGTACTCCACCGCGCACCCTTGCGCTGCGTGACCCGGGTCTCGACGAACCCGTCGTGGCCGCACTCGCGAGCGGCATCCAGCCAGGCCGCGGTGCAGCTGCGTGGGCTGCGCTGTGGGGAGATGACCAGCGGACCGCTCTCGATGCGCCGAAAGTACTTCTCGACGTTGGCGTAATTCCACTGCTCACCGGCATGCTCGGCCCACTCGTCGTAATCGGCGGGAAAGCCGCGGACCCACATCATCGCGTTCATCGACGATGATCCGCCGAGCACTTTGCCTCGTGGCCAATAGATTTCACGGCCGTCGAGTTCCTTCTGCGGCTCCGTCAAATAGTCCCAGTCCATCTCGCTGCGAAACAGTTTCGCGAAACCCGCGGGAATATGGATGAACTTGTCCTTGTCGCGCGGGCCCGCCTCGAGCACCACGACCGAAACCGCCGGATCGGCGCTGAGCCTGTTGGCCACGACCGATCCGGCTGAGCCGGTTCCCACCACGATGTAGTCGGCGTCCATTCGCCGGAGTCTAGGCCGATACCTCCTCGGGCTGGGGCTGATCGGCCACCTGTGCCCGGGCAGGGAGCAGCCACGCGACGACGATCGCGGCGCCAAGGGCGATAGCGGCGCTGACAAGAGAGCCGATCTGAAGGCCGTCGAGAAATGCGGTGTTGACGGCCGCCCGGGCGTCGGGGATCACGCCCTGCGGTAGTTGGGCGATGACCCGCTGGGCGGCGGCCATCGACCGTTCCATCGTCGCGCGCGCCTCCGCAGGCAGGCCGGCCAACGAAGCGCTGCCGGCCAGCCGGCTCGAGTAGATGGACGCGAACACGCTGCCGACGATCGCCACGCCCAGCGTGCCGCCCAGTTCGCGGGTGGTGTCGTTGACGGCGGAGCCGACGCCGGCCTTGTCCACGGACAGCGAGCCCATGATCGATTCGGTGGCCGGTGCCGTGGTCAGCCCAAGGCCACCGCCAAGAAGCACCATCTGCAAGGCGATTTGGATATACGGCGTGGCGGCGTCCGCAGTCGATGCCCACGCGAGCCCCGCCGCGAAGGTGGCGAGGCCACCTGCGACGACGGTGGTCGTGCCGATCCACTCGACGATGCGCGGGCCGACGATGCTGGCCACCGCGATCGAGATCGCGACAGGTAGCAACCGAACGCCGGTCTCAAATGCCGTGTAGCCCTTGATGAACTGGAAGTACTGGGTGATGACGAAGATGAAGCCGAACAAGGTCAAAAATCCCGCGGTGACCGCCAGGCTGCCGCCGGAGAACCGCCGGTTGAAGAACACCGTCACGTCGAGCATCGGGTGTGGCGTGCGGTGCTCCCATAGCGCGAAGGCGGCGAGCACCACAATCGATGCGGCGAAACCGGCGGCGGTGTGGGCGCTGCCCCACCCCCAAGTGGGCGCCTCGATCACGGTGTAGACCAGCGCGGTGATGCCGATCGACGACAGCACCAAGCCGGGTACGTCGACGGGCGGCGCCGCGGGGTCGCGGGACGTCGGAACGAACAGGATGCCGCCGATGATCGCGACAGCCGCCACCGGCACGTTGACCATGAACACCGAACCCCATGAGAAGTGTTCGAGCAGCCAGCCGCCGGAGATGGGCCCCACGGCGACGCCGACGCCGACCATCGCGGCCCACAGCCCGATGGCCTTGGCCCGCTTCACGGGGTCGGTGAAGATGTTGGTGATCAACGACAGGGTGGTCGGGAAGATCACCGCCGCGCCGACGCCCATCGCCGCGCGCGCCGCGATCAGGCCGTCGGCCGTATTCACCTGAGCCGCAACGGCGGACGTGACCGCGAAAGCAGCGAGGCCCGCGCTGAGCCAGCCGCGACGTCCGAACCGGTCGGAAAGGCTACCGGCGGACAGCATCAACCCGGCCATCACCAGGGTGTAGGCGTCCACGATCCATTGCAGCTGTGCGGTATCGGCGTCCAGGTCGCGCGACAGCGTGGGCAGGGCGACGTTGACGATGGTGGCGTCGA